>PMLB01000102.1:0-33714 GCA_003158735.1 Myxococcales bacterium | reverse complement strand
GAAGCGAGCGGGGAGGTGGGGCAGGTGGGGGGCCGAAGGGTATGGGAACCCGTTGCGGGTTCCTATACCAAATCCGACGGGAGGCAAACCGCTCGGTGCTCTGGACCAATTCGGGGATATAATGGGTTGCCCAATCTCATGGACCAGCCTCGCCTCCTCGCTTTCATCATGGCCGGCGGAAAAGGGGAACGCCTTTTTCCGCTGACACGCGACCGCGCCAAGCCTGCGGTTCCCTTCGGCGGACGCTACCGCATCGTCGACTTCGTGCTGTCAAACATGCACAACTCGGGAGTGCGGGCCATCTACGTGCTCACCCAGTACAAGGCGCAGTCCTTGGTCGAACATGTCCAGCGCACCTGGGGCGCGCGCAGCACGCACGCCGACTTCGTGACCATCGTGCCCGCGCAGATGCGCACGGGCGAAAGCTGGTACCGGGGCACGGCCGATGCCATCCACCAGAACTTCCACCTGGTGGAGATCTTTCGCCCTGACATGGTGCTGGTCTTCGGCGCCGACCACGTCTACAAGATGAACGTCCGCCAGATGGTCGATTTCCACCGCGCCAAGGATGCGCTGGCCACCATCGCCTGCATCCCGGTCCCGGTGGCCGACGCCGGAGGTTTCGGCATCGTCGAGACCGACGCCACCGGTCGGGTGACGGGGTTTCAAGAAAAGCCCCAGAGCAATGTCACCACCATCCCAGGCGACTCCACGCGGGCGCTCGCCTCCATGGGTAACTACATTTTCGCGCCGCTAGCGCTCCACGAAGCGTTGGAGGCGGACACACATCTCGACACCCATCACGACTTCGGCTGCGACATCCTGCCTTCACTGGTCCAGACCGGCCGCGTGTACTGCTACGATTTCTCCAACAACGTGATCCCGGGCGTCACCGCGGAGGGCGAACAGGGCTACTGGCGCGACGTGGGCAACATCGAGTCGTACTACGAGGCCAACATGGACCTGAAGAACGTCGTGCCGTGCTTCAATCTGTACAACTGGGAGTGGCCCATCATCAGCCAGAACTACCCTGACCCGCCTTCCAAGCTGGTGTTCGACGACGAGCGACGGCGTGGCATGCTGGTGCAATCCATCATGTCCAGCGGATGCGTGATCGCGGGCGGGTTCGTCAAGGACTGCGTGCTCGGCCGTAACGTTTGGGTCGATGAGGGCGCGGAGGTCCGCGACAGCGTCCTGTTCGACAACGTCTATGTCGGCCGGGGCGCGCGCGTTCAGCGCGCCATCATCGACAAGAACGTTCGCGTCGCGCCTGGCGACCACATTGGCCACGATCTGGCACGCGATGCTGTCCGCCACCACGTGAGCGAGGGTGGGATCACCGTAGTGGGCAAGGCGGGCGATACGTGGCTGACCCGCGCGCGCGACTTCTAGCCAGATCTCTCAAGGTGCGATCCAATGCGGTGCCGGATAGCTTTTCACCACAGAGAGCACAGAGAACACAGAGGTCGGAAAGGAAGAAGGGGTTCGGACCGGACAACTCCAACCCTTCCCTTTCCGGTCCGACTCTGTGGCCTCTGTGCTCTCTGTGGTGAAACAGCTAACTTTGATCCGCAGAGCCACATAGCGGTCTAGACTCGCGCTATGGTCAAAACTCGTCCTCTCGCGCTCGTCGTCCACGGCCACTTCTATCAGCCGCCGCGCGAAAACCCTTGGACCGACGAAGTGCCGCGCGAACCCGGGGCCACACCCTTTCACGACTGGAACGCGCGCATCCATGCCGAGTGCTACCGCGCCAACGCCTACGCCCGCATTTTCCAGGGCGGCAACAAGATCAAGGCGCTGGTCAACAACTACGATCGCCTCACCTTCGACTTCGGCCCCACCCTGGCGCGCTGGCTCGCACGTCATGACCCGCACGCCGCCCGACGCATCCGCGAAGGCGATGCGAACCAACTTCAGCGACTGGGCCAAGGCGGTGGCATGGCCCAGGTGTGGGCACACCCCATCACGCCCTTGCTGTCGCCGCGAGACCGGCAAACCCAAATCGCGTGGGGCCTGCACGACTTCCGCCTCCGCTTCGGCCGTGACGCCGAGGGCATCTGGTTGCCCGAAACCGCGGTGAACACGGCCACGCTCGAAGCGCTCATCGACGCACAGGTCCGCTTCACCATCTTGGCGCCCGAGCAAGTCGCGGCTGTGCGACAGCTGGGCAAAGACTGGGTCTCGGTCAACACCAACACCCTGGACACCGGACGCCTATACCGTTGGCCGCATCCTGACGGTTCAGGTCGCTGGATCGCCCTGGCCATCTTCGACGGGCCGATCTCGCGCGACCTGGCCTTCGGCAGCGCGAGTCGCGACGCCGGCACCTTCCTGGCAGCCGTGCGCAAGGCCGCCGATCGTTCCAATGTGAAAGGCCAGCGCCTGGTGCTGGCTGCCAGCGACGGCGAGCTCTATGGCCATCACAAGAAGTTCGCGGATCTGACCCTGGCCTATGCAACGCACGTCCAGGCAGCCTCGCTCGGAATCGAGGTCACCAACCTGGCCGCGTTTCTGCAGCGCCAGCCGCCCACCTGGGAGGCCCAACTGCACACCGGCCCTGATGGCGAGGGAACTGCGTGGAGTTGTTCGCACGGCGTGGGCCGCTGGCGCCGGCACTGCGGTTGCGCCATGGACGCCAGCCGAGGGTGGAGCCAGGCCTGGCGCGGCCCTCTGCGCGAGGCACTGGATCATCTGCGCGACCGCGCGGCGGACTTCTTCACCGACGCGGGCGACGATCTCTTCGCGGATCCCTGGCAAGCCCGCGATGCCTACGGCGCGATCGTGGATGCGTCTCCCGAACAGCGTATGCGGGGCCTGCGCTCCATGGGATGGGGGCCGCTCAAGCGCGGCCTGGCGCACGCACCTCGGCGCGCCCTCGGGCTGATGGAGATGCAGCGATCGCTGCTGCTGATGTACGCGAGCTGCGCCTGGTTCTTCGACGACATCGCGGGTCTGGAGAGCATGATCGGATTGCGACGCGCGGCCCACGCCATGGATGTCTGGCGCTCGCTGGGCGGCCGTCCCCCCCAGACCGCGGTCTTGGATATTCTGGCGCGGGCTAAGAGCAACGAACCTGCCCTGGGAACTGGTGCCGATGTATTTCGCCGGGCGAGCCAGGCGCGCGTCACCCCGGCCCGCGCGGTTGCGCGCGTGGCCTTTACTGCCCTGGCCTCGGGGCCAGCCGAGCCACACGACTTGCAGGTGCCCGGCTTCGACGTCGCGATCGTTCCCGAAGCCTCTGCTCGGGCCGGGCTGGCCGGCCAGGCCACCGTGATACACCGCCGCACCGGAGAAACCACAGTGCTTGCCTTCTCTGCCCAGTATGACGGCAAGGCGGGTTTCAAGTGCCAGATCGGCGAAGAGCGGCTAACCCTGACCGATCTCGACACAGAGGCCGTTCAATCCCTGCGCATGTGCGCCCTGGGGCACCTGGCCGAGCAAGCCACCACCATGGCCAGGTGCCAGGCGTTTCTGGACACGGCCGAACTGGTCCAGCCGCTGCCCGACGACCAGGCCAATCCGCTGGCGCGCCTCCATGCAATCGCGTTGATCACTTTCCTGGAGAATTCGCCGCCCGACGACACCGGCGCACCAGCCTGGGAAGTCGCGCTGGTGCTGCTCGAGCGCGCGGCCCTGCAGCCCGGCGGCGAACATGGCCGCCGCGCCCAGGAGGCGCTGTGGGAACACCTGCGCCACCTTCGGGACAACCGCCGCCGTCCTGGCAAAGCCCTGCGCGCTCTCGCCGAGCAGCTCGGCTTCGACATGTCGGCGTAGCGGCGAGAATTCTGGCAGGGCCGATTCATGAATCGCCCCAACGGCCGCCTCAATACCCACGTCCAATCTTCCGATCATTGGACTGCACCCTGCGCCGTGGATGAGAAGTGTACGGCCGGCACCTGCACGGGACACACCCACGATCCAGAGGCGCTCGCACCAGGCACGCTCGACCTCGTTTCGGCGCAATTCGCTGCGCGCGGGTTCAATCTGCACATCATCCGCGGCCATGCACGCCCCCATTCGCACGTCGCCTCATTCCGCACACCAACCGCAGGCTGCGAAGGCGCCGACGTCGCGCCCGGCACTCTGGGCGCCTACGCCGTCAATCTCGACGACCTGAAAAACGCGGCGCCATTCCCGTTCGACCATGCCTACGACCGCATCTACCACTACATGCTCTTCGCCCATTACAGTTCATGTGACAGCGACGATCATTGCGCGTCTTGTCCGGATCCCGTGGCCTTCACCGCGACGGGGCAGGCAGAGATGTCCGGCAACAACACCATGGTTTCCTTGAGTACCGATGTCGAAGAACTGACATGTCTTGATGACAGGAGATTCTTCATGGCCGGCACCTTCATGCATGAGCTCGGGCACAATCTCGGCTTGCACCACGGCGGTGGGGTGGACCCCGTACCCTGCAGCAAGGATGCCGATTGCGCGGCATACGGTCCCGACCATGCAGGCGAAACCTGCCGCTCCTGGCAAGAATCCTGGGGCTGCGACAACGATGCACAGTGCGACCCCGGGGATAAATGCGACCAAGGCACATGTCGAAGATTCGGCTGCGTCCATGCCTGCACCTTTTCGAGCGACTGCACCAGCTTGGGCTCACAACACGTCGGAGAATTCTGCGAGGGCGGCATGTGCCAAGGCAACCTCGCCGAGGATCTGCCTGGCTTCAAGCCCAACTACCTTTCCATCATGAACTACCGCTACCAGTTCGTGGGCATCTACACAGCCTCGACTCCCGTCGGCTCGTGCTCGAGCGGAGGGCGGCGGTTGGACTACGCGGTCCAGGTTCTGCCAACGGGGGGCAACACGCCCTACAGGCTCGACGAAACCCAGCTCAACGAGCCGGCCGGCCTCGGTTCGGGGAATAGCGACTACTTCACTTACATGAACGGCGCCTGCTCGCCCCGGCGGGCTCCTGCCACTGGGCCGGTGGACTGGGACGGTGACGGCGTGGCCGACAACACCGCGGCCACGGCGGACCTCAACCCGAACGAAGACCCCACTCGGAATTGCGGCGAGGTGACCGACGAGGTTCACCTTGGTCACGCTGACTGGGGCTGGGCGCCTGGGCGATCGATGTTCAGCTACCGCTTTCAGTGCGCCCCCCGTCTGGCCGGCAGTTCCGGCAGCGCGAAAAGGACCTACGCGCAGCGAGAGCAAACCATCGCCGAGGCCAAGAAGCACGGCATGCTCTTGCGCGATCGATCCATCAACGTTTCCGTGCGCCCCGACCACCACCACTATTGAAACACGACCAGCTCATGGTCGGACTTGCCCGTGGTAGTCTACGGAGCAGCGGGTCTTGATGTTGAGCAGATCGATCCGGCGTCAATCCGGCTGGGGCGCGCGCTGGCTGAGAGCGTTTCACTCAGCGACGTCAACGGCGACGGATTCGCCGACCTGGTCGCGACCTTCGTCGTAGCAAAGACCGGCCTTAGACCCAACAGTCGCGCTTCGATGTTCACGGCGCGACTGAAGAGCAGCCAGATCCTCTTTGGCAGCGACGCCGTGGTGCTTCTGCCCTCAGGACCCGACCGGCGCTGACGCCGAAGCAATGCTGCTAGTTTGTCCGCACGGCAATTGCCGTCTAGGCTCTCGCACATCAATGCAACCGCTTCGCCGGATCGATCAGATACTCGCTAGCCTCGGCTACGGCTCGCGCCGCAAGGTCCGCAGGTTTGTCGTCGACGGACGGGTGACGGTCTCCGGTGGGGTGCAGGACGATCCTGGCGGCAAGGCCGAGCCAGCCTCTGTTCAACTGGACGGCGCGCCGCTGGAGTTCCCCGAGGGGATCTTCGTTATCTTCCACAAGCCTACGGGCTGCGTGTGCTCGCATGACCTGCGCGAAGGCAGGCGCGTCTACGATCTGCTGCCGCCGCGCTGGCTGCAGCGCAGTCCGGCGGTCACCAGCATCGGCCGGCTGGACCGCGACACCACCGGCGCGTTGCTCGTCACCGACAACCACGCGCTGGTCCACCGTCTGACGTCACCTCGGCGTCACGTGGAAAAGGTCTATCAAGCCACACTCGATCGTGCGCCTGAGCCGCGCTTGGTGGAGGAATTTGCCAGCGGCGCTCTCCTGCTCGCGGGCGAGGACAAGCCATGCGCCACCGCCCAGCTCGTGCTTCGCGGCGGCGCCGAGGTGGAGATCACGCTGACCGAGGGCCGTTTTCACCAGGTGAAGCGGATGTTCGCCCATTTTGGATACGAGGTGTGCCGTCTGCACCGGTCCCGCTTCGGCGACTACACTCTCGGCGATCTCGCCGCCGGCCAGTGGCGCGCCCTGGTGCCGCCAGGCTGAGAGAGACTTCCGGCCGACGGCCTACGGCACGTTCAGCTTGTCGCAGGCCGCGGCGCTAGCCACAGGCGCGCCCGCAATGAACCGACCGCCGCGGTACTCGCCCTCGGCGACCCGCGAGCCAGACTTGTCCCACTGATTCCAACGGCCGTCGGGACGACCGGCCGTGAATTGGCCCCTGATCCACACTGTCCCGCCGGGAAACCAGGCAACGAAAGGCCCGTCGGCCCGGCCCTCGCGAAACTCGCAGATCTGCCGCTTCTCTTTTCCGCCCGGCAAGAACTCTGTGTACTGAGCCCGCCGGCCGTCCCTGCTGCGACACCACTCCACCTGTCCAGGCTTTGACTGCTTGCCGTCCAAGGACATTCCCTCAGGACAAAGGCGAGGTCCCGAGGGCCGGCAGGCCATTACGTCAAAGCAAACAATCGCGAGCAGGGAAAGCAGATGGCTGCGCATGGAATTGGCCTCTCCTGCAAGCATCGGCAGGTTGTGGTTCCGGGTCAAGTCCCGTCGGCACTCTCTCTCCTTCCTGGTGGCCCTTCATGGGCCCTCCGGCCAGGCGACGGCCACCAAAATGAGTGGGCGAGGAAGCAATCGTCGCCTCGGCACCTGTAGTAGAGTCTCCGCGTGGGCTGCGCCATGCCAGCGGTGCGAATCAAAGCTCTTCTCACGCTTTTCTCGGCGTCCCTGCTTTGGGGTTCAGAGAGCCTCATGGCTCAGCCACCACCCTCGCCAGTCTTCTACAAAACCCAAGACTCCGATGAGTGGGTGAGACACACCCTGCACGTGCAGAAGGTGTATTCGCGGGTGCTCCTGGTGGATGCTTCTGAACACCCACCCCAGACTGTAAGCGTCGGCGCACTCGACCTGAACGCGCGAAGCAAAGACCACAGAGGCAGCGCGCAGAAGTATTCCGTTCACGCGGTTTTTCGTAGCCTCCAGAACGCCGCGGACATGGCCCAGGGCGGCGACCTGGTGGCTGTCATGCCGGGCCGGTACGCTGGCTTCATCCTGCGCGAAAGGCCCGGCGCAGATGACCAGCGATACATCCATTTCAAGGCCATGGGAAAGCCCGGGGACGTGACGATTGACCAGCCATCGCCAGATCCAGACTGGATGATCTTGCTGCAATCGACCCATCACGTGATTGTCCAGGGCTTCAACATTGCGGGCAGCACTGGACCCGGTCAGGAACCCAGGGGCCCGCGAGCCGGAATCATGCTGGACGGAGACTTCGGACGCAGTGGCAAGCTGACCCATCACATTGTCATCGTTGACACCTTCTCGCACAATCACCGCAAATGGGGACTTCATTCCACTGACACGCACTCGGTTTTGCTGCAGGACAATGTATTTGCCCTGTCTGCGCTTGAGCATTCGGCCTACGTTTCGGACGGTTCTGACAATTATGTCATCCGTCGCAATGTCCTTTTCGGCAGCAGTTCTGGCGGATTGCAGTGCAATCTCGATCCAGTCAGTTCATTCCACGAGTTGCTCAAGAACGCCTCGCTGAAGAACTACCGCAAGGAAGAACCCACGCGCGAGTGGGCGCTAGGTCTGGTCAGACTGGCGACGCAGAAATTTGGAGAGAACAACTTTCCTGATGGCAGAGGGGTCAACTTCATCATTGAGGAGAATGTCATCAACCAAAATGGAAAAATCGGAGGAGGTTCGCTCAACCTGGCCGGTCTGCAGGATTCCTTGATCCAGAACAACCTCATCTACGGCAACTTCAATCATGGAATTGCCCAATGGGACGACGGGAATCCCTATGACCGAGCCTATGCTGAGCCTGGGCCACAATCGCCAAGCCAGGTGGCGAACCCAAGGGACCTGCCGCTGTGGGGCTGTCACGGCAATTTGATCCGGAACAACACCGTACTTATGGCCAACCCAGAACGCGCCGCTATGCAATGTCGCAACGGAAGTTGGGGGACCAGGTTGTACAACAACATCTTCATCAATGACGAGCCCTCTTCCATCGAGATCTTCAATACCAGCATCTACCAACTCGAAGCCGCCTTCAATGTCTTCCGCACCGTCAGCTACCCGGGCGCGGTCGAGCCATTGAGAAGCCTGGCGGTCAGCTTGCCCGAAGGCCCGTCCAATGTCAGCGGAATCACGCTGGAGAGAGCGGCCGCGCAGTTCGTGCGCTATGGGCAAGAGCCTTGGGTCACGATCTCGGGCAACTGGTGGCAGCTCAGCGCCAATCGGCCAGATTTCCGTCCCAAGGTCGGGTCGACCTTGTTCGGGCGCCGAGGCGACGCGAAACAGCTTCCGCTCCGCGACGTCCTGGGCAAGAAGCGCAAGAAGCCCTCAATCGGCGCGCTTGCACCTTGAGAGACGCTATCTGTGGCGGCGAGGTCGGCCTCAGGCTCAAAGGTCGGCAAGCGGAAATAGGCAGAGCGCACTGTGCGCAATACGAGCCGCTCAATGCGGTCGAGGTCGTGCAGGACGAGGATGAGTTCCAGCGACATCATCGACAGAATGCTCTACGCGCTCACCAACCTGGTCAAGGATCCGCTGGTCGACCACGCCTGGGAATGACCCGGGGTGAATTCCTACGACGATCGAACTCAGCTTGCGTCAGCCCGGGATCGAACCCATTGTACATCGCACCTGTTGCCTTCACGTCAGGAGCTGCACATGAACCGTTCGCTGGTCTCGTCTCCTGCTCATGCTGCCCGACCTGCGGATCCATTTCGTGGGCCTCGACCCCGGCCCATCCCTCGCCGCAGGTAATCGATGACCAGGGCTTCCTGCGAGCACTTCCGTTCATTGCCGCTGCTCCTTGGCGGTCTGCTGGGCTTGTTCAGCGTCGCCGCGGCGGGTGCCGCCGAACCGTCCGCCCAGCCCGAAAGCGCGGCCCCTGTGGCCACCCGCGCCTCCGGGGCTGCGCCGGGCTCGCTCGCGGACCCCAATCTAGACCGCGGCTTCTTGGTTTCCACGGCCATGACCCAGCCGCGCGGCACCCTCACTTACAGCAACTACGAGCTGCGCCTGCACCGGTTGACCTACGGGTTCACGGATCGGGTCCAGGCCACCCTCACCGTAGTACCGTGGTCCGGCTGGTTAATGTTCTATCCCCTGCAGACTCCCACCTGGGATCGCCTTCGCGCCGACATGATCGGGCCAAACTATTCGGGCAAGTGATCGCGATGCCGCGATTTCGCCTGTCCCTGCAGGTCTCGGCGCTAATCGCCAACGACGGACGCTACACCCACTATGCGGTCGGTGGGCTCGGGGTCATGGCGACCCGCTGCCTCGACGAGGACTGCCATTCCCTGCTCTCTGCCACCGTCACCGGCGCCTGGGGATTTGACGACAATGCCCTCGTCCTCGACGATGTCGTCGTCGGGGCCCTCCTCCTGGAGAGGATCGCGCCACACATCAAGGCCTTTCTTGAGGCGAGCTGGGGCTCCTACAATCGCCGCGGTGAGTGGCACGCGTCCCTCGACGGGGCTCAGCTGAGCGCCGGACTCCGCCTCCACGGGGGACGGATGGCGGGCGACCTCGGTCTTGCGGCCTCGTTCCTCGGCCCAGCCACGCACGCAGTCTACCTCCTCGGCCCAGCCACGCACGCAGTCTACCCGTTTGCCAGCTTCTCGTACCGGTTCTTCTGACCAGGGCGGCGGAAGCGGACATTTCTACTTGGCCCACAGGCCAGAAAAAGTGACTGCGGTAAGACCGCACGCCAGCAAGAAAGCCAACGGCGCGGCGGCGGCACGCCGAGAGTGGGGTTGTTCCACCAACAAGAATCCGGGGAGAAACCAGCAAAGATCTGCAGACCACGCTGGCTATGATAAGCAAGAAAGTCTCAGACCCTCGGCCCCCAGGCAAGACGAAACGGCAGAAACACGCCGAGCGCCACGCCCACAAACATCCCGCACGCCAAGAGCCCAGCTCTGAGCGCGCGCCCTCTCGCGAGCCCATCAACCAGAACAGTGCTCGGCAGTGCCCAGGAAAAGCTGACCCGTTCCCCCAGGACTGCGACTCTTAGCCTTCCGAACGCAGAGACGATCTTCAGAGAGCGCCACGCCCCGATCACGGTAGTTCCAGACGTGGGGCGGACGCGGGCGGTCGTCTGTCGCGTGCACCAATGGAAAGGAGACAGCGATGAAGACACGGGTAATTGCAGCAGCAATGGTTGTAGGCGGTTCACTCGGAATCCCGGGCTGTGGCGCCGAGGCGCCGGTCGCCGACCAGACTGAGGGCACGGCGAACGCGCTGGCGCTAAGCCCGGCACGGGGCCGAGGTCTTGATCCGCGTACGGAATTCTACCTGCCGGCACCGGATGATGCGGCGGTGGCGCAGATCAAGAAACTAGTCGCAACAAGGAAGATCTCCGATGCGCTTAAGTTGATGGCGCTGACCAACACACCGCATGCGGCTTGGTTTTTGGACGGAACTCCGTGCGAAGTGAAGAAGGCCGTCCATCAAACCATGGTGGCCGCCGAGCGTGATCGCAGCGTGCCCGTGCTGGTGGCCTATAATCTTCCGTATCGCGATTGTGCGCAGTATTCGGGGGGCGGTGCCGTGGACACAGCCGCGTACAAGGCGTGGATTGACGGCTTCGCGCAGGGCATCGGCACAGGCAAAGCGGTCGTCATCCTGGAACCAGATGGCCTCGGTCTCATTCCCTACAATACAGGAATTGACGGCACCGCCGAGTGGTGCAAACCCACCGTGACTGATGCAGCAGGTAACTCGACTCCAGCCCCCGGGGCGAGTCCGGATGAGCGCTACGCGCAGATCAACTACGCAGTCGACAGCATCGAGAGCCATGCCCCACAGGCGTCGGTGTATCTCGATTCATCCAACAGCGCGTGGCTCGGGGTGGGGGAAGCGGCCTATCGTTTGGTCAAGGCCGGCGTACGGCGCGCGCAGGGCTTCTTCCTCAATGTGTCGAACTATCAATTGACCAGCGATTTGATTCAGTACGGAACCTGGGTTTCTGATGCCATTGCCGCGTCGACAGGGGCTCCGTCATGGGCCTACGATGCAAATGGCAACTTCCACTTTGATTGGCTGCCCAGTCAACGGGATCCCGCGACCAACTACAGCACGGTCAACTACAGCCCGGCCTATGCGGCGACAGTCACAGCCGGAATCCAGGCCTTCATGGGCAGCGCGGTGGCCAGCACGCATTTTGTGGTCGACACCGGTCGCAACGGACAGGGCCCGATGAAGACTGCGCCGTATGCACTGGCGCCCTACAATCAATCTGCCACAGTCATCAGTGGGCTCAATGGCGGGAACTGGTGCAATGCCTACGGCGCGGGCGTGGGACTGCGGCCGTCCGCCAATACCCATGTGGCGCTCCTCGATGCCTACCTTTGGCTGAAGATTCCCGGCGAATCCGACGGCAACTGTGACATTGCGGGTGGCGCGCGCGCCTGGGATTTTTCGGCCTACAATCCCTGGGGCCTGGTCGGGGATGCGCAAAACCAGTTCGATCCCCTGTGGGGCATGATTGACCCTATGGCTGGGTATTGGTTCACGGCGCAGGCGCTGCAGCTGGCCCAGAACGCCAATCCGCCGCTGTTTTAGTCCTAGTCCGAATTCCTGGGCTACCCGACAAACGGTTTCAGCCGCACCCGTTCTACCTCGATGGCCGTCGACAGGATGGCCTGGCCCTGGCGCGCGAACCACACCGGATCGTCGGTGGTTGAGTAGCGCCGGGTGCGCTTGCGCGACAGCCGCCGTTCCATCTCGGGGTGCCGTTGCAGCCAGTCGGCCAGGCGATCCGCGACCAGCCCGCCCTGCGCGATGATCTCCACCGAGGGCGGCACCATGGTGCGAAGCAAAGGCAGCAACAACGGGTAGTGCGTGCACCCGAGCAGGACGCGGCTCGGCGGATCAGCCGCCGCAAACAGCGGATCCAGGTTCTTGTGCAAGAAATACTCGGTGCCAAGCCCGGACAGCTCACCCGCTTCCACCAGGGGAACCCACAGCGGGCACGCTTGCTGGATCAGTCGTAGCCCGGGCGCGAGTTTGGCCAATTCCAGCGCGTAGGATCCCGACGCCACTGTGCCGACTGTTCCCAACACCGCCACTGTGCCTGTGGTGAGGGCCGGCTCGGTCACGCCCGGAATGGCGCCTGGGGCCAGTCCGGCCAGCGCCTCGGCCGAGGGCCGCACCACACCCAGGATGCGCCGGTCCGGCCGGTGCGCCGGTAGGTGCCGCTGCTGGAGGGTGCGCAGGGCTTGCGCAGAAGCGGTGTTGCACGCCAACACGACCAAGGGACAACCGGCGTCGAACAGAAACTCCACCGCCTCGCGCGTGAAGCTGTGCACGACCTCGAGGCTGCGCGGGCCGTAGGGCGCCCGCGCGCTGTCGCCGAGATAGAGATAGTCATACTCCGGCAGCCGCCGCAGCAGCGCGGACAGCACCGTCAGCCCGCCAAAGCCAGAGTCAAAGACTCCAATCATTTTAGTCCTCGACTAGAGACGCGTATTCATCGGAGAGCATGAACGCGACCATCTCCCGCAATGCCGTCGAGCTGCGCACCCGCTCCTGTCGCGTGCCCTCCTCGGCCGGGGAGGTTCCCTCGCGCTTGAACTGGCCGGTCAGCGCGCGCAGCGCCACCAAAGGACTGCCACAACAGAGCAGTCCGACCCGGTCGGCGGTGTGACGACAGCCCCGCACGTAGCCTTCCAGATCCGGCGGCCGCGCGAGCGCCTCGCCGGCATCGACCAGCAAGTCGGCGCGGACCTTTCCCGTGGGCATAAGCCTGGCGATCTGGGGCTGGGACAGCAGCGCCGCCCAGGTGGCTGCGCGCTCGCTCTCGCTGTCCGGCTCGCTCACTTCCCCGTCGGAGCCTCCCAGAGACACCACGCGGATCACCCCGCGCAGAAGCCCGCGCAGATTGTCGACCGACAGGCGCGCCACGGCCAGCGTTCCTGCGCGCGCCTGCTCCAACGCGCGCCCGACGAAGAAGCGCAACTCGGCATCATCCAGTTTCTCGGTCCGCTGTCCCATGACGACGGTCAGCGGCTGTGTGGCAGCGAAGGTGACATCGGCCCCCGTACCTCGCACCACGGCTCGCGAAACCGGAGCCCCCAGTTGGTCGCGTAGCTCCCGGAAGACAGCCTCGGCCTTGGGCTGAAGCGGAGTCCCTTCCACGGGAGCGCCCCCCGCACGGGGTATCTCAGCCAAAGCGGGCGCTAGAGCGCGCAGCACGCGGCGCAAGGGCCCGTGGCACAGGGGATGCTCGGCCACCGTCGGGCTCCAGGCGGCCGGGAGGGCGGGATTCTCGCCGCCCAGGCTCTCGAGGCTGCCCTTGAGCGCCAGATCCGGCTCGAGAAACAGCGCCAGATCCCGCGCCGCGCGCGCCAGGGCCAGCCGACCGCAGCGCTGTTGCAGATAGGCCGCCAGCAGCGCGAGGCCGACATCCGCCGGGTCGCCCAGCACACCGTGAAGCGCGGCAGCGCACAAGTCGGCCTCGAATTGCAGCGGCGTGGCCGTGCGCATGGTCGCAATAACCGCGTCCAGTTTCTCAAAAATACCTCGCTCGTCAGGCAGCTTGCGCGCACCACTTTCACCGCCACCGGATGCAGGCACGGTCGGCGCGGCGGGCTTGTTGCTCAGGCGGACGAGCTCGCCCAGGCGGCGGGCCACCGGGTCCACCTCGAAGCGCACCTCGGCCAGCGCCTTGCTGACGAGTTCTTCTTCCTTGCTGGCCAGGATGGCGGCCACCGCGACCAAGAAGGGAAGGTCCGGCTCGCCCGGCAAGGGCCGCGCGCTCGTGCGCATCAGGCCACTGCCCACCTCGGCCAGGTTGCTGAGATCGCCTCGTTCCCAGTAGTAGGTCACCAGGCGAGCCAGTGTGGGGGCAAAGCTGGGATCCATATCCGACGAGCGCAGGTACGCGTCGTTGGCGCCCTCCAGGTCGCTCAGGGCAACCCGCAGAATCTCTCCCCGGCGATAGAGAACCTCGGCCTTCTTGTGTGGATCGTCAAGCTTGCGGGCCAGGCGCTCACAGGTCGCGGCGGCTTCGCGCTGCAGGCCCAGCCGCTGATAGGTTTCCACCAGGGATTCGAGCACTCCGGTGCGCTCGGAATCGCTGGCCAACGCCATCTCCAGACTCTCGCGTGCGGCCACGAGATTGCCCAGGGCCAGGTAGCTATCGCCCAGTCGCTGCCGCGTGTCGGTCAGACTGGCGACCGCATCCCGCGGTAGGAGACGGAGCACCTCCTCCAGTTTCGCAACCGCGCCGGCGTGGTCGTTGCGCGCAAGCGCGAAACCCGCCAGCGCCTCGCGCGCGCCCGCATGGTGCGGATCGAGACGCGCCAGCTCCTGGTAGGCGCTCTCCGCATCGGCGGAGTCCCCGAACATTTCGGCCAGCTCGGCACGACGCAAGGCCAGCTTGTCAGCAGGGATCACCGCAGCCACGTCGGGCGAGGCGGCCAGATGCGCATAGGCCTGGCGGGCCTGGTCCCATTCCTGGGCGCGGTAGGCCAGCTCGGCCTGCGCGGCCAGAGCGCTCGCGTGGTTGGGCGCGAGGGTGAGCGCCTCATTGAGCAAAGCCCTCGCCTCGTCGAGCTGGCCCTTCCCGGCGGCCAGGCGCGCCTGCACCGTGAGCTGGCCGGCCCGAGCCGGCGCGCCACTGTCGAGAGCACTCGCGCGCGCCAGCTCCTCGGCAGCCAGGGACGCGTTCCCTCCTCGCTCTGCAACCTCGGCCTGGGCCAGGTGCCAACGCGCATGACACGAGGCCGGCAGCCCCGGCAACTCTTGCAAGAGGGCGGCCCAGCATCGGTTGCGCTCCTCGAGGTCAGGCAGCCTTCCGTACACGTCAAACAGGGACTCGGCCAGCGCCCCATCCGAGGGACTGGCGGCGTGAAGCTCCTCCAGCATCGCCCGCGCGGTTGCCGTCGACACCGTGGGACGCATCACCAGCGCCGCCAGCCGTCGATCCACGGCGTCCCGGGCCGCGCGGTCGTCCTTGCGCAGCGCACGCAGGCGTTGCCAGCACGCGATCGCGTCGATGGTGTCGCCGGCCTTCTCGGCCAAGTTGGCGCGCAGGTCCAGCGCATCGGCAGGCAAGACGGCGCTCCCCACCGACTGCAAGAGCATGAGCGCGGGGCCTTCACCCTCAGACTGGGCCATGTGCAGCCGGGCTCGCTCGAAGAGCAGGGCCAGCGCCGCTCCATCGGTCTCGTCGTCGACCCGCGCCAGCAACAAGGCATCCGCCTCGTCCAGCGCCCCCTTCTTGGTGAGAAGCGCGCTGAGCGCCTCGCGGGCGGCGCGCGAGCCCCGCTCAGCCAGGCGCCGCAGGATGGTCTCGGCTTGGGCACGGCTGTCATCCTTCTGGGACAACAGGCTGGCCAACTCCAGCCCGAGGGCCTCCAGGTTCAGACCCTCGGGTGCCGGCTGACCATCAAGAGCCGTCCACAACCGCTCCAGCAGCAGCGCCAGCTCGTCGCTGTGCAACTGCTGGCGACAGAGGGCAACCAGACGTTCGAGGCCGCGCACATCGTCGGGAGCCTGCTCCAGAAGACGGCGACAAGCCGCCTCTGCCTCGTCGAGCTTGCCCAATTGCTGCAGCACCTCGGCCAACGCCCGCGTGACCGCGACGCGCGCCGGACCGTCCTCCAACGCTTGCTCGCGCAGAACCAGGCACTCGGCCAACTTGGTTCCTTGGCCGAGCGCCTGCAGACCCTCAACCAGCACAGCCACCGACGCCCCCTCGGGCTCAAGCGCGAGGGCCGCGGCGAAAGCGGCCTCGGCCTGGGCTGCCTGGCCCACCTGCTGCGCGGCCTGGGCGATGCGCAGGTTGGCCTCGGCCGTCACAGCCGGCGTGCACGCCGGACGAGCGAGCAGCTCGCGATACTCACGCTGGCTCTCATCCCTCTCCCCGACGCGCCAAAGCAGACGGGCCAGGCCTAGACGCGCCTCCGCATTGCCCACATCGAGATCGAGCAGCACCTGGTAGGTGGCCACCGCATCCTTCTCGTCCCGCAGCCTGTCTCCCAACACCAAGCCCAGCCGTTGCAGCAGCGCCTTCGCCTCGTCGGGCCTTACCTCGGCCAGTCGCCGGTGCAACATCTGAGCGAGCCCAGCCCAGTCGCCGGTCTCGCCCGCAATCGCCTCCAGCGCATCCAGCGCCGGCGCGCAGGTCGGATCCACTCGCAACGCCGACTCCAGCAGGCTTATCGCCCCGTCGCCCGCCGGCGAGGTTTCGTGGACCAGACGAGCCGCCTCGCACAGGCACGCCGCCCGCTGTTCGGCCGAGTCCGGGGTGCGCGCATCGGCGGCCCACGCCTCCAGCGTCTGCGCCGCTGCTCGGGCGTCGCCGCGCTGCGCGTAGATGTCGAGTAAGCGCTGCCAGGCCGCCTGCGCGATGGCACCGGACGCTTCGCCCTGCAGACACTCGTGCAACCATTCGATGGCAGCCTCCTCGTCTCCCAACACCAGACACAGCGCGGCCATCAGGCGCGCCGCCTCGGCACGCGGCACGATGGGATCGGGCCAGTGTTCGCGCAGGAGCAAATCGTCGAGGGAGTCCACCGCCTTGGCGCAAAGGTCCGGCTCACCCGAGGCGACCGCCAGCTCGGCCATCTCCACGATGGCGCCCACGTCGTCCGACCATCCCGGCTGGGCGTCCTGTGCCCGCCGCCCCAGCATGGGCAGAATCTGGTCCCAGCGCCCTTCCGCCCCCAGACGCAGGGCCAGCGCCCGAGCCGCCGGTCCAAGCGCGGAACGATGAGCGAGCGACTCTTCCAGCGCCCTGAGCGCGGGGGCGGTCTGCCCTGCCCGTGCCCACTGGCGCGCCGCCGCCAGCAAAGCGAAGGCGCGATCCATGCGCGAGCCGTCGCGGCTGGCAGCCAGACTCTCCAATAACTCGGCCGCCAGACCCGGACGACCGCTCTCGCTCGCGGCGATGGCTTGCGCCTGTAGCGCGCTGGCGAGTCCTGGCCAGCGCTGCAGCGCCGCCGTCGCCGTCGCCTCAGCCTCGGGCAGCGTCTCGGTCGCCGAGGTGAGCAGGTGCAGCAGACGGGCTGTTCCCGCTTGATCCCCAGTCTCCAGCGGCGCCGCCTGTCGATAGCTCTCGATGGCGCGCGCCACATCCCCGGCCAGCAGGGCACTCTCGGCCGCCGCCAGCCGGCTCATGGCCGCAGTATGGTCGGCGAGCCGATCCGGCGTGGCCGGGGAACCCGCCGTGTCGGGGGCGTCCTGAGACGAGAAGAAGGCAACCGTGAGGCGTTGCGAGGCCGCTTCGGCGCGCAAGGCGGTACCGTCCAAGTGGTGGCGCTCGGGCATGCGCCACCCGTGCATGGGCAGAAGCGCGAGCAGGGCCAGCTCGCGCACGTCGATCTCCAAATCGGTCGCACCCTCAAGGTGCACCAGCGAGGCCACGCCATTCTCGGGCTCGCGCGACGGGGCGGCGCCCAGAGCCGTGAACAGCGCGGCCACCAGCAAGGGCGGAGGCACGGGCAGAAAACCGTACACCCGCAAGTCGAACATGGAGAGTCGGGCGCAACCCGGCTGCACCATGGTGAGCGCACCGGTGGCGGTGAATTCGGCCTGCCGATCCCCGAGCACGGCCCGCGCTCCTACGCGAACCAGGCCATCCTCGATCTCCACCTCTGGGCGGAACAGGCCGTAGTCGGCCAGGCGCGCCTCTCGCAAGAAGCCAGTCAGATCCTTGGCCTCGAACGACACCCCCAGCTCGCGCAGCCTGAGGCGATGATTTCTGAACCGGGTCACTCCCCCTGACAGATCGAAGGGGAAGCGCAGGTTGGGGATCTCCAGCTCCAGTTTTTCCACCCGTCCAAAGCCAGGGATGTCCCGACCGGCCAGGCTGAGAAGTCCTCGCCCATCGACGAAAGTAAGTCGGAATGCCCCTTCGGTGTCAGCCATGGTCCGCTTCCGCACTGCCATTGTAGAACAGTCGGCCGCGGCGTCCACCGAAGGTGACAAGCAGCAGAACGCTGAACAGAACCCCCAACGAGCTGGTGAGCAGGGGTACCTGCACCATGAGGGTGGAAGCCAGCTGGGCCAGATCGACCGACGCGGGGGGCGTATCCCCAGCTCGCGCGTGGGCCTGGGCGGCCACCTGCTGCAAGACCGGCAAGGCGCCTGCCACCCCATGGCGCACGACCATGAGCAAGAAGACCCCACTGCCCCCATGCAAGGCCAGCCCGCCCCAGGCCGCCCACACACTGGCCTGGCGAGCCCGAGGATCGTCGGAAAACACCGCGGCCACAGCGAAGAGGAACACCAGCGCCAGCGCCAGACGGGCCACGGCCTGCGTCCAGGCCGCAACCGGGTGAGCCCGATCCACGGCCTCGTCGAGGGCGATCTGCCCGCGGATAAGCACCTCCTGCTCGGCGTTGGCCAATCCGTCCAGGCTGACCTCGGCCATCGAGCGCCCCGTCCCCAGGCGGCGCAAGTCGGTCAGGCTGCCCAGAAACAAACGCGCGCCCGCCAACAGCATCAGCACGGCGAGCGCGGTGACCCAGCGCGGCCGGCGCGTCGGCAGCCGAAAGGACTCGCCGGATGGCCGCTTGGTCTCGTCCCGTGGAGCGCTCATCGGCTGGGGCCGAACCTCACTTCATTCCCTCTCACTGCGGGTCGCCGGGTAGCGGATCGCGTGTCGCGTGGGCGAGGGCGTGAGCGAGTTCGAGTGTGGTACGCGGGAGGCGGAAAGCGTGCGAGCGTAAGCGACCGGTCGAGGTGTCGCGGGCCGCTCACGCGAGTCGCCCACGCAGGCCGCTGCGCGCTGGTCCCTCACGCTAGCCCCACAGGGACTTCGGGACGGACAACCCCCACCCCTCGTATTTCGCGCTCGCCCGTCGCGCTCACGCTGGCCGACCTACGCTGGCCGGGAAGTTCCCGACAAGCCATGGCTAGAAGCTCGGCGGCGAGCAGGGCTCGTACGACACCGCGCCCTCCGGCCCGCCCTCGTATCGCAGCAGATCCAGATTCACGTCGATCTTCTTGGCTTCTTTGACCTCCTGGCACCGCCGCCGCGCCCAATCCATCACGACCATCTGCGCTTTCCGCTGGGCGGCGTCGTCGGCCAGGCGCTGCTTTTCCTTCTCGAACTCGGCCATGTCGGGCTTCATGTGCTCCTTGAACTTGACCACGATGAAGCTGCCCAGTTCTTGGAATGGCCCGGCCAGCGGTGCCTCGCTGGTTAGTTCGAAGGCGGCCTTGGCCAGCGTGGGCGCAGGTCCGATGCCCTGCACCATGGAGCCACGACGCGCATAGAGGCCGGTTTCCTCGGCGTGGAGCGTGTCGTTCTTGCTGGCCTTCTCGTCGTTTTCGGGAGTCGGGAAGAGATCCTTCAGGGTCTTGCTGGGCTCTGCCTTGGCCTTGGCCAGGGCCGCATCGGCCGCGGCCTTGGCACGCGCCTGCGAACGCTCCTGGCGCAACTCGGACTCGGCGATCTCCAGGCGGGCTTGCTCGAAGGGAATATCGCCCTCGCGGGTGGCCTCGGGCACAACCAAGGCCAGGCCGCCCGCGATCTTCACCGGTCCCACCAGCTCGCCGTCCTTGGCGGCCCACACCTTGTCCTCGACCTCAGAGCCAAGCGTGGTGCCACCCTTGCGCTGCCATCCCAAATCCCCGCCCCGCGCCCGGCTGGCGGCATCATCAGAAGACGCCTTGGCCAGCTTGGCCAGCGGCTCGCCCTTGCGAACGCGCCCGGCTAGGGCATCCGCCCGCTTTGTCGTCTCGGCGAGCTTGTCCGGGTCGGCGTCGCTAGGGACCGCGACCAGCAGGAAGCGCAACTTGCGCTGCTTGGGCTGCTTGTCATAGAGCGCGGTCTTCCTCTGCTCGTACAGCTTCTTCAACCTGTCGTCGTTGGCCTTGCTCCAGCTCGCGATCTCGTCGGGCCGCAGCTCGACCTCGTTCTCGTAGCGGTGAATCGGGAAACGCAGGTACTCCAGGTTGACCCGGTCGGCCTGGCGCAGGTAGTTCTCCTTGACCTCGTCCGCCGACACGCCAATCCCCGCACGCAAGAGATCCCGCATGCGGGCCGCCATGAGCTCGCGGCGCTGCTGCTCGATGAAGGACTTGGGCGACATGCCCAGGTGGTACTGCACGAACTTGCGGAAGTTGTCGTAGGAGAACTTGCCTTCGCTCTCCACGTAGGGAAGCTTCTGTTCTCGCCCCATGCTGATCATCTTGGATTCGGCGATCAGGTCCTCGACCTCATCGTCACCCACGCGAAAGCCCAATCGTGCGGCCTCCCCGGCCAAGAGCTCACGATCGATGAGCAGATCCATGATGGTCTCTTTCAGCCGGATCTGCTTGGCCTGCTGGGGAGAGATGGATGCAGCATTGAGGACGGTGTAGGCGTACGTCCAATCCTTGAGGCTCAAGCTGCGCCCGTCCACCTGGGCGGCGCTTTCGGTCACCCGGTGTGGCATTCGCATGCCACAGCCGCCGATGGACTGCGGACCGAAGTTGACAATGAACACAACAATCACGATCGAGAACAACAGATAGATGAGCAGGGATCGGGACTGTTGACGCATCTGCTCGAGCATTTGAGACGGCCTCCGTTTGACTGGGCTATGTGGGCTGAAAGGTGCGGCAATCTAGCACGGTCGCCAGGCAAAACGCACGACCATGCGACGCCTTCGCGGACCGCAGGGATTCGCACCGAGTTATTGCGGCTCACAGCCCTAGAACCCGACCTGAAACGCTCCACGCTGTGCTATACAGCGGCCCGATGAGGATCCGGCCCCCATGAGAGAAGTACCCACTCCGCGCTACCAGCTGGTCGACAGTACGCCTGGTTTCGTGGTCGTCGAGCGTGCGGCGCCTTCCAACCAATCTCGCTGCTATTTTTGTGCCGAGGCAACGCCGCCCAAGGAGGCCTACCGTGAGGGGGATCAGGAGTGGCACTTCGAGGAGGCCGCGCAGTCGTGCCAGTTCTCCGTGCGCGACAGCGTGACCGGCGAGGTGGCGCGCTTCCACGAGCTGCTCGGGCTGCTCTACTACGCGTGCCTGGAGCCGGGCTCGCCGTTGCATCGCATTGGCGAGGTCGCCCACGCGGTCGGCGTCTCGATCTACATCGCCATCACCTACGATTCTCCCGACGCCACGCCCTGTGAGGTGCCGGCCAGCAAACTCGAATGGCTCAACCGTGCCTTCAACGACCGCATGCGCACGCCCGGAAAGAAGATCCTTATCCTTCCCGACCTATTCGGGATCCAGAAACAGGTCTCGAGTGGTCGAATCATGCTCGACTTCAGCCTGACCACCATGACAGAGCAAAGCAATTCCGTCGCCTAGCGGCTTAGGAGAGACACACATGAGACTGCAGCAAATCGCCGAAAAACTGGGACTCGAAGAACTCACCCCGCTGTTCGACCAGGACATCGACGGGGTCTACATCTCCGACATGATCAGCGACGTGATTGCCAACGCCAAGCCGGGCAACCTGCTGGTCACCGTGCAGGTCCACGCCAACGTGGTGGCGGCAGCCAACTTGGTCGACGTGTGCGCGATCATCCTCGCCCAGGGCAAGCGTCCCAGCGACGACGTCTTGCGCATGGCGGAGAAGGCCAAGATCACCGTCCTGTCCACTTCCCTCAATCGCTGGCAGGTAGCGAGCAAGCTCTATGAAGTGGGGCTTCGCTAGGCGGATTCTCCCGTGCGGCTGCGGCACATTGTGTCTGTGCTCACCTGTGAGATCTTTTCGGGCGAGGATCTCCTCGATCTGGATATCGAGTTCTGCTTTGCCGCAGACCTGATGAGCGACGTGCTGGCCTCTGCGCCCAACGGGGCGTTGCTGGTCACCGGACTGGCCAGCTCCCAGATGGTGCACACCGCCGAGGTGGCCGACCTGGCGGCCATTGTTCTGGTGGCTGGCAAGCATCCGGAGAGCGAGGCGCTGGCGTTCGCCCGGCAACGCAAGCTGCCCTTGCTGCTCACTGGACTGAGCATGTTCGAGGCGTGCAGCCTCTTGTCTCGGCACGGACTTCGGGGCGCCGTGCGGAAGGAGTGAACCTTGGACGGGGACAGCCTGTACCGCGAAGCCTTCCAGATCAAAGGGGATGACTTCGAGCGCGGTGGTGAAGTGGCGACCCAGGTCAAGGGGCTCTTGCAACAACTCGGTCTGCCACGCGACGTGATCCGCCGGCTGTCCATCGCCAATTTCGAGGCCGAGATGAACGTGGTCATGTACGCCCGCGAGGCCACGCTCGAAGTTCTGGTGTTCCCCGACCTGATTCGCGTCCAGGTCGTGGATCGAGGGCCCGGGATAGCGGACATCGACTGGGCCATGCAGGAAGGCCACTCCACGGCCACCGAAGCCATGCGAGCCCGGGGCTTTGGCGCCGGGCTCGGGCTGCCCAACATCCAACGCAACGCCGACGAATTCAAGGTGACGTCAGAGGTGGGCGTCGGCACCACGCTCCGCTACGCGGTCTACACGACCCCGCATCCCAGGGAAGGCTAGCAGGCGACCCCATGGCAGAACGAGAGCCCGCCATCATCGCCGATCACGGCCGCTGCGTCGGGTGTTCTGCCTGCACGCGGGTGTGCCCGACCCATGCGCTGCGGGTCCGCGACAAGATCGTCCAGACCAAGCAGGATCGGTGCCTGAAGTGTGGCGCCTGCATCTTCGCGTGCAAGCACGGGGCTCTGCGCCCGCACACCTCGACCTCGGCGGACCTGGAGCGGTTCAAGATACGAGTGGCGCTTCCCTCGCTGGTGCTCTACGGACAGTTTGGCGAAGACGTGCGTCCGGGCCAGATCCTGCGCGCTTTTCGCTCCTTGGGTTTCGACCTGGCCTGCGACATCTCGTGGGTCTGCGAGATGGTGGCCACCGCCAGCGATGCCTATCTGACCGACTGCCGCGGGCCCTGGCCACAGATCTCCATGACCTGTCCCGCGGTGGTCCGCCTGATCCAGCTGAAATACCCGGATCTGATTCCCCACTTGGTTCCCATCGATCCGCCGTGTGAAGTGGCGCCGCGCGTGCATCGGGGACGGCTGGCCGCCGAGTATGGGGTGAAGCCCTCGGAAATCGGGATGTTCTACATCAGTCCCTGCACGGCGCTGGTGGACGCCATCGAGCGGCCTCTCGGCCGCCGGCCCTCATCGCTCGACGGTGCGTTCTCCATTTCCGAGCTGTACGGGCCGCTCCTGCGTGCCCTGCGCAACAGCCCGGATGACGACTCGGACGATCCGGTGAGCATCCGCGGTCTGCGTTGGGTCATGGCCAGCGGCGAGATCCCGGGCATGCGCAACGTGAACTCGATCTCGGTCAAGGGTCTGCAGGACGTGACCTACGTCCTAGACCGCATCGAAGCTGGGCGCTGCTACGGCGCCGACTTCATCAACGCCTACATTTGCAGCGATGGCTGCTTCAGCGGGCAGTTGACCATCGCCAGCCGCTACTCGGCTCAGCGCTATCTGCACAACATCATGCGCCAGATGGGGGACTCGCCACCAGTCAAGGAAGAGCGCGTTCGCAGTCTGCTGCAGGCACGCCTCTTCGATTTCGACGACGCGATCATACCCCAGCCGGCTTCGCCCCCAGCCGGGGACCTTCGGCAGGCGGCTGCGCGGCAGCGGCAGAAGCGCGAGCTCTGGTCGCAGCTACCCAAGCGAGACTGTGGAGCCTGCGGCGCGCCGGACTGCGACAGCCTGGCGGGAGACGTGGTGGATGGTGAGGCCGAGCTGACCGACTGCCCATTCTTCCGACTGGAGCAACTGTCGCGGGATGTCCCGTTCTCCAAGACTCCGGCCTGTGTCACGCGTTTCGCCGTCAGGGCCTGCTGTCCGCATTGCAATGTGATGCTCACCCAGGGGCCGCACCTGGAGATCGCCGCGGTCACACCTGGCTCCGAGCGGCCGGTGCGCGCCAGGCTGAGCGCCATTATCGGCGAAATCGGTGCCAAGCTGAGCGGCGAGGGGCCCGAGGGCACGATCACGCAGATCAGATGTCCCGAGTGTGCAATGAGCCTGGAAAGCACCGAGCGCTGCAGCCTATGCGGCGCTCCGCTGGCGCGGCTGAATCTGCGCGGTGGAGGGACATATCAGCTTTGTTCGCGGCGGGGCTGTGGCGGACAGACCATCTCCGGGCCGTGCACCAGCGAGGGACTTGTCGCCCTGGTCGGGCGCGCGTCCGACTCTTCCCGGGAAGGCACTTGAAGCGCTTGCATTTCGGATACGGTCAGTATTGAGCACAGGAGGATTCGATCTCGTGGAAGCACATCGCCAGTTCGATTTCCGCAACCAGCACTACGTTGGCCAGGAGGGCCGGCTGATCCCCTTGTTGCAGAAAGCACAAGAAACCGACGGCTACCTCACCCGCGACCGCATCCTGGAAATTCACCGCGAAACCGGGATTCCGTTGTCCAACATCTACGGGGTGGCCACCTTCTACGCACAGTTCCGCATGACCCCTGTGGGCAAGAACCTGATCCGGGTCTGCCACGGCACGGCCTGCCACGTGGCCGGCGCCAAGGACATCGGTGAGGCCATCGAGGAGACCTTGCAGATTTCCAATGGAGGGACCACGGCTGACCGATTGTTCACGCTGGAGACGGTCTCGTGCATTGGCTGCTGTAGCTTGGCCCCGGTCATCATGATCAACAACGACACCTACGGGAACCTGAGCGAGCGTCAGGTCAAGAAGGTGGTCAAGCAAGTCCAGGCCGCGGGGGCTGCTGGCAAGGGGGGCCGGGCGTGAAAGTCTTGGTGGGGCTGGGGACCTGCGGGATCGCGGCGGGTGCCGAACGCACCTATCAGGCTCTGGTCGATCGCCGCGCGGCGAATGGATCGAGCTTCAGCTTGGCCAAGACCGGGTGCATCGGCATGTGTTACCGCGAGCCGATCGTCGAGTTCAGGCACCCGGACGGCCGGCGCTACCAGTATGGAAACGTCACGCCCGACAAGCTGGACCGCCTGTTCTCCGAGCACGTCGAGGGTGGCCGGCCGGTGGGGGAGTGGCTGCTGTGGTCCGACGACGGCACGGGCAGCGAGCAGGCCTACTACGCACAGCAAACCCGCATCGTGTTGCGCAACTGCGGCATCATTGACCCGGAGTCGATCGAGGACTACCTGGCGGTGGGCGGCTACCAGGCGCTCGGTCAGGTGTTGCAACAGAACAAGCCCGACGACCTGATCGCGGCCATCATCCAGTCGGGACTGCGCGGTCGGGGCGGCGCCGGATTCTCCACCGGGATGAAGTGGCGTTTCACCCGCATGGCCAAGGGCGACCACAAGTACGTGATCTGCAACGCCNNCACTCGGTGCTCGAGGGCATGGCCATCGCCGCCTTCGCCATCGGGGCGGATGCCGGCTACATCTACTGCCGTGCCGAATATCCCAAGGCCATCGAACGTCTGACCCGCGCCATGCAACAGGCCGAGGCTGCGGGCTGGCTGGGCCAAGACATCGGCAAGCGCGGCTTTTCCTTCTCCATCCGACTCAAAGAAGGCGCGGGCGCCTTCGTGTGCGGCGAGGAAACGGCTCTCATCGCTTCAATCGAAGGTAAGCGCGGTATGCCGCGCGTGCGCCCACCCTTCCCTGCCGTCAAGGGACTGTGGGGCTGCCCCACCTGCATCAACAACGTGGAGACGCTGGCCAACATTCCCTGGATCGTGCAGAAGGGCGCCGCCGCCTTTGCCGCGCTCGGCACCAAGGGCAGCAAGGGCACCAAGGTGTTCGCTATGGCCGGAAAAATCCAGCGCGGGGGCCTGGTGGAGGTGCCGATGGGGATCTCCATCCGCCAGATCGTGTTCGGCGTGTGCGGGGGTATCAAGGAGGGACGCAAGCTCAAGGCGGTGCAGATGGGCGGTCCCTCGGGGGGGTGCATCCCATTCGAGTTACAGGACACGGTCATCGACTACGAGTCGATCACCAAGACCGGCGCCATCATGGGATCGGGCGGTCTGGTCGTCATGGACGACACGACCTGCATGGTCGACGTGGCGCGCTTCTTCCTCGACTTCACCCAGCGCGAGTCGTGCGGAAAGTGCACCTTCTGTCGCGTCGGCACCAAGCGCATGTTGGAGATTCTTACCCGCGCCTGCGAGGGCAAGTCGCGCGAGGGGGACATTGAACGGCTAGAGGAGTTGGCGGTGCGGGTGAAGAACAACTCGCTGTGCGGGCTGGGGCAGACCGCGCCCAATCCCGTGCTGACCACGCTCAAGTATTTCCGCTCGGAGTATGAAGCCCACGTCAACAACCGGAAATGCCCGGCGCACAAGTGCGGCCCGCTGCTCACCTACTCCATCACCGACGCGTGCGCCGGGTGTTTGTTGTGCATCAAGGCCTGCTCGGTCGGGGCCATCACCGGG
The DNA here is from genome assembly GCA_003158735.1 of Myxococcales bacterium. Taxonomy (GTDB): domain Bacteria; phylum Myxococcota_A; class Polyangia; order Fen-1088; family Fen-1088; genus Fen-1137. The sequence goes on along the minus strand of PMLB01000102.1, from coordinate 7,131 downwards.
GAGCGCAAACGCAAACATGTGCTCGACCCATCCAAATGCAATCGTTGCGGACAATGCTACAAGGTCTGCAACGTAAGCGGAGCCATCTCGGTCGACTGAGGAGTATGCAGACATGGCACTGGTAAAGGTCGAAATCAACGGCAAGCGCATCATCACGGTCGACAGCCGGACCATCCTAGAAGTGGCTCGCGCGGTCGGGATCGACGGCATCCCGACGCTGTGTCACGACGAACAGCTCGAACCGTTCACCTCCTGCTTCGTGTGCGTGGTCAAAGTGAAGGGCGCCCGCACCCTGCTGCCCGCCTGTTCCACCAAGGTCACCGACGGCATGGTGGTCGAAACCAACAGCCCCGAGGTGCGGCAGTCGCGCAAGGCGGCCCTCGAATTGCTGCTCTCCAGTCACTACGCCGACTGTGTGGGGCCGTGCCAGCACGCCTGCCCGGCGGGCGTCGACATTCAGGGGTACGTTGCTCTGGCAGCGCTGGGCAAGTTCGGCGAGGCCATCAAACTGATCAAGGATCGCAATCCCTTGCCCGCCATCTGCGGGCGTGTGTGCACGCGGCCCTGCGAGGTGAAGGGCTGTCGCCGCAATCTGCTCGACGAGCCGGTCGGCATCGACTACATCAAACGCTACATCGCGGACCTGGATCTGGGGCGGGCGCAGCCCTTTCGGCCCGAGCTGGCGCCAGCGACCGGCAAGCGCATCGCCGTGGTGGGCGCGGGTCCTGGCGGTCTGGCCTGCGCCTACTATCTCGCCGTGCGCGGACACGCGGTGCAACTCTTCGAGGCCCAGCCGGAAGCCGGGGGCATGCTCCGCTATGGCATTCCCGAGTATCGGCTACCCAAAGAGGTGCTCGACCAGGAAATCGGGCAAATCTTGGATCTGGGCGTGAAGCTGTCGACCAACGTCTATTTGGGCAAGGATTTCACGGTCAGCAGCCTGAAGAACCAGGGGTTCGATGCTGTGTTCCTCGCGCTCGGTGCCTGGGAAAGCTCGACCATGCGGGTCAAGAACGAGAATGTGGCGGGCGTGATTGCGGGCATTGAACTACTCAAGAACGTCGGGCTACGCCGCAAGACGGATCTGCATGGCAAGGTTCTGGTCGTCGGTGGGGGCAACACCGCCATCGATTGCGCGCGCACGGCTCTGCGCTCGGGAGCGCAAGAGGTCAGCATCCTGTACCGCCGAACCCGCGCGGAGATGCCGGCCAACGCGATGGAGATCGACGAAGCCGAGCGCGAAGGCGTCAAGATCGAATACCTGGTGGCGCCCACCCAGGTCATCAGCCGCGACGATCGCTTGCTGGCACTCGAGTGCCAGCGCATGGAGCTGGGCGACCCGGACGCCAGTGGTCGGCGCAGCCCCAAGCCCGTGCCAGGATCGGAGTTCCAGATCCCGTGCGACTTCGTGCTGGCCGCCATCGGTCAGAACACCACCATGGGACAGTTGGTCGGCGCCAAGATTGCCAACTTCCTCCCGGAAGGGGAGTCGCTCAAGCTGACCCGCTGGGATACTGTGCAGGTCGACAGCAACACCTTCGAGACCTCGGTCGAGGGTGTCTTTGCCGGCGGCGACGTGGTGACTGGAGCCGCAACCGTGGTCGAGGCCGTCGCGGCTGGCCGCAAGGCAGCCCACGCCATCGACCAGTACCTGGCCACGGGCAAGGCGGTAGCCGAACCCACGCCGTTCATCAGTCAGAAGGCTGTGTTCAAGCAGGTCACGGCCGAGGAGCTGAAGTCGCAGGAGCGCATCCCCCACCGGCACATGCGGGTGCTTCCACCCGGGGATCGTACGGGCAGTTTTGCCGAGGTCGAGCTGGGCTACGCTGCGGACGACGTGTCCAAAGAGAGCGCCCGATGTCTGGAGTGCGGATGCGCGGCCCTGTTCGACTGTGACCTGCGCCGATTGGCGAGCGAATACCAGGTCGACATCAAGCCGCTTTTGGGTGAGGTGAAGCAGTACCCCGTCGATCGCACCCACCCCTTCATCGAGCTCGACCCCAGCCGCTGCATCGTGTGCGGCCGCTGCGTGCGCATGTGCAGCGACGTGGTGGGCGTTGCTGCCTACGGCTTCGTGAACCGTGGCTTCAACACCACGGTGCGACCCGCGCTGGGCGGCTCGTTGCTCGACGTGGGCTGCGTGAGCTGCGGCCTGTGCATCGGGACCTGTCCGACCGGGGCCATCACGCCGGTTGTGCCGCTCGCCAAGGCGGGTCCCTGGACGACCACCGCGGTGACCTCGACCTGCCACTATTGTGGGATCGGCTGCGAGCTAGAGCTGCAGGCCAGTGGCGACACCTTTGTCACGCCGGCGCGGGTAGAGAACGGCCGCACCACCCTGGGCAATCACTGTGGCAGGGGCCTGTTTGGCTTCGAGTACGTGCAAGCCGCTGACCGCTTGTTGGCGGCGCGGGTCCGCTCGGGCCGCGAGCTGAGCAAAACCACGCTCGACGACGCCATCCAGTACGCCGGCATGCGCCTGCGCGAACTGGCCGGCCGGGTCCGGCCTGAAGAGATTGCGGTCTTCGTGTCGCCGCGCCTGACCAACGAGGAGATCTTCCTCGCTCAGAAGCTGGCGCGCGTCGGTCTGCGCACGCATCAAGTCACTTCCTTCACACAACTGCTCAACCCTGGCGCCTGCGTTCCCGAGGTGGTTTCCACGGGAACCTACCGCGATCTCTTGGGAGCCCAAGCGGTGTTGGTGGTGGGTGCGCAGCTCGACCAGGACAACTTCGTCGTGGATGTGCTAGTCAAGCGCGCGCTGCGCACCGGCGCCCGCCTGATTGTCGTGGGTCCGGAAGAGAGTCGGACCACTCAGGTGGCCGAGTCCTTTGTGCGCTGTCAGCCCGGCACCGAGCCGCAAGTGTTGCTGGCGATCTTGAAGAAGCTGCAAGAGCTAACCCCGAATGCGATCCGGGAGCCCAGCGATCTCATGGGTGCGGCCTCTGTGGTCGCGGGCGTTGCACCGGAAGACATCGAGGCAGCGGCGCGCATCCTCGCTGCCAGCGTGGCGCGCGTGCTGGTGTTCAACAAGGACTGGCGCGGTGAGCGCGCCAGCCAGGACGAGCGGTTCTATGCCAGCTACGCTCGGACACTGGGCATGCCGTTGCTCGCGCTGCGGGAAAAGTCGAATGCGCAGGGCCTGCTGGACATGGGGGCTGCGCCCGATTGGTTCCCTGGGTATCAACCCATTGACGATCCCGCCGCGATCCAGACGCTGGAAAAGGAATGGGGCGCGGTGCTGCGCGATTTGCCTCGGCCCACGCGAGACATCGCGGCTGCCCTCGCCGCCAAACAGATCAAGGTGGCACTGGTTTTGGGCGAAGATCCCTTGGGCAACCCGGAGCTTCCCGGTCCTGTGCGCAGTGGCCTTGAGGCGTTGGAATTCCTGTTGGTTGGTGACTTGTTCCTCACCCCAACCGCCGAGGCTGCCCACGTGGTCCTGCCTTTGTGTAGCACCGTCGAAAGCGACGGGACCATGACCAACCACGAACGGCGGTTGCAGCCCGTTCGCCACTCCATCCCGCCCCGCAACGGCCTGCAGAACTGGCAAATCCTCTGTCAGCTGGGCGCGCGCCTCGGGCAGCGTTTTCGCATGAAGTACCAGTCGGTGGGTGAAGTGCTAGACGAGATCCGTCGTGTCGCCCCCATCTACCGCGGCGTTGTCTTGGGCGGCCCCAACGATGAAGCCGTGTGGGATCTGGCGCAGTTCCCCTTGCACCCGTCGCAGCCCGCTCCTGGCGCCTGGGCCCAACACGCACGCCCGCGCGACACGCTGGGGTTTGACTACCTGGAACGCCGCTGGCAGCGCCGCTATCGAGAGCTGATGGACCGGGCGCGAAAAGCATTGGCCGCGACCGGGTAGGTGGGGGGCCATAGGTGCTAACCAGAATTCTCTCGCGCCTTGACGGCAAACGGCGCGATCCTGAGTTTCACCACAGAGGCCACAGAGGCCACAGAGGCCGGAAAGAAAGGGTTTCGGATCCGACTCCGAACCCTTCCTTCCTTCCTTCCGATCCGTCTCTGTGCTCTCTGTGGTGAAATCCGGGGCAAACCTGCCGAAAACCGTGGTTAGCACCTATGAGGTGGGGGGCGTGGCGTCCAGAAAGGCATCACTGCGATCCTCGTATGAAGTCGCGGCGATGAGCAGCTTGGCACGGCAGGCGTGGCCAGGCCCGTGCAAGGCGCGTGACATGTGCAAGCTGGTAGTCGAGATGGCCCCGCCAACAAGGGCCGGGGCGACACAAAACTCCATGACGCGGATGGTGGTTGGCGTATTGCGCGGCGGTGTGATAAGACCGAAGGTCTAGCGGCCTGGCTATGCGTGTAATCTCGACAACCAGGCCACTGGCACACGGCACAAGCGAATGCTTCTCGATTGGGTCTACGGTCTTTTCTCGAACGACCTTGCCATTGATCTTGGCACGGCGACCACGCTGACGTTCGTACGTGGCAAGGGAATCGTTTCCAACGAGCCGTCGGTGGTGGCGGTTCAGCGAACCGGCAACGGCACCAAGAAAGTGCTGGCCGTGGGCAAGCAGGCCAAGGAGATGCTGGGGCGCACCCCGGGAAACATCGCAGCCGTGCGACCCATGAAGGACGGGGTCATCGCCGACTTCGAGGTCGCCGAGGCGATGTTGCGTTACTTTATCCAGCGCGTACACAACCGGCAGACCCTAGTCAAACCGCGCATCATCATCGGCGTGCCCTCGGGCATCACCGAGGTCGAGAAGCGCGCCGTGCGCGATTCGGCCCTGGCGGCCGGCGCGCGCGAGGTGTACCTCATCGAGGAACCCATGGCTGCCGCCATCGGCGCTGGCCTGCCCGTCACCGAGCCCTCGGGCAACATGATCGTCGACATCGGCGGTGGCACCACCGAAGTGGCGGTGATCTCGCTCTCCGGCATCGTCGCAGCCCGCTCCATCCGCGTGGCCGGCGACAAGATGGACGAGGCCGTGGTGGCCTACATCCGGCGCAAGTACAACCTGCTCATTGGCGAGCGCACCGCGGAGCTGGTCAAGAAGCAAATCGGCAACGCTTACCGACTAGAAGAGATCGAGTCCATGGAGATCAAGGGCCGCGACCTCATCGCCGGCATCCCCAAGACCATCGTGGTGACCAGCGACGAGATCCGCGAGGCGTTGTCCGAGCCGGTGGGGGCCATCGTGGAGGCCATACGCTCCGTGCTGGAGCGCACCCCACCCGAACTGGCCGCGGACATCGTGGACCGCGGCATCGTGCTTACCGGGGGCGGCTCGCTCTTGCGCAACCTGGACGTGTTGCTACGCGAAGAGACCGGGCTGCCGGTCATGGTTTCCGACTCGCCCGAGTGCGCCGTGGTGCTGGGCACCGGGCGTGCGCTCGACGAGCTGGCCTTGCTCAAAGAAGTCGCCCTGCAATAGTCCGCCGTTTCGAGTGGATCGTCTGCTCTGGCCGCCTTACATTTGCTGTCGCTGTGCATGCAGGAATGCTCCCGTCGGGGCACCGACAGAAAATACGCGAGGCGGTGATTATCACGGCAGCCTTTCTCACCGCTTTGTTTCTGCTGCGCCAGAGCGCGAAGTCACCTGAGTACCTCTCGCCCGTGGACCGCGGCATCCTGTTGCTCGTCACGCCCTTGCAGTCACGCATGGCCCGGCTGGCCCGCAGCATCGGTCACGCCGCCGGCCAGTATGTCGATCTGGTGCACGTGCGCGCCGAGAACGAGACTTTGCACAATGAGAACGGCCGTCTGCGCGCCGAGTTGCTGGAGGCCAGGCGCGGCGCCGCCGAGAGCGTGCGCTTCCAGAGGCTGCTCGGCCTGCGCAACGCCGTGACCGCGGAAACCCTGGTGGCGCGGGTGATCGCCATCGATGTCTCGCCCTACTTCCGCGTGGCACGCATCCAGCTCGACCGCGGTGAAGGCCTGGTCAGCCGTGGCATGCCCATCATCACGCCCGACGGTGTGGTGGGTCGGATCAATCGCGTCGCGGGCGATACCTCGGACATTCTGCTTTCGGTGGATCCCCGTTCCGCCATCGACGTGGTGCTGCCGCGGACTGGCGGCCGCGGCATTCTGCGCGGCAAGCCTGGCGAGAATGGCTACCGCTGCGCCATCGAATACCTGATGCAGGGCGAGCAAGCCAAAGAAGGCGACCTGGTCGTGACCAGCGGCCTGGGCGGTTTTCCCCGCGATCTCCCGGTGGGCAAGATCAGCAAAGTCGCCCGCAATGCGGCCGGGATGTCGCAGGATCTGGAGGTTTCGCCCGAGGTGGACTTCGCGCGACTTTCCGAGGTGCTGGTCGTGGTGGCGCCGGCCCCGCCCGCAGACCCCGAAGCGGGCGCGCACAAAGCACTCGCCCCCAGCCACGGATTGGGAGTGTATCGCTGATGCGCTCCATCGCCACCTTGCTCGTCGGCCTGCTGTTACTGCTCCTGCAGTCTACGGTGATGGAGTTCGCCCCGGTTCACTTGGTGACACCGACCCTGGGCTTGCTCACCGTGCTCTACATCGGCTTGTCGCCGCTCAAGTGGGCGCCCGGTGCCGCCGCGCTGGTCGGGCTGTCACTCGGCTATCTATTTGATCTGGTGTCAGGAGCTCCGCGAGGAGTTCACGCTTTCGTGTTTCTGGTGATGGCGCTCTTTGCCCGCGTGCTGGCCTCGCGCCTCGCGGTGCGAGGCGTGGTGCTCAAGGCGGCCGCGGCCTTCGTGGCCAGCCTGCTGTCCGCCGTACTCATCGTCGTGGTGCGCGCCCAGGTCAGCCCAGAAACGGGATACGGCGGCCTTCGCCAAGCGCCGCTCGAGGCCCTGCTCACGGCGGCCTTTGGACCGCCCGTGCTCTGGTTGCTGGGTCGACTCGATGGCCGTCTCGATCCAGCGCTCCTGCGCGTCGGACTGTCCCGCCGACGGGCGCGCGCCCTGGGGCAAGGCCTGCCGCCCCGCTGATCTCCTGGATATCGTCACTTCAATGATTATCAGTCAGACTTTCACTGCATCTCGGCGATGCACGGATCGCGATGCCTCTTTGTACCCGGCCGACAAGCCGGGCTGCTGGTAAGGAGGGCCGACTAGCGCCTCCGGCCCCGCCACCCCTGCCCGCGGCTGCGCCGCGCGCGTCGCCGGACCGGAATGTACTGATGTACTTGAGGACCG
>PMLB01000312.1 GCA_003158735.1 Myxococcales bacterium | reverse complement strand
TCAGCGAGGATGAAAATTCTCCCCGAGCGACATTCACGTTCAAATATACCGTGGAGCAAGTAAAAAGGCCCACTTGTCGAAAGCACGGTGACATAGAGCTATAGCAAGGGTTGTCCGGCCCCACGAGCCGGCATCTGGGACGCATCGCAGACACGGCGCACCTACGACCATCGCCTTCGCGAACACGTCGTTCGTTGTGGCACCATGGCCGTTGCCAAGCACGTTCAGATCCCACGTTCCACCGTCTCCACCTGGCGACGGCGCGGCCTCCGCCCGGTCGTCACGACGGAACCGTTCGACCAGGAGAAGTAGAACGCGCTCGATTCCAGTGCACGCTGGGAGAAGCGGGCACGAGTGCTCGCTGCTGTCGTCCACAACACAAAGATGCCGCATCCAGCGTTCAATGGGCAGACACCTGACGAGATGTTCTTCGGGACCGGCGCCCAAGTGCCCGAGGAACTGGCGCTGGCGAAGGGCCATGCGCGGGCCGCCCGCATGGCCGCCAATCGTGCGATGTCTTGCGAGCGCTGTCTGGGGCAGCAAGTCAGCCTTCCGGGAGAGCAAATTCCTCATTGATTCCCGTGCTGACGCTGTTGCGAACACGAAGTTCATAATGTCTTCGCACACAGCACTGGTAGTCGGCAGCGATCAAGCAGCGCCTTCACAAAGCCAACCACGTCGGCCTGGATGTCGGCGTCTGGTCCGCCCTGCAGGAACTCCGCGACCCGGCGCGGGCCAACCCCTTCGTGGTCGAAGAAGTAGTCGCGCAGGATCTGAAGCGCACGCTGTGCCTCCGAATCGCCGAGCAGGGGACGCAGGCAAGCTGCCACATCTTCTATTCCATCGGAAGTTGCCAAGCAAAATGAGACAGTCCTTGGTCGATATTACGGTGTAAAGCTGGCGGTCGATGTGCCGGCCTCGACGGCGGCCGCTGGGATCTGCTCTTGAACGACCGCGGCGCCGGCGTGCACGCCTTTGGGGGCGTGCTGATCGGCCGGCTCCGCCTTGGCCGCCATCGAGGTCGGCTTGTTGATCCAGGCCGCTGTTGGCAAAGGAGGCGGGGTCGGGCAGCCACGCGGAAAGCGTTCGGGGTGGGCGGTGTAGGCGGCGATGAGGACCTGGGCGCGCTTGTTCCATTTCTCCTGCGCGAGCCCATTGTGAATGTCGTTCGGGGTCATCAGGCCAAGCGCGATGTGATGGTGTTCCTGGTTGTACCAGGCAAAGAAGTAGCGGCAGAAAGCCTCGGCCTGGGCCAGTGAATCGAAACGACAAGGGAAGTCAGGTCGGTACTTCAATGTCTTGAACTGGGCCTCGGGCTCGGCAGCGAAAGCCGGGTGTCAGTCGACCCGCCGGCCCTTCCGGAACCGGAAGCGACCGCAACGCTGGCGGCAGCTCCTTGCCATTCCAGTCCAGAAGCGTTGTCATGCCCCAATAGCAGCGCAACCCAGACGAGTCGTCCCGTGCTGTTGCGAAGGGTTACCGGCTTTCTCGGCCAGGGGTCAGCGCCGCTAATGGCTGAAGATCTGCTACAAAGACCGCCAGGATAGGAGCGTCCGGAAACCCACGAATCATGACGAAGAAAGTGCGCCCCAACGAACCTTGTCCCCGCGACACGCCGGTTTTCAACGATGTCGACGCGGCGCTTGGCACAATGTCCGCCGAGGAACTTCGCGAGGTCGTTCGCGACATGCTGCTCGAACTCGACGAGAAGGCCCACAGCCGCGTGATAAGCTCGCTCATCCAGCGTGCGGCTCGCAGCGGCTCCGGTTGGGCGCCGGCGGCTCTCAGCGACGACGAGGTCGCGGAGGTGCTCGCCTTCGCAAAGGCTGCCGAGCGCGTTGGTCACGCCGACCCCTCCGAGGTCGACGAATACCTTCGGCGCGGCTCGTCCGCATTCCTCCGAAAAGACTACGGCGCCGCCCACCGGATCTTCGGCGCCCTACTTCGGCCCATCGGCGAAGGGGAGATCGACCTCGGCCAGCACGAGCTGGTCGACGAGGTGCTCGGCACCGACACTGGCGAGTGCGCGGTTCAGTACGTCGTTTCGGCTTACATGCTCTCGTCTCCGGCCGAGCGCGCCGACACAGTTCGCACGGCGATCGACGAGGTACATGGAGTCGGGCACTTCTGGGAGCCCATCCGGGAGATGGAGCGCGTAGCCGTCGAACCGCTCGCGGGGCTTGCTGCCTTTCTCCCAGAGTGGCGGGCCCTCATTGCGAGGAAATCCGCCGACGCTCGCAAGACCGACTGGGACACGGAGGAGGACCGATGGCTGCGCGAGGTCGTCCAGCGCCTCGAGGGTTCCGACGGACTGGCGAAAATCGCGCGATCGACGAGGCGCACTGAGGATCTCCGTGCGTGGTGCCGGAGCTTGCGTGACGTCGGCGACTGGAAGGCTGCGCTTCCGGCATTCAAGGAGGCTGCCGGTCTCGTCACCGACAAGGACTACGCGCGAGGGGAGCTGTTGGACGGTGCCGCGCTCGCCGCGCAGCAGCTCGGTCGCGACGATCTGCCCAAGTGGCTCGAGCACGCGTGGCTCGCCAGTCCGAGTATGCTGCGGCTTCGTAGCTGGCTCGGATCGGCGGGTAGCAAGGCCGCGATCCGGAAGCGCGCAGCGGAAGCTCTTGAGGCCTGTCCGAAGCCAGCGGCTCGGCAGCGCGCGTTCCTGCACGTGCTCCAGAGCGACTTCGAGCCGGCAGCGACGCTGCTCGCGGCAGCTCCAGGTCTCGGATGGTCCGACAGTGAGCATCCCGGGCACTTGCTGTTTCCGTTGTTCGCGGGTCTCCTCGGAGGAGCGCGGCGGCCGCCGTCCGAGAGCACCGAGCTGCTTTCACACCGGGGGATGGGCATCGACGAACTCGAGTTGATGACGGGCGATGGCGACGAGCCGAGACTTTCCACCCCGGAGATCGAACAGATCCTGAGAACCGCTGGCATCGACGCCATCCCGAAGGCCGGGGCCAGGGGCGCCGTACTCGTCGCCATGCGAAAGGCGGCCGAGAATCGGTTGGCAGGAGTCACGGACCAGAAGCGGCGCCGCCACTATGGCCACGCGGCAGAACTGGTCGCGGTCTGCCTCGGGTGTGACCGGTCGCCGGAGACGGCTCGCTGGGTGGAATTGATGAGGAGCGAGTATCAACGTTTTCCGGCGCTTCGCGCCGAGATCGACCGCGCCTTGGGTTCGCCATGAGCACGCCGGCAAAAGATCTAATGATATTAGGGGGGCCACAGTTGCGTACACGAAAGTGTGGAATGTCTGCGCACACAGCTGGGCTTTCACCATCACCGACAAGATTGGCAAGATTCGTTTTGGCCGCGAGCTACCGCTGAGCGAAACCGCGCGAAAGGAGCTCGATTCGGTCTGCCCTTCGGCAGGTCTCATCTTCCGCAGCCACTACTATCGCACCGTTGCGGCCGGCGCGACGGCGGCCGGCATCGACGCCTATCGGGCAGAGCGAACCTCGCGTACGGTTTTCGTCACTCGCATCACGCATCTGGGACAGGTCTCCAGCAACTTGTCTGGCATCATGTCCATGGCAGGCCACCGGCAGCCCGTGACCACGGCTAGGTACATGCGACCGCAGAAGGCCGCCGCCGGTGCCGGGCGGCCGGGATTCTGGCGACATTCTGGCTACAAGAATGGAAACGCCAAGCGTCGAATCGCGGCCCCGAAAACAGAGCAGCAAAGAGGACCGTGATTACATGGGCTTCGATGCTTCGATTGTGGAGATGAACGGGATCGGACCGACGACCATCTAGAACATTGCCTAGCGGTCGAAGGTCGAGCCATTGTGAAAAACGTAAATAATTACCATGTCTTGTGGAGCTGATGGGGATCGAACCCACGGCCTCTAGAGTGCGATTCTAGCGCTCTCCCAGCTGAGCTACAGCCCCGTACCCGCCGAAACGGGCCAGGCGATTGTACTTGCGGCGATCAGGTTTGCAACCAGGAACGCTCGGGAGTCTATTCTCGTCCCAACCATGGCGCGCCACCCCAACCCGAACGCCCAAACTACGCCCAAGCCGGCCGCGACCAAGGCGCGCGCCGGCCGGATACGCGCCGATCTTGCGCTGGTCGAACAAGGGCTGGCTCCCACGCGCGAGAAGGCGCGGGCGCTCATCCTGGCGGGCCAGGTGCTCGACGGAGATCGTCCGGTTGACAAGGCCGGGGACTTGGTCGGTGCGCAGGCGGCGCTGCGCCTGCGTGGGGAACCCATGCCCTACGTTTCGCGCGGCGGGATCAAGTTGGCGCATGCGCTGATGACTTTCGGCCTCGACGTGAAAGACCTGGTCGCCGTCGACGTGGGCGCCTCGACGGGCGGCTTCACTGATTGCCTGCTCCAGCGCGGGGCCCGGCGCGTGTACTGCATCGATGTCGGGCACGGCCAGCTCGACTGGAAGCTGGTCTCGGATGCGCGCGTGGTGGTCATCGATCGCACCAACATCCGACTCATGCCACCCCAACGCATCCCCGAGCGCTGCGGGTTCGCGGTGGTCGACGTCTCCTTCATCTCCCTGCGCCTGGTGTTGCCCTTGCTGCCCGCCCTGCTCTCGCCCGGCGCTCCCGTGGTCGCCCTGGTCAAACCGCAGTTCGAGGTGGGCCGGGCCAAGGTGGGCAAGGGCGGAATTGTGCGCGACGAAGTGGATCGGCTGCTCGCGCTCGACGAGGTGAAGGCCGCGGCCCGCGAGCTGGGCTACGAGGTCTTGGGCGAGACCACCTCGCCCATCACCGGGGGCAAGGGCAACGTCGAGTACCTGATCCATCTTCGCCATTGCCATGGCAGGTCCGAACCCATGGGCCCTGTCTACCGTTCGACTGGTAGATAGCTGGCCAGCCGTCTATTGTGATCCCTGATGGACATCCTTGTCACCGGCGCGGCCGGATTCATCGGTTCTCACTTGGCCGAGCGCCTGGTCGCACGCGGGGATCGAGTCACGGGCTTTGACAACTTCGACGAGTTCTATCCCCGAGCCGTCAAGGAACGGAATCTGGCGGGGCTTCGTCGAAACCCGGCCTTCCGCCTGATCGAGGGCGACCTCACCGACCCGCAGGACATCGAGTCTGCCTTGGACACCGCGGGCCGAGTCGACGCAGTAGTGCACCTGGCGGCGCTGGCCGGAGTACGGCCATCGATCACGAACCCGCAGCGCTACTGGGCGGTGAACGTGAACGCCACGCTGCACCTGTTTGCCACCTGTCGCGCGCGTGGAATCAAGCGCTTCGTCTTCGGCTCGTCGTCCTCGGTCTACGGTAAGGACAGTCAGGTACCATTTTGCGAAAGCGATCCCTGCACCCGGCCGCTCTCGCCCTACGCCGCGACCAAGCGGGCGGGCGAATTGCTCGCCTTCACCGAGCACCACCTGTACGGCTCGTCGATCACCTGCTTGCGTTTCTTCACCGTGTACGGCCCGCGCCAACGCCCCGACTTGGCTATCCACAAGTTCACCAGGCTGATTGCCAGCGACCAGCCCATCGAATTGTTCGGCGATGGGACCACCTCGCGCGACTACACCTGGATCGACGACATCCTCGACGGGGTGTTGGCTGCCATCGAGCAGCAGGCGCGCAGCCCCCATCCTGCGTATCGCATCTACAACCTGGGCGGCGCGCATCCCACCAGCCTCAAGACTCTGGTGGACCGCATCGCCGCCGCGCTGGGAAAATCGCCGCGCATCGACTGGCAACCCGAACAGCCGGGCGACATGCCACACACCCTGGCTGACCTGGAACTGTCGCAAGGCGATCTGGGTTACTCGCCCAAGGTCAGCATCGAGCAAGGCATTCCCCGCTTCGTGGCCTGGTGGCGCGCCGAGAACGGGAAGTAGCGAGCTTTCTCCACCACAGAGAGCACAGAGAACACAGAGGGCGGAAGGAAAGAAGGGGTTCGGACCGGACAGGACCACCCTTTCCTTCCGGTCCGGCTCTGTGACCTCTGTGCTCTCTGTGGTGAAACAGCTAACTATCCGATCCGCTCCCTCGCCCCACCCCGTAGTACGTGAATCCGGCAGCGCGCACCTCGGACGGCTCCCACACGTTGCGCCCGTCGACAACCACCGGCGTGCGCATGATGCTGCGCAAACGCGCGAAGTTCGGCCGGCGATAGTCGTGCCATTCCGTGACTAGGGCCAGGGCATCGGCCCCCTCGGCGCATTGGTAGTTAGATGCCTGGAATTCCACGCGTTCACCTAGGACCTTGCGCACCGCCGGGATGGCGACGGGATCGCTGGCAGCCACGCACGCACCAGCGGCCAGCAAGTCCTCGATGAGCACCAGCGCCGGGGCCTCGCGCACGTCGTCGGTGCCGGGCTTGAAGGCCAGTCCCCACACGGCGATCTTGCGACCAGCCAGGTCGCCGTGAAAATGCTTGAGCAGGCGTTCAGCCAAGTAGTGCTTCTGCCGCTGGTTGACCGCTTCCACCGCACTCAGGACTTGCAGTCCCATGCCCGCTTCCTTGGCCGTGCTGATCACCGCGCGCAGGTCCTTGGGAAAGCAGCTTCCCCCGAACCCCGCCCCCGCGTAGAGGAACTTGCTGCCAATGCGCGCGTCGGCGCCCAGTCCCTTGCGCACCAGCTCGATGTCAGCGCCCACCGCATCGCACAGACCGGCCAGCTCATTCATGAACGAAATGCGCGTGGCCAACATGGCGTTGGCGGCGTACTTGGCCAGCTCGGCCGAGCGGCGGTCCATCACCATGATGCGATCGCTTGAGCGGGTGAAAGGCGTGTACAAGGCCTGCAAAGTGGCCAACGCGCGCGGGTCGCTGGTCCCGATGATCACACGATCGGGTTTCATGAAGTCGTTGACCGCGTCGCCCTCTTTGAGAAACTCGGGGTTGGCCGCCACCGCGAATTCGTGGCGCGCGTGCTGGCGCATGATGGCCTCGATCTTGTCGCCGGTGCCGACCGGCACGGTAGACTTGGTCACCAGCACGGCCCAGCCCGAAAGCGCGCGCGCGGCCGTCTCTGCGGCCTGAAGGATGTAGCGCAGATCAGCCGAGCCGTCGGGCGCGGGCGGAGTACCCACGGCCAGCACCACCACCTCGGCACCAGCCACGGCCGCGGCCATGTCGGTGGTGAAGGCGAGTCGGCTCTCTTCCACGTTGTGAGCGATCAGCTTGTCCAGGCCCGGCTCATAGATGGGCACCTCGCCCCGCTTGAGCGCGGCGATCTTTTCCCCATCGATGTCGCAACAGGTGACGTCGTTGCCCATGTCCGCGAACCCCGCGCCTGCGACCAGCCCGACGTAGCCGGTCCCGATGACACATATCTTCATGGTGGCGCAACCTACCACAGAGCTGGGGGTCAGTTGCTTCGCCCATAGGTGCTAACCACGTTCCTGTCGCGATTCGCCGGCCAGATGGGCGATCCGGAGTTTCACCACAGAGTGCACAGAGGCCACAGAGGCCGGAAAGAAAGGGTTCCGGATCCGAGCCCGAACCCTTCATTCCTTCCCATCCGTCTCTGTGATCTCTGTGCTCTCTGTGGTGAAATCCGGGGCGGACTCGCGGGACACGTTGTGGCTGGCACAGAAATCTGCTTGAACCTGCTCGTCTAGATTGCGTCCGTAGTACCATGGCCACCCATGCAGGTGATGATTCTCGCGGCTGGCCGTTCCACCCGTCTCGGCTCTCTCGGCCTGGCTCTTCCCAAGCCGCTGCTTCCCGTGTGCGGCTATCCCGCGATCGCCTACGCTTTGGCCTTGTGCCGCCAAGCCGGCCTGCACGACATCGTGATCAATTTGCACCACCACGGCGACAAGATCGGAAAGACTTTGGGCGACGGCTCGCAGTTCGGCGTGAACCTGCGCTACTCCGTCGAGGAAGAGCTGCTCGGTACTGGCGGCGGGGTGGGCAAGGCCCGCTCGCTGTTTGCTTCAGAGCCGGTGCTCATCATCAACGGCAAGGTCGCGGCTGACGTCGATCTGCGTGCGCTCATCGCGGCCCATGGCCAAGCGCCTCGCAACACCATTGCCACCTTGGTGCTGCGCACGGATCCTCATCCCGAACTCTGGGCGCCCATTGGTGTGGATGCCGACGGCACGGTGCTGAGCATCCGCGGACAGCGCGCGGACCCTGCCGCCTCCCCGCCCCTTGCCCCGCGCATGTTCACCGGCATCCACGTGGTCGAGTCGGCGTTGCTTGACCGCCTGCCCACCGGCGTGTCCGATATCATCGGAGACGCGTACATCCCGGCGCTGCGGGCGGGAGACCGCATCGGATCCATGACCATGACCGGCTACTTCGCCGAGCATTCCAACCCTGAAAGCTATCTCGCGGGAAATCTGGCCTTGCTGGCCAACCCCGCCCTACTCCCCCACCCGCCCGGGCCTCTGGTTGGCGTGGATCCCGCTGCGCACGTCGATGCTTCGGCCCGCATCGTGCCGCCGGTTCGCTTGGCCGCCGGTGCGGTGGTCGAGGCAGGCGCCGTGGTGGGCCCCTGGGCGGTCGTGTGCGGCGGTGGCCGCGTGTCGGCGGGCAGCCAGGTGGTCCGCAGTGTGGTGTGGTCAGGCGCGACCGCGCAGGGAAATTTGGCGGGAACCATCCTGGCCCCGGAAGGCCCGTTTCTCGCCGAGACCACTCCCCCGCCGCAGACGGTGTGAGGAGGCTGGCATTTTTCACCACAGAGAGCACAGAGGTCACAGAGCCGGACCGGAAAGGGAAGGGTTGGGTTCTTTCCGGTCCGAACCCCTTCTTCCTTTCCGACCTCTGTGTTCTCTGTGCTCTCTGTGGTGGAAAAGGTGACCAAGTCCGACTAGCGCCCGCCCGCTGCCGGCGGCAGGGCTTGTTCGCGCAGGCAAGAGGTGACCGCTTCCACCAAGCTGCGTTTGTGGCGCGACTTGGGCAGAAAGACGTTGGCTCCTGCGGCCAGTGCGCGCTGCCGGGTCGCCTGCGAAGTGCGCGACGAGAGAACCACGATGGGCAAGCCGCGCAAGGTCGGTTCGTGTCGAATCCGCGCGATCAACTGGAACCCGTCCACGCGGGGCATCTCCAACGCCGTGACAACCGCGTCAAAGCGCCGCTCGCCCAAGACGTCCCACGCATCCCAACCATCCTCCGCAGCGACGGTCTGGTAGCCACCGGCGTAGAGCAACCGCGCAGCGCTCTCGCGCGCCATACGCGAATCGTCGACGATGAGCACGCGCGGTTGCCCCCGCCGCGGCCCCGCGGCCGCGGTTCGTGGTGGGCCAAAGGCCGTGTCGGCCAGCGTGCCCAGGTCCAGCACCAGTTGCGCCTTGCCGGCCCCCGACGCCGTGACCCCGCCGTAGAGCGAAATCAGCCCCAGCAGTGGGCCGGGGGGACGGATCACGACCGTGCGCGGGCCAATGACCTTGTCGCAGGTGAAGACGAAGTCGCGGCCGCCGTAGCGCACATGCAAGGCCGCCGCACGCCGGCCTGGGGGCAACTCGACGCCCAGCAAGGCATGCAGGCGCAGCAGCGGCAGCGCGGAGGCGCCCCCGGTCGGGTGCTGGGCCGGCATGGTCGTCATCACGGAATTCCCGGCCAGGATCTCGGGTCCGACCGGCAAGGCCTCGACCACATGTGCGGCTGGCACGGCGTAGACCTGGCCGCCCAACTTGAACAAGAGGGCCTGCGTGATGGCACCGCTGAGCGGAACCGACAGGCGAAAACGCGTGAAAACGCCGGCCTGGTACTCCAGTTTCACCTCGCCACCCATGTGCGCGACCGTGCGCTCGACGATGTTGAGGCCCATACCTCTGCCGGCCAGCGCGTCTGACTGGGGACGACTGGAGAACCCCGGCTCGAACACCGCCGTGACCACGCCCTTGTCATCCAGCTCGGCCGCCGCCGCTTGGCGCCCGGTGCGCACCAACGCCTGGCGGACGGCCTCCCGATCGATACCCCCTCCGTCGTCCTCAAAGGTGATGAAGACGCAGTCGCCTTCCTGCATCGTCTTGATGTCGATGCGACCGCGCGCTGGCTTGCCACGTTCGGCGCGCACCATGGCTGACTCGATTCCGTGCGCCAGGGCATTACGCAGAAGGTGCAGCAAAGGGTCGGCCAGCTGATCGACCACGCTCTTGTCCAACTCGACCTCGCCGCCCGTGACCACCATGTCCACTGGGCGCCGGCAGCTACGCTCCAACTCGCGCATGGCCGACCCGAGCCGACTGTACAGCCATTCCATGGGCACCAGGCGCGCGCGGCGGATCTGATCTTCAAGCTGCTCCGAGGTGTGGCGCAGAGAAGCCGTATCGGTAGCCAGTGCGCGGACCGTGCGGTCCAGGTACGAGGAGAAATTGTTGAACGCGACCTCCACCTCGCCCAGGCGATCGAGAAGACGCGTCCTCTCGTCCTGATGGTGAATCTCACCCGCGGTCAGGCCGATTCCCAGTTCGCCCAGCGAGAGGCGCATGGTGTTGCGGCCGACACGCAGGTCACGCAGCACGCTCTCCAGCTCGTGCACGCGCCGCTCAAGACACGTGCGCAGGATGACCAGATCGCCCACGCCGTCGAGCAGCACATCAAGCCGCTCGGCCTCGACCCGAAGCATGCCCTCGCCGCTGGTGCGCCGGTCGGCCACCGCACGCCGGTCCGATTGTCGACGGCGCTCGGGCGCCTCGCGCAGCAGGGCGGCGGGTTCTGCCAGATCGACGACGCGCGCGGGCGGGACCGCCAAACGGGCGCTGGTGAGCAGCGCGCGCAGCGAGGAAATCCCCTCGTCGATACGTTCCAGGATTCCGAAAGTGGGGGCCAGCTTTCCGATTCGCATCTCGGCGCACAGCTCTTCCAGCTCGTTGGTGGCCCGCGCGATGGAGTCATGGCCCACCGAGCCCGCCGCACCCTTGAGCGTGTGCAAATGTCGAAACAAGGCATCTACGATCTGGGGGTCCACCTCCAAAGTGGCTTCCGCGGCGTGCGCCAGCACCCGCTGCGCCTCCGTGATATGACGCAGGTGCTTGTCCGCCTCATCGAGAAACAAGCTGCGCAGCAGCTCGGCCTCGCTGGGATTCCACTCACCCAGCGGGCCGCGCTCGCCGCCGTCCGAGCCGTCTTTTGCGGACGATGCCATGGCTAAAGGAGAAACCAGCTAGCGCTCGCTGGTGCTCGCGCCCTCGGCCAGCGCGGCCAGGATCCGCCGGAGCGCATCGCCCAACGGTGCGGTTGCATTGTCCAGAAGCGGCGCCAGCGGCTGCAACAGGCTGGTGATTTGAACACGCCGATCGCGCAAGGCTCGCGCGAGAGCCGCCTCATCTTGGCCAGCGAAGCGCAGCCGCGCCAGCGTCTGCGTCAGCTCTTGTACGGCCGCAGCCAGCGCCGCGGTGTCGCCTCCCGCGGCAGCGGCGGCTGCGACCAGCGTCTCGGTCACACCGCGAATCTCTTCGATGGTGTGGTTGGCTTCGCTGGTTGAATTCACGATGGTCTGAATGAAGGCGCCTATGTCCTTGGTGGCCGCCGTCGAGCGCTCGGCCAGCTTGCGCACGTCCTCGGCCACCAGACCGAAGGCCTTGCCCTGCACGCCCGCACGCGAAGCCTCGATAGCCGCGTTGAGCGCGAGGATGTTGGTTTCCGAGGTGACATCGTCGAACAGCTCGACGATCTGGCCAATCTCGTCGGAACGCGCCTCCAGCGCCTTCAGCTTGCGCGCGATCTCAGCGATGGCCGCCTGCTGGCGGGCCAGGCCTTCGGTCATTGCCTGGTTGGCGCGCCTGAGCCCTTCCGCGGCCGACAGGGTCTGGTTGGCGCTGCCTGCAATCTGGCTGGCCTGCCGGCTCAGGGCTTCCAGCATCTGGTTGAGCGCGCGGGCCAGGAGTGCCAGGGCCGGGTTATTCTCCTCGGCACGCACCGTCAGATCGCCGCCCTTGGCGGCGTTCACCGCGTGCAGAAGGCTTTCCATTCCGTTGTTCTTAGTCATGGACTTGTCACCGTGCTGATGGCGTGGCGAACATGATCGATGGCCTGCTGGGCGTTAATCAGCAGGGCCGGACCGTCGGCGTCGAGTACCGTGGCGGTCAGAAAAATCGGTCGCGGGGGTGGGGGTCGGCTGTGCTGCTCGTCGACCCGGCCCACGCGCACCTGACGTTCCACGGCCAGCGCGGCGGCGATGACGGGGGTGTTGGCGTCGGGTGCGGTCTCGATCAGGATGAGTCTCTCGGCCGTCACGGGATCGGGCAGGCCGTCGCCATGGGCCTCACCGGCCTGGGGAAAGTACACACCCAGGTCCAGCACCGGCAGGACTTGGCCGTGCACCGGAGCGATCCCGCGCATCACGGGCGGGGCCAGCGGGACCGGTGTGAGACCCGGCATGGGCAACATCTCGCGCACCACGCTGGCAGGCAGCGCACAGCGCAGGCCGCGCAGGTAGAAGAAAACCACGTCCAGGTTGGAGGACGTCGCCACATTCACCCAACCATCGGCGCCACGCGTCTGCGAATGAACTTGCAGCGCAGGAGCCGGAACAACACCTGAGTCACGTCGTACGAGCCCATCTTGGACAGCCGGATGAGATCGCGCACGGTGTTCTTGCCGTTGACGAGCTCGAGCATGGCTGCTTCCTCGCGCAACAACCGGTGGTCGTCGAAGGAAGCGATCTTGTCCTCGTTGCGTACAAAAACCATGTCGAAGTTGTCGATCTCCTGTCCGATCACGCGCCACTCGTCAACCCGCCGCAGGCCCTGCATGATGAGCCCGTCGATGGGCAAGCCCAGGGTCGCTTCGCGCGCAGCCGGCGAGGGCTCGGCCGCGGGGTGGAAGGAGAAGTGACCCTCGCCCCAACGCAAACCCTCGAACACCAGGGCGGTGGTCTGTTGGGCCATGGCCTTTCTCAGCCCGGCTTCGCTGATGAGGCCGCGGCGGCACAAATCGGCGCCCAGCAGCCCAGCCCCCGGGGCGGCGCTGCGCTGGACGAGAACCTCGTCCAACTTAACCCGTTCGATCTGTCCACTGCGCACCAGAAAATGTCCCAGCAGGAACTCGTCGGCCACACCCCGGGCGCTGGCGAAATCGATGCGGCCTTTGTTCACGAAGATGTCGATACTGGCCTCGCTGCCCACCAGGTGGAGCGCGCCGGAATGCTGCCGGTCTTGCAACAAGAGCAACACGTCGGCGATCGACACGACCGCCAGATCACCCAGCAGTGCGGCGCCGTCGGGACCGATGGGCAAGCCCGCTGGCTTGTCCTCTTGTGCTTTGGGCAGAAGTCCGCTCACATCCAGATGGTCGGACGTCTCTCGCGCCACGAGTTCCGGTTGGGGCCCGCGCTTCTCGAGCGCGTGGTTGACCACCGCGAGGAGCGCGTCGGGCGAGAATGGTTTGGGCAAAATGTCGACCACGCTGGCCAGATTGGAAAAGCAGGTGCCCGCCTCCTCGCCCTTGGCGCTCATCACGACCACGGGCACCGAGGCCAGGGCTACGTTTCCCGAGATAGCCCGACACACGTCATCCCCATTGAGATCGGGCAGAAGGTAGTCGAGCAGCAGCAGGTCGGGAGGCTGCTCGGTGGCGGCCAGGATACCAAGCTCGCCGCAATCCGCGGTCGACACACGGAAGCCCGCCTTGGCCAGGGTTAACTCCACTAGCTTCAAGATGGTCGGGCTGTCGTCTACGACGAGGATACTCTCGCCTTGCATCGCTACCTGCTTCCCTCTCAAGAAACGAACGCAAGAAGGTACCACGTCAGCCCCTCAGAACGAAGGCCCCATCGACTATTCACATGGGAACCCTCGAAGGGTTCCCATGCCCTGCGGCCCCCCGCCCACCACCACCTCCCCGCTCGCTTCCGCCTTCGGGAACTTCGGGACCTACGCCTTCCCCACCACACCCGCTCGCTGCGCTCGCGCCATCGCGCTCGGCCTTGCGCGATGGTACGCGGCCGGCGAGGGCGCGCGCGAAGCGCGCGGGGTGGGAGGGGTGGGTTGTCCGTCCCGAAGTCGCTTGGGGGCAGAGCCGGCGGGCTCCCCACGCGGCCAGTTTGCACACCGGCTACCACCTACGCCTACCTTTCCCAACACCACGGCTCAGGTACGCCCCCAATCATGACGATGTGAATAACACTCCATGGATGCAGCCACGTGGCTCAAACAGATGGGCGACCAGTCGGGCCAGACCGACAAGCGCGCGCGCCTATCGGAGCTGCTCACCTACATCGGTTCGGTCCCTGCCCTGGATGACCTCCTGTTCGAGGCCACCGATCGCATCAGCGCATTCTTGAGCGCGGAACGCACCACCCTGTTCATGTCTGATTCCCAGGGCCAACTGCGGGCCGTGGCTTGGGTGGAAGACTCCGCCCGCGAGCTGCGCCTGCCACGCGATCCGAGCAACGTGATCGGCTTCGCCTACGCCGCCAAGGATCCGATCGGCTTCCAGAACCTGAACGATGCCAGCGAGCTGGCGCGCCTGCATCCACGCCTGCGGCCCGACGACCGCCTGGACCGATGGTTGGGGCTCACCATCCAGGGCGCCATGGTGGCGCCCCTTCTGGTCGACGATCTGCCTTTCGGTGTCATGCTGGTGGTCAACCGCCAGGACGAATTCGGACTCTTTGTGCCGCGCGATCTGGTCCACGCCGGTACTCTCGGCCGGGCCGTGGCGACAGCCTTGGCCGGGCTACTGGCACCAACCCAAGCGGTCCCGCAGCCGACGGTTGCCCGCACGCCGGTGCCCCGCGCTGTGCTGGGGCACGCAACTCCAGCCGCGCCGGCCGTCACGCGGCCCACGCAGGCTACCCCCGCGCCCGAGGCGAAAACGGGATTGGCCGCACCCGAGCGCGCACGCAGGAAGCCGGCCGGCAAGTGGGACACTCTGGTCGTGGGCGGCATCCTGCCGCTCGAGACCCTGACCAAAGCGCTCGCCGCGGCTAAACAATCCGTGCAGGATCCAGCCCGTTATCTCATCGAGAAGGTGGGGGTGAATCGCGCCGATATCGAGAAGGCGCTCTCGACCTACTACAACGCGCCCTTCTACCAGTTCAGCGGCAACCAGCGCATCCCGGAAGACCTACGCGGCCGACTGCGCCTCGACTACCTCAAGAAAATGGGTGCAGCGCCTATCGAGCGACGCGGCCCGCAGCTCATCGTGGTCATCGACGACCCCACCGATTTCTCCCGCTGCGATGCCCTACGCGCCATCGAAGCGGATCGCGAGGTGGTTTTTCACGTCGGCTTCAAAGACGAGATCGCCGCGTGCATCGAGTGCTCGTATGGCTTGCGCTCGGACGTCAATGTCTTGCTGCGAGAGCTGTCGGGCGACGAAAGCACGGGGGCAGTCGACGAACCCAGCGACGAGGAAGATGAAGGCGAGGAGTCGGACAGCGCCATCATCAAGCTGGCCAACCAAATCATCATCGACGCCTTCCAGCGGGGCGCCTCCGATATCCACATCGAGCCCTATGGCAAGGAGGACAACACCCGCATCCGCTTCCGCATCGACGGCGATTGCGTGCGCTACCAGGACATCCCGGCCGCCTTTCGCAATCCCTTGGTCGCGCGTTTCAAGATCATGGCCAAGCTGGACATCTCCGAACGGCGCAAGCCCCAGGATGGAAAGATCAAGTTCCGCATGCGCGATCGCACCATCGAGCTGCGCGTCGCCACCTTGCCCACGGTCAACGGGAACGAAGATGTGGTCATGCGCATCTTGGCGGCCTCCAAGCCCATCCCCCTCGACGAAATGGGAATGAGTCAGCGCAACCTCGACGAGATGAGGAAGCTCCTCGGCAAGCCCTACGGCCTGGTCCTGTGCGTGGGGCCCACCGGATCCGGCAAGACCACCACGCTGCACTCCGCGCTCGGCAGCATCAACACCGTTGACATGAAGATCTGGACCGCCGAGGACCCGGTGGAAATCACCCAGGCGGGTCTGCGCCAGGTGCAGGTGCAGCCCAAGATCGGTCTGGATTTCGCCTCGGCCATGCGCGCCTTTCTGCGTGCCGACCCGGACGTCATCATGGTCGGCGAAATGCGCGACAAGGAAACCGCCAGCACAGGCGTCGAGGCGTCGCTCACTGGCCACCTGGTGTTCTCCACCCTGCACACCAACAGCGCGCCGGAAACCATCACCCGCCTGATTGACATGGGACTTGACCCGTTCAGCTTTGCCGACGCGCTCTTGGGCGTGCTGGCGCAGCGCTTGACCCGCGGACTGTGCAAAAAGTGCCGCCAGCAGGTCGACGCCAGCGACACCGAAGTGGACGCCATCGTCCAGGCCTTTGGTGAACAAGAGGCCGCCCGACGGGGTTTCGCCCGTGGACGCATCAAGATGTGGCAGGGCGCAGGATGCGAGACTTGCGGCAACACCGGCTACAAGGGGCGCCTGGCCGTGCACGAGCTCTTGGTGAACGACGACGGAATCAAGCTGGCCATCGCCAAGCGCGCGCCGGTCGAGGACGTGCGGAGGCTCGCGGTGGCTGGAGGCATGACCACCCTGCTCCAGGACGGCATCGAAAAGGCGATGGCCGGAAAAACCGACATGAAGCAGGTCTTGGCCGTCTGTCTGCGCTGATACGAAGTTTTCCGCACTCGCTCCTAGGAATTTCGACCTAATTCCAATAACATCGCCAGCCAAGCACGCTGCTGTCCATGGACGGTTTTCCGCGACGCTTCGGCGGGTATGTACTGGTAAAGCCCCTGGCTCGCGGGGGCATGGGAGCACTTTATCTAGCGGTGCACGGGCAGCGGGGTCTGGAAAAGCTGTGCGCGGTCAAGACCGCCCTGCCCCACCTGGCGGGCCGGAGCTACGTCCAGCGCTTCAAGGACGAAGCCAAAGTGGTGGTGCGCCTCACCCACGGGAACTTGGTCGGTGTCTTCGATGCCGGCCAGGTCCATGGCGAGATCTACCTCGCCATGGAGTTCGTCGAGGGCAAAGATCTGCGCGCGGTGTGGAACCGCTGCGCCCAGAAAGGCATCGCCTTCCCGCTGCCGGTGGCCGCCCACATCGTCAAGGAGCTGGTGCGGGGCCTGGCCTACGCGCACAGCTTCGAGGGGCTCCGCCTGGTCCACCGCGATGTATCGCCGCCCAACGTGCTGCTTTCCTATTCGGGTGAGGTCAAGCTGACCGACTTCGGGTTGGCCACCTCCACGCTGAAACTGGAAAAGACCGCGCCCGGCGTGATCTTCGGCAAGGTCAGCTACATGGCGCCGGAACAGGCGCGCGCGGAAGCCCTCGACGGCCGCTGCGATATCTACTCCGCCGGCGTGATCCTGTGGGAGCTGCTCACCGGCCGACAACTCTTCTCCGCCGGCGCACGGGCCCCGGAGGGCCTGGGGCAGGACCAGGACGACTTGCTGGAACGGGTGCGGCACCCGCAGATCGTGCCCCCCTCGAAGCGCGCCATTCGCGTTCCGCCCGAGCTGGATGCCATCACCATGAAGGCGCTGGCGGTGAAGCCCGAGGAGCGCTACCAGAGCGGCGAGGAGTTGCGCACGGATTTGGCCGCCTTCCTGGCCAGAACCGCCCCCGCCATGGACGGGCATCAGGTGGCGCACTTCATGCGTGAGTTATTCGGGGACATCATCGCGCGGGAGCGCGAGGAACGTCAGGCGCTCATGGCCAGCGCCTCGGCGCTGCTGGATGCGGCCGGGGACAGCCTAACCAACGCGATCACGCCGGTGGCGGCCGAGACAGCGGCGCGAGGCGATCGCGCCGACACCGCGCCCCTAGGCCGACGCGGCAAACTTGAAGTGCCCGCAGAAGCCAATCGCTTGTCCGAAGAAGGATCGCGCATGGTGGGCGCCCTTTTGGCCGGGCGCTATCACATCAAACGCCTGCGCGGCGAGGGGGGCATGGGTCGGGTGTACGAGGCCGAGCACATCGAAATCGGCAAGCGTGTGGCGGTCAAGGTCCTGCACCCGGCTTACTCGCGCACGCCCGATCTGGTCGAGCGCTTCCGGCGCGAGGCGCGCGCGGCCTCGCGCATCGAGCACCCCAACGTGGTCAACGTGACCGACTTTGGCACCACGCCCGAAGGCTCGCTGTTCTTCGTGATGGAGTACATCGAGGGGATCGAGCTGGGCTTGCTCATCCACCGCGAGGGGCCGCTGGCCATCAACCACGCCCTGCGCATCACCGAGCAGATGTGTGCGGCTCTGCAGGCGGCCCACGATGCCGGCGTCATCCACCGCGATCTCAAGCCAGAAAACATCCTGCTGGTCGGCCCGGCTAATGCGCGCACGCCCAGTGGGCACGGGGTGCAGTCGCCCGCGGAAGGTGTGGCCGCGGCGCCCGACGTGGTCAAGGTGCTCGATTTCGGCA
>PMLB01000118.1:4714-19747 GCA_003158735.1 Myxococcales bacterium | reverse complement strand
GCGCAGCAGATCGCGCGCGGCTACGAGGGGCTGATGCGCTACCTGGCGCTGCCCGACGGTCGCACTGTACAAAGCGCAGTCCTGTGGGTCACTGGTCCCCACTACGACATCTTCGGCTGGGAAAACCAGAAGTACGCGATCCCCGAAGCGGCCGCGGCGATCAAGGCGGGGCTGCGCTGAGCGCCGCGGCCCCGCGGCTCGCCTGCTTGCTCGGGGTTGCTTGTGGGAGTGCTACTTCTTGAGCGACCGCGCGAGCTTCACGGCCTCGGCCACGCTCTTGTCCTTCGCGATCTGCTTTACCTTGGCCCGGTCTGCGCCTGTGAGCGACTTGAGCAAGCCCAAGTATTGTCCCTGAAGCTTTCGCGCCCGCTTGACCTTTGCCGTAACCCTTTTCACCCGCGTCGCTGCCACCGGCTTTGCGCCGGTCGACGGGGCGGCCTGGCGTCGCTCTTCTCGGTACTTCTTGATCTTGGCCTTGGGCACCTTCCTGTGCTCCTTGCAGACCATCCCGAAGACTGGCGCTGCCAAGTTCTTGCAGCCGGGTACTGGGCAGAGTTGCTTCTTCCGCGCCGGCGCGGACGCAAGGGCCAGAGGTGCCGTGGCCGTCACCTGCTTCGAAGGCCGGCCGGGCCCGCGCTTCTGCGGAACCCCAAGCGCCCCGGCGAGGGCAGCCTGGATTCGCTGAGCGGCGGCCGTTTCCACTGCGGCCACGAGCTGGCGGGTGAACGCTTCAATCTGTGCGGTGATGTTGGAATCGGTGTGGGGCATTGGTTCTCCTGGTTGTTCTTGGACCGGCAATCGTAAGGGAAACAAGCGCGATGGGCAACCATATCGCAACGAGCGAGGTGGATGCAGGGGACAAATCGGCGTAGTCTCGCGGCATGGTCATAGCAAGCATCAAATCGGTTTCCGGGTGTTTTCTTGGAATCTGCCTGGCGCTGGCCAGTTGCAAGACGGCTGCCCCGGCGGCGCCGGCAGCCACTCCCGCCGATGCAAAGGCCACGGCGACTCCACCGCCCTCGCAGGGGGCGGTCGTGCTCGCCGAGCCGGTGCTCAAGCCGGCCGCAGCCGCGGCAGGGGCCTGGGGCATGAGCTTGCTGGTCGCCTCGCCCTTGAAGTTGGTGGCTGACCTGGATGCTCTCTCCAAGAGCCTGGAGTTGCCCGTGTCCCTGGGGCAGTCGCTGCTTCCCGCACTGACCGGCGAGGGAGGTCCGGGCGGCGTCAAAGTGGCGCGCGAGACCCTCGACCGCCTGGATGTGACTCGCCCGCTGGCCGTGATTTGGCTGGCACCGGGCAGTGGCGTGCCGGCTGGTTGGTGTGCCGCCATTTCATTCAAAGAGCGCGCCTTCGCGTGGGATGTCCTGCAGACCATGGGGACTGGCGGTGTGCAGAGCGAGGGCACCTTTGAGCGGCGCTTGCCCTCGGGAGATGTAGTCTGGGGCGCTGTCAAGGATCGCCAGTTGCTGCTTTCTAGCTCGCGCGAAACCTTGCTGGCCGCGGGTTCCCTGGCCGTCGTGGCACAGACGACGCCTATGTCGGGACAGGCTCTCTTCACTCTGTCCCCATCGGTGATGGCCAGAGGCACCGGTCAGTCGTTGGATGCGTTGCTAGCCGGCGTCTTCAGCATGGCCGTGGCGGAAATGGAAAAGGACGCGGCGAAGACGGGCAAGCCAATGACACCCGCATCCAAGAAGATGATTGATGCGCTTCTCAAGACCTTGATGCGCCCTTTGAGCGAGATTGCCATGGTTCGTGTCAGTCTCGAAATTGGGGCTGGGCACGGCGTGGTTGTACGGGCCGAGGTCCAGCCCACGCCAGGCTCACAGCTGGCGGCCAAGGCTGGTCATGCCTCTCCCTATCTTTTCGATCTGGCCCTTCCGGTGCGCAGCGACGCGACCATGGCCGTCGCCTGGGGCGACGTGGCGCCTTGGTTGCCCGACTGGATTCAGATCGTGGAGGCTTCCGGCCCCGCAGGCCGCGCAGCCGGCAAGGATCTCGGGACGCTGCTGGGCGAATCGATTGACGGCGGTTCCTGTTCTGTGGATCTCGGGGTCGTGCCCATGACCACCCTGTGCAGCCTGACGGTGCGCCCGGGAGTGGATGCGGCCCGCGCCCTGGATCGCTACCTAGCGTTTCTCCAGTCATCCAACGCGTGGGATGCCGAGGTCGGTGGTCGCAAGCCAAAGCCGCTCAAGCTGAAGCGCACGGGCAAGATCGTGGAGACGGAAAAAGCCATCGAAGCAAAAGATCCGCAGTTCATGGCGGTCATGAGATCGATTCTAGGTGGCGATGTGGCGCATAGCGCTCTGACGGTCAAGGATGGCCGCGTGGTTCTGGCTGTGGGCGCCAAACCGCGCGAGCTGCTCGATCGCTACGGCAAGCCGCAGGTCCCGATGAAAACCGCGGCGCCTATCGTGGCGCGGACCCTGCTCGACACCGCCTCGGCCAACGGCGTGGGCTTGGTCGACGTGGCGTCGGTTCTTACATCCATCTACGGCAAGATGCAGATGACCGGCAGGGATCTCGGAAGCATGACCCTGACCGGAATGATGGCTGCCGTTCCGGGCCTGGCAGACCTCCGTGCTCCGATCGTGCTGTCGGGCCGGGCCGGCAAAGCCCCCGCCATCGAGTTCCAGGTGCCCTTCGGCAGCCTGCAGAACATTGCCCGGGTGGTGAGCGCATTCATGGGTCAGATGGGGGCGGCGCCCGGACACTGATCAAGATACTATTTAATGAAACTCACGAAAAATCCGATAGAGTACAACAACCAATCATGAGAGTTCTCGCAGTTTCTCTCGCCGCCGTATTCATGCTCATGGGTGTGCCTG
Organism: Myxococcales bacterium; assembly: GCA_003158735.1. Classification (GTDB taxonomy): domain Bacteria; phylum Myxococcota_A; class Polyangia; order Fen-1088; family Fen-1088; genus Fen-1137. The sequence continues at coordinate 16,919 of PMLB01000118.1, read as the reverse complement.
TGCTCGCCAGCGCTGCTTCGGCTGATTCCGTCCGTTCTGCCGCCTCTTCTGCCGACTCGAGCTGTCGCGCCAGGAAGAAGAAGGCCAAGAAGCAGACCGCCGACAACAAGGGCAAGAAGAAGGGCAAGGACGCCAAGAAGCCCTACGGGTTCGAGCTGTAGGGGCGAGCGTCCCGCGCCGGGGCGCACGCGAGCTGTCCGCAAGCGCTGATCGTCGGGCCATGCCGCTAGACAAGCCATCCCCCACGTTGCAGCCCTTTGCGGCCATGCCAGGGCCGACCCTTGCCGGATTGCGCGTGTTGGCCGCGGACATCGACGACACCATCACCACGGGAGGCAAGCTGCCCGCGCGCACTTTGGAGTTATTCGAGAAGCTGGATGCCGCCGGGCTGGTGGTCGCCCTGGTCACCGGGCGTTGCGCAGGCTGGGCGCAGGCCCTGGCTGGCTACCTCCCAGGGGTGCGCGTGGTCGTCGGAGAGAACGGGTTGGTGTCATTCGACGGCACCGGCCGGCAGCGCGATCTGGGACCGCCGCACGATGCGAGCTTTGGCCGCGCGCTCGCCGACAACGCCGAACGCGTGGCACGCGCCTTTGCCCTTGCGCGCACCGAGGATGATGTTTTTCGCTTGTTCGAGCGCACCTTTGTACGGCCGGCCGGCTTCGACGCCGAAGCCCTGCGCGGCAGCCAACAGCTGGTCGATGCCGGCTTCGAAGTGATGGCCAGCTCGATCCACATTCACGTGCGTCCCTCGGGCTGGGACAAGGCAGACGGGCTGCTGGCCGCGCTGGCTCCCATCCTGCCCGACGCGCTCGACCACCCGGACACCAGAATTCTTTTCGTCGGCGACAGCAGCAACGATCGGCCGCTCTTCGCGCGTTTCCCCCATACCAGTGTGGGCGTCCACAACATCGTGCGGTTTCTTGCCGAGCTGGAGGCGGATCGGCCTGCCTACATCACCGAGGGTGAAGCGGCCGCCGGCTTCGCCGAGGTCGCCGAGCGGGTGCTGGCCGCACGCCGCCTCGCGCCGTAGCACGCCGGCCTTCCGCCTCCATCCACGCGTCGGCACTTGCACAGTGGCCGGTATGTCCATACGATTCGCCGTCGCATAGGTTCCTGCAACAAGTCCCCCAAGCTGGAGTATCCCAATGGCGAAACTGTCCGGAAAGGCCCTGGTCGCTCAGGGAGGCGGTCCTACCGCCGTCATCAACCAAAGCCTCGCGGGTGTGGTTCTCGAGGCGCGTAAGTTTCCTGAGATTTCCAAGGTCTACGGCGCTCGCCACGGCGTGCGCGGGATCTTGAACGAAGACTTCATCGACCTGACCCAGGCCACCACGCACAACCTAGAAGAGGTCGCGCGCACGCCCGCCTCGGCGCTCGGCTCCACCCGCGACAAGCCCGACGAGGAATATTGCCGGAAGATGTTCAAGGTCATGCTGGCGCATGAAATCCGGTACTTCTTCTACATCGGCGGCAACGACTCGTCCGACACCTGCCGCATCGTGAACGAGCAGGCCAAGGACGCCAGCTACGAGCTGCGCACCATGCACGTGCCCAAGACCATCGACAACGATCTGGTGGGCACGGATCACTGCCCGGGATTTGGGTCGGCGGGCAAGTTCGTGGCCCAGGCCTTTGCCGGCGCCAACCAGGACAACCGCGCCTTGCCCGGGGTGTACATCGCCGTGGTCATGGGCCGGCACGCGGGCTTTCTCACCGCGGCCTCGGTCTTCGCGCGCAAGTTCCCCGATGACGGTCCGCACCTCATCTATCTGCCCGAGCGCCCCTTTAACTCGGAGCAATTCATCCAGGACGTGCAGTCGGCCTACGACAAGCATGGCCGCTGCATCATCGCGGTGTCCGAGGGAGTCTGCGGTCCCGACGGCCAGCCGGTGGTGACCTCGCTCAAGCCCTCGATGGAGAAGGATGCACACGGCAACGTGCAGCTCTCGGGCACGGGCGCGCTGGGAGACCTTCTGGCGGACCTGATCAAGTCCAAGACCAAGATCAAACGCGTGCGCGCCGATACCTTGGGCTATCTGCAGCGCTCATTCCTCGGCTGCGTCAGCGCCGCCGACGCCAGCGAGGCGCGCGAGGTGGGCGAGAAAGCCGTGCAGTACGCGGCCTGGCACAATGTGGACGGCTCGGTGGCGATTCGTCGCGTGGGCGAGTACGCCGTCGAGTATGACCTGTTGAAGTTGACCGACGTCGCGGCCAAGACCAAGCACATGGCCGACGAATACATCAACCCGGCGGGCAACGACGTCACCGAGGCGTTCAAGACTTATGCGCGGCCGCTCGTGGGCGAGTTGCCGGACATGGGGCGCATCGCCGCGCCGGTCGTGTACAAGATCAAGGGCGAATAGTTCAAGACAAGGAGAACCCAATGGCAGAGTCACGCGTTTCGTACAAGGAACTGGGCATCGTCAACACGCGCGCGATGTTCAAGGCGGCTATGGCGGGCAAGTTCGCCGTCCCGGCCTATAACTTCAACAACATGGAGCAGATGCAGGCCATCGTAATGGGCTGCGTGGAGTCGGATTCGCCGTTCATACTCCAGGTCAGCTCGGGCGCGCGCAAGTACGCCAATCAAGTGCTCCTGCGCTTCTTGGCCCAAGGCGCGGTGGCCATGATCCGCAGCATGGGCAGCAAGCTGAACTTCGCCCTGCACCTGGATCACGGCGACACCGTCGAGCTGTGCAAGTCGTGCGTCGACACCGGTTTCTCGTCGGTCATGATCGATGCTTCGCACCACCCGTTCGAGAAGAACATCGAGGAGACGCGCAAGGTGGTGGAATACGCCCACCAACACGACGTAACCGTCGAGGGCGAGCTGGGCGTGTTGGCCGGTATCGAGGACGACGTGGTGGCGGCCAAGTCGATCTACACCCAGCCCGAAGACGTGGAGAAGTTCGTCAAGGCTACTGGGGTGGACTCGCTGGCCATCTCCATCGGCACCTCGCATGGCGCGTACAAGTTCAAGCCCGCGCAGTGCACACGCAACGCCAAGGGCATTCTTGAGCCGCCTCCCCTGCGCTTCGACATTCTGGAGGAGGTCGAAAAGCGCATTCCCGGCTTCCCCATCGTGTTGCACGGGGCGTCCTCGGTCGTGCTCAAGTACGTCGAGATGATCAATAAGTTCGGCGGTAAGCTGGACGACGCCGTGGGAATTCCCGAGGAGCAACTGCGTCGCGCGGCTGCTTCCGCCGTGTGCAAGATCAACATCGACTCCGACGGCCGCCTGGCCATGACGGCGATGATTCGCAAAGTGTTGGGAGAGAACCCCAAGGAGTTCGATCCGCGCAAGTACCTGGGACCGGCGCGCGACGAGCTCAAGGTGCTCATCGCCGAGAAGAACCGCAACGTGCTCGGATCTGCCGGGCACGGCAAAGAGATCTTCGGAACCTAGACGCACGAACGAGAGATAGAGAAGGCCTCTCTCCTGAAAAGGGGAGGGGCCTTTTGTCTATCGGAACAAGGACACGAAGACCTGATACGCGTCAGGGTCGACGGGGGTGTTGGGGTCGTCGTTGGGGTCTGTCCAGTAGTAGCCCACTGCTCCCAGGCCATGGTCGCTGACGGCCAACGATGCCCGGAGTGGCTGGAAGTATGATTTCCTTGCCAACTCGGTCGCCGGCTGCCAGACACCGTTCGGTTTGCCTGCTAGCTTGCGCCTAGCGTAGACCGCAAATTGGACGAATGGAGTGTTTTGGGTCTTCTTGCGCCACAAGGCCAGAACGTTGCCGTCGCCGTCCACTGCAAGCGCGGGGAAGGGCAGCGTTTCATAGTAGCCCCAGTAGCCGCCGGTTTGGATCGCCAGGTTGTCGGTCTCGAGTGGCGTTGTGGTCCAGTTCCCGTCCACCGTGCCCTCCATGGCCCAGACATTGAAATAGCCCGAGGAAGCTTCCTGCTGCCAGGCCAAGGTGATCGTTCCGTCAGGCGCCATGACCATGCTCGGCGAATTGGGGCCCACGTTCCCGATGTTTCGCGCGGTCCACTTCTTGATGGACGGCGAGTAAGAGCTTAGCATCGCGCCGTCGCTGTCGCCCCACACCACCACCCCCTGTCCGCTCCGGTTCACAGCAACAGCCATTGTGGTCTCTGAAAGGTTGTCCGTGGTGTTGCTGTCGAGAATGACGTAGCCATCCACGTTAGCGCCCGCGAAGGTGGATGCCGCCACGCTGTCGTAGTGGTTGGGGTCGTTGGGATCCTTCTGTTTGAAGAGAATAATGCCACGACTGTTGCCACTATCGTCGACGCCGATCGCGACGCTCGGGTTGCGGAAATTCGTGTCGTCGGGGGCTTCCTGGGCCAACGGATCTTGCCCCGTCGTCCAGGTCGTCCCGTCGAAGTAGGCCGAGTAGAGCAGAGGGGCGTACGGACTCACAGTCGGCGTCTCCGAGAACGCGATGCGAGCCTGGCCATTGCGAGCCACGGCCAGGCTCAGCTCCTGCACCTGCCGCGGGCGCTGGGGGGTCACGGACGCCGCCGCCGACCAGGACGTGCCGTCGGTCGAACGCGAAACCCAAACACCACCCATTTGGTTAATGGTGCTGTCGGACGTGCTCGAGCTGAAGTCGTGGCACCAGGCCGCGATGACATGGCCCGCACCATCCACGCCGATCTGCGGTACTTTGGGGTCGCCGGGGCCATTGTCTTCCAGCGTTTGTGTCGGCTCCCACTTACCGGTCGCGTGGTTCCATCGTGTCACCCTCACCGCCGAAGTCGAGCCGTCGGTCCACATGACGTACACGTGTTCATTGACCGGGTCGACCGCCACCGCGATCAGATCTGGGGAGCCGCTGGAGATGATGGGATCGTTGGGATCGTACTGGACATTCCTGACCGGCTGCCAGGCAGGCCCGACGAAGCTGTCCGCGCCCGCGTCCTCGCCAGCCTCGACGGCATCGGTTAGCAGTGCCAGGTCCGCGCCAGCATCGGTTGGCTGTGCCACATCCCCGCCAGTAGCGGCGACATCCGACACTTGCGGGGCGTCGGGCGACGGCGCGACCTCGTCCGGTTGCACCGAATCGAACGCAAGAAGCGCATCGGGCGCCGCTGCCTCTGGGCCGGGTTCATCGATGCGCGTGTCTGGAGTCACGCTCGCGTCGGGCACGCCCACTTCGGATCCCGCCGCCAGGTCGGGGTGGGGTCCGTCGCTGGACAAGGCGTCGGTGCCGCCATCGACGCTGACCACGGCCGGCTGCAGAACCACCGCAAGGGGTCCATAGGCTTTGCCTGCCGTGATCGTGATGGTTTGCGGCGGCGCTTCCGCGATCTTGCTCAGGCCAAGCAGGGCACTCACTTCCAGGGTATCTGACCCGGCGGCCTGGGCGGGCAGCAAGAGCGTGACCTTGAGCATTCCGGCGCTGGCAGCTGACCAGTCGGCTTGCCGGTCGATGAACGTCGTGCCCCCGCCCTTCAGCACGAAGCGAACCGCGTCGGGCTGCTGCTTGACGTCGCCGCTCAGGGTGACATTGACCTCGAGCGCGGTCTTCTCGTCTTTGGAACAGGCTGCCAAGCAAAGGCCGCCAGCCAGAACCAGCACAGAATAGGCAAAGTGGGCTCGTGAGAAATGCATGGCTAGTTCCCTTTCGGAGACAGACAGGTGCGACCCGCGCAGGGGTCGAATGTCTTCGTGAACACGCCGCCGGCATACAGGCCGCCGACGACAGCGACCGCCACCACGCCCGCGGCCACGCCCCAGAACCAGCCGCGTTCGTAGAAAGGCGGCGACTCAGGCGCGGGGGCGGGGGTCGCAGCGATGAGCTGGGTCTCGGGCGATGGCTGCGCGGGCTGCAGATTCGGGGTGGGTGCGACCGGGGGCAGCGCGGCTGGCGCCGCTGCCGTTTTCTCGGTCGTGCGCGTGGGTGGTTTGGCGGCCTGCACCTTCTCGGCCGCTTGCCGCTCCTTGAGGGCTTCCATGTCGGCGATGTAGCCTTCGATCTCCTTCCGCTCGTCTGCCGGAAGATTCTTGGCCCGGGTCAGGTAGTCGCGGAAGGAATCGATCGCTTTCTCTGGCTCTTTCAGTTTCTGGTAGCAACGCCCGATGTTGCGCAGGTAGGTCGGGTGCAGTTTTTCGGCGTAGAGCTTGCCGTAGAGGTCGATGGCCTCCTGGTAGCGGCCAGTGGCGAAGGCCTCGCGCGCCAGCAGCTCGCGACTGTCTTTGGCCTTGGGCGCGGCCTGGCCGGGCGCCACTTGCGCCAGCATACCGATGAGGACCAGCGCGGCCAGCGCGCCAAAGCGACGGAACTTCGCCGGACGTCCGCCCAGCCAGGGGATGAAAGTCATCATGGAGCGCAGTCTCCGGCAACTCGCCATCCCGCGCAAGGCCAAGACTGATTTAGCCCACTTTCTTTCAGGCCGTGTCGAGCCGGTGTTCGGACTGGACAGCCAGCCGCGGCGGCAGGTGTTGCGACGTGCGGCGTTCGCAGAGCGCGGCGATGTTACAATGACGGGGTATGACCATCCCGTCGCCCACGCGATCCGCGTCCCGCGAGGCGGTGTCTGGCCAGCGGCCTGCGCCGGGAATCGCACAATGGAACCTGCCCGCAGAAGAGACGGCCATGGAGTTGCGCATGCGCGTGTTGGCGCTTCCTTTGGCCATTGCGGTTGCCTGGGGCGTGGCCCACACGAGCATGCCCCATGCACTCATGCGCGTCTTTCTCAGCATGTGGATTCACGAGAGCGGCCACGCAGTCACGGCGTGGCTGTGTGGCCTGCCCGCCTTTCCTGGTCCGTGGTTCACGCCCGTGGCGCAGGAAAGAAATTGGATCTTTGTCCTGTGCCTTACCGCAGTTCTCGCCTTCTGTGTACAACGAGCCTGGCGCAGCCAGCATCGCGTCGCCGCCGTGTTGTGCGGGATTCTACTCTTGCTCCAGGCGTTCGGGACGCTGGCGCTCAGTCTGCACCGCGCGCAGGAACTGATGATCTTCGGGGGCGATGCCGGGTGCATGGTGCTGGGTACGCTGCTGATGAGCACGCTCTACGTGCGCCGCGGACATGTTCTGCAGCGGGGGTGGCTGCGCTGGGGTTTCCTCGTCATCGGCGCTGCGGCCTTTTGCGACGCCTACGCCACCTGGTGGGAGGCGCGTAGGAACTTCGAGAGCATTCCCTTTGGCGAAAACGAAGGCTCGGGTCCGAGTGATCCCAACCGGCTGGTGAGCGAGTACGGCTGGGCCGTCGGCACCATGGTCCATCGCTACGTCGTGCTGGGCGCCCTATGTCTGGCCGTGATGGGCGTGATCTACGTGCTGGGTTTGCGGCGTCGTGCCTGTCGATCTACCGGTGCGCTGTAGGACAGCACGCAGGTTCGCGGTATACGACCTGTTGTGAATAGCGCCAGAAAGCAGTTGCTCGTGGTGGCCGCTCTTATCGAGCACGAGGGGCGGGTGCTGGTGGCGCAGCGACGCGCTGACCAGGCGCGACCGTTGGCCTGGGAATTCCCGGGCGGCAAGGTCGAGCCGGGCGAATCACCCAGCCAGGCCCTGGTGCGCGAAATCGAGGAGGAGCTGGCCTGCTCGATCGAAGTGGGCGCGGTCGTCGATGTTGTGTTTTTCGCTTACGACACCTTCGATCTGATCATGCCCGTGTATCGAGCCACGATTCGCGCGGGGATGCCCGTGGCCAGGCAGGTGGCAGCCGTGGCCTGGGTCGCACGCGTCGAACTTCCCACCCTGGCCTTCACCCCAGCCGATGTGCCGTTGGCTCGCCGTCTGGCGAGCGAACCCGGAAGTTAGCTGTTTTTCACCACAGAGAGCACAGAGGCCACAGAGCCGGACCGGAAAGGGAAGGGTTGGACTCCTCGCAGTCCGAACCCCTTCTTCCTTTCCGACCTCTGTGTTCTCTGTGGTCTCTGTGGTGAAAAAGCTAGCCAGCTACCCGCCGCTGCCGCCACCTTCTGGTGTCGTGGGCGCGGGCGCTTCGCTCTCGGGGCGCGGGGGCAATTGCGGGTGGCGCAGGGCCTCGCGCGCAGCTTCGCGCGCGGCCGTGACCTGGGCCAGCTTGCACGCCCCACAAAGTCCGGGTGCAGCCCAGTTGCCGAGGTGGGTTTGTAGCTGGCTTTCGGGCGGCCAGTAGATCGGCGTGCCACACTGCATGCAGGGAATTTCCTGTGTCTTTCGCCCAGCCAAGAACTCAGCGCAGGCCGAGCAACGCCGTTCGGGCGGCTGTGGCTCGCGCCGGCGGCGGTTCTTCTTGCCCTTGCCCTGCGGCGGCGTAGCGGGTGTCTCGGCCGAAGGCGCTTGGGTGGTCGCGGCTGCAGACCCGGTCTCGCTCGCAGTGGCTGCGGCGTCGGGAGCAACTAGCACAGCCGCGTCGGTCGCAGGCACGTTGTCGCTGCTGGCCGGGAGAACCGGAGGCGCGTCAGCCGCGGCTTCGACCGGCGGCGGCTCTTTGAACTTTGGCCGCACACCAGCCGCGAGCTGCTGTTCCTTGCTCCAGGTGAAGGTTCCCGGGCAGCCGTCGGTGCGACAGGGGATCTCCCGATCCTCGAGATCGCCCAATTCCTTTTCGCACTCGCCGCAGTAGCGCGGATAGGGCTCTGCGCTCTTGCCGCGCACCAGGCGGGCCAACTGCGCGCCCCGCTTGTCGCTCCATGTGCCTTTGCAGCCAGCGCGTCGGCAAGGTCGCTCCACGTCCTTTAGGCTGCTCCAAAGATCGAAGCAGCGCTGGCACATGCGGGATGGCGCCTTGGGCGCGGGCTTGTCGGCCACGCAGGCATCGAGCTGATCGCTACGCGGCCAGGTCCAGGTGGTCTTGCAGCCGGAGGTGCGGCAACGAATCTCGCGGTCCCCCAGCTTGCCGAACTCGGTACGGCATTCGGCGCACATGCGCCGGGGCGGCTCGTTGGGCTTGCCGGCGGCGAAGGCCTGGATCTGGTCGTCCGCCTTCCACGTCCATTTGCGCGAGCATCCGATGATTCCGCAGTTGACGGCCCGGTCTTTCAGCTTGCGCGCGACCTGGGCACAGGGCTCGCACAGCAGCCCAGCGAAGCTCACGCCGCCGTTGGGCGCCGCCGCCGATTCGGCGGGCGGCTGGCCCTGCGACACAAGTTGCTGTTCGCGGGTCAGGGTCGCCGTGCGTGTGCAGCCGGGCACGGCGCATGGGATTTGTTGGTCCTGCAGGCTATCGAGCAGTTTCTGGCAATCGGCGCACAAGTGCTTGGGCGGCGGCCGGTGCGCGGCGAACGCTTCCAGCTGATCCATCGCCGGCCAAGTCCAGCTGCCCGTGCAGCCTTTGCGGTCGCAGGGGCGCACGGCATCTTGCAGGGTGCGGAACTTCTCTCGACATGGGTCGCACATGCCTAGGGTGGCGTCGCCGGCCGCGGGCGCCGTACTTCCACCTAGGCTGAAGGCCTTGTTAGAGAGCTGGATCCAAGTCCGGCTGCAACCGGCAACTCGACAGGGCACCGACTTGGCACCCAGCCTATCGGCGAGAGTGAATTTTCCTGCTGCCATCGGAAGGGCTCGTATGGTGGCAAAGATAGCCTGTCCAAAGCAAGCAACAAGTCGATGCTTGTCAACGCAGCGCGCCTACCGCTTTTGGGTTGACTGCGCCGTTCCTCTCTCCCCATCCTTGGGCGCTCGCGATGCAAATAACCATCGAAGACATCTCCCCGGTTGAGAAACGCGTTGATTTTGAAGTTCCATGGGCGGACGTGGCGCCTCGCCTGCACACGGCCTACGAGAAGCTGCGGCGTGAGGCAAAGCTCAAAGGGTTCCGTCCCGGCAAGGTTCCGCGGCAGGTCATCGAACGCCTGTACCACAACCAAGTAGAGGGCGACGTGGCCAGTGAGCTGGTGGAGCTGTCCATCCGGCAAGCCATCGACGAGAAGCAAATCGAGCCGGTGGCCCCGCCCACCGTCGACAAACTGGAATTGAAACAGAACGAGCCCTTGCGCTTCTCGGCGCGCATCGAGGTGCGCGCGCAAGTGACGCCCAAGGATTATTCTGGGATTCGCGTGTCGCGTCGGCCGTCCAAGGTGACCGACGAGCAGGTGGCACAGGCGCTGGAGGGCTATCGCCGACAACACACCGCCTTCCTGCCGGTCGAGGGTCGCGACACGACCGCGGACGACGATCTTCTGCGGGTCGAGGTGCACGGCAAGGTGGGCGAGCACAAGATCAAAACCAAGACTGTCACGGTGGACTTGACCGACGAGAACGCCGGGGGCTTGCCTGGCCTGGCCCCGCGCTTGCGCGGCATCCCCGTCAACGCTGCGGGCTTGGAGCTTCGCTACCGGCTGGGTGACGACAGCGTCATCAAGAGCCTGGCGGGCAAAGAGATCAGCCTGCGCGTGACCATCAAGGAAGTGCGCGGCCGCAAGGTGCCGGCGCTCGACGACGAGCTGGCCAAGGACACGGGCGAAGCCAGCACGCTCGACGAGTTGAAAGCCCAGGTGCGCGCCAAGCTGGTCGAGGCCGACCAGCAGCGCATCCGGCGCGAGATGGCGTCAGCACTGGTCAAGGAAGTCGTGAAGCGCAACGATTTCCCCATCGCGCCCTCGCTGATTGATCGGCACGCCGAGAACATTGTCGCCCGGGTCAAGACCCAGCTCATGATGGCGGGCATCGATGTCGAGGCCGAGGGGGGCTACAACCACGAGGCCATGAAGAAAGAGGTCCACGCCGAGGCGGAGGAGTCAGCGCGGGCGAGCGTCCTTTTGCGTGCCATTGCTGAGCGCGAGGGGTTGCAGGTCGACGCGGGCGACATGCAGAAGCGCCTGGTCGAACTGGCCAACGCGCGCGGCGAGAGCGTCAACAAGCTGCGAACCGAGCTGGAGAATTCGGGCCGCATCGAGGGCATTCGCGCGCAGATGCTGGAGGAGAAGGCGCTTGATATGCTCCTCGGCCAGGCTAAGATTGTCGATGAGGATCCGGATAGCTTGATCATCACACCGGATCAAGGCGGCGGGCAGCGGCTGGTCCTCACCCCCGAGGAAGCGGTCGACGAGGCCCGGAAAAAGGGCGGCCAGCCGCCCGGAAAGTAAAGTCCATGCAGGACCCACGAAATTCGATGTCGTCCATGCCGCCGGTGACCAACAACTTCATCATCCCCACGGTCATCGAGCAAACCCACCGTGGCGAGCGCGGCTGGGACATCTTTTCCCGCCTGCTCAAGGACCGCATCATCTTCCTGGGCAGCGCGGTGGACGATCTGATCGCCAACATTGTGATCGCCCAGTTGCTTTTCCTCGAGAGCGAGGACCCGGACAAGGACATCATGCTCTACATCAACTCGCCAGGGGGCATGGTGACCGCGGGCATGGCCATTTACGACACCATGCAATACGTGCGACCTGACGTGGCCACCTTCTGTATGGGCCAGGCCGCCTCGATGGGCGCGTTTCTCCTGGCCGGCGGGGCCAAGGGCAAGCGCTACGCCCTGCCGCACTCGCGAATCTTGATCCACCAGCCCTTGGGCGGCTTCTCGGGTCAAGCCACCGACGTGGACATCCACGCGCGCGAGATCCTGCGCACGCGCGACAACCTGAACGAACTGCTGGTCAAACACACGGGCCAGCCCATGGAACGCATCAAGCACGACACCGAGCGCGACTACTTCATGAGCCCGGCCGAGGCCAAAGAGTATGGGCTGGTGGATGAAGTCATCGAGCACAAGGATCTCGCCAAAGACAAGTAGGCCGGAGGCGGCCAGCGCAGCGCGGGTCGCGTAGCGAGGTGGTGTGGCGGCAGCACCGCGGTGGTGCTAACGTTCTCCTGTGCCACCCGGCAAGCGCGATGATTCGGGCAGTCTTTCCTGCTCCTTCTGCGGCAAGAGCCAGAAGGAGGTGCGCAAGCTCATCGCCGGCCCCACGGTGTACATCTGCGACGAGTGCATCGGGCTGTGCAACGACATCATCGCCGAGGAAATCGAGAAGGACACCGAGGGGTTCGGTCTGGCCAGCGTGCCCAAGCCAGTGGACATCAAGACTGTGCTCGACGAGTACGTGATCGGGCAGGAGCGCGCCAAGAAGATCCTCTCGGTCGCCATCCACAACCACTACCGCCGTATCGATGCCAAGGTGGGCGCCGATGAATGCGAACTGGGCAAGTCCAACATCTTGCTGTTGGGCCCCACGGGTTCGGGCAAGACCCTGCTGGCTCAGACCCTGGCCAAGATTCTCAATGTTCCTTTTGCCATTGCCGATGCCACCAACCTGACCGAAGCCGGCTACGTGGGTGAGGATGTGGAGAACATCATCGTC
>PMLB01000118.1:0-4708 GCA_003158735.1 Myxococcales bacterium | reverse complement strand
GCAGCAGGCGCTGCTCAAGATTCTGGAAGGCACGGTCTGCAACGTGCCGCCCAAGGGTGGGCGCAAGCACCCTCAGCAGGAATTCTTGCAGGTCGACACCACGCATATCTTGTTCATCTGTGGCGGCGCCTTCGTCGGGTTGGAAGACATCATCGAGCAGCGCATCGGTCAGAAGCAGATTGGCTTCGGCGCCAATATCCAGTCGAAAAAGGAGCGCCGGGTGTGGGAGCTGCTGCGCGAGGTGCAGCCCGAGGACCTGCTCAAGTACGGCATGATCCCCGAATTCGTGGGCCGCATGCCGGTGGTCGCCCCCTTGCACGAACTCGATGAGCAGACCCTCATCGACATCCTGACCAAGCCCAAGAATGCTCTCACCAAGCAGTACCAGAAGTTGTTCGAAATGGACAACGTGAAGCTGCGCTTCACCAAGGGATCGCTTTCGGCCATTGCGCAAGAGGCGCAGAAGCACAAGTCCGGGGCGCGCGGCCTGCGGGCCATTCTCGAACAGGCGATGCTGGATGTGATGTTCGAGGTGCCCTCGGCGTCGCCCGCGGTGCGCGAGGTGGTGATCAGCGAGGAGACGATTCAGAAGGGCGAGCAGCCGCTGCTTATTTATCAGAAGAGCGCAGCGGGCAGCACCGGGTAGCCGCGTTTTCTAGGGCACCAGCTTCCCGGTTTCCGTCAGCACTTGCACGATGAGCGGGTCAAAGCGCGGATCATTGCTGCCTGTCTTCGCAGCCGAGATCGGGACGATATCGTTGGTGATGTCGTCGACCACGATGACCGGGCCCACCGGCATCATGGAGGAGACGAGGCGGAAGAAGGTACCCATGTAGATCGGTACGCCATCCACTTTCACGACAAAGGGGCTGCCGCTCAGGGGCACGAGAGTGTTGGCGATTGTGGCCGCACTCGGGGTCCCGATGTTGCCGGTTGACTGTTCGAGGTAGTAGATGGGCCAAAGGTCGAGCAAAGGCGTCGCTGCCAGAACCAGAGAATCGAGGCTTTGGGCTTGCGCTTGCGTCGGCGTGATGGACTGATCCGCCAGGCGGAAGATTTGGAACCTGCTGTGCAGGACATAAGGCATCATGGTCACGCGCGGGATATAGAGGCGGATGCCAGCCGAGGGCGACGACGCGCTGTCGGTTTCGAGGCACAAGCCCATATCCCAGGCCGTCGCACCATTGGGTCCCCCGGAAGTCGTCACGGCTCCCGACATGGGAAACGTCGGGGAGGTTGCCGAGATTGGGCCATAGTGGCGTAGGCTGACGCTGCGAAACGGACCGACGCCAGAACCAATAGCGTATTGACCGGGCGGAATGCTTGTGGCCTGGTAAGTGATATCCAAGTCGAGATCGAAGCCAAGCTGAGCGAGCGTGTGAAGGTTCACACCGAGACCGTCGCAGCAGTCCAAGGCGACGCCAGAGGGGAAGTTCGTGGCTGCGGGAGACAAATCCTGGCCAAGATAGCTGAGTTTGTTGCTGTCCCCGATGCAGTAGTCCGACAACCCAGCCCCGCCGTCGCCTGTCACGACGATGTGCGAGCCCCCCGCTCCGCCACCTGCAACGCCTGCGGTGCCTCCGGTTGCACTGCCACCGGCGCCGCCTTTTGTACTGCTTGCGCTTGCGCCGCTTGCGGCGCCGCCCATGCCGCCACTGCCACCACGAGCCGTTCCGCCACTGGCCGTGCCGCCGAAGCCGACGGTGCCGCCCGTCGTCGTGCCGCCAGTTGCGAGTGAGAGCCCGCCGCCCGTGCCGCCGAACGCGACGCTGCCGCCGGCGTTGCTGCCAGATGCCGCGGCATTCGTACCGCCAGTGGTGACAGCAGATGTGCCACCGCTGGTCATGATGGAGGCGCCGCCAGAAGCAGCGGTCGAACCACCACCAGCCCCCGACGATTGAGCGCCGCCGCCGCCGCCCGATGGCGTGGTCGTGTCGCCGCCGCCCCCGCTGGCAAGAGACGAGATCGTCTGACTTCCGCCTGATGTGGATTGTGCTGCGGTCGTGACACCAGCTTGGCCAGACTGACCAGCGACCACTGAACCATCGAGAGGTCTGGATCTGCTGCCGCACCCGCCGGCCACCGCCAGCACGACCAGGAACCTCACGCACGAAGGTCTGAAGAAGGACGACCCCATACCCCGACGTTTCATGGCTGCCATGGCGAAACCAGGGTGCCATCAAGGGCAACTGGGCGCAAGACGGGCGCGCCGCCGATGTACTTCCGCAAGTGAATGGCCGGCGCCCGATAGCCGAGCTCGGGCTACTCTTGCAGACACAGGAGATTATCCCAGTTGGCGTTGCACACAGAGCTTATGGTCTGCTCAAACAGGTCAAAGAAGCCTTTCGTCCAGCTGTCGCCGGCCGCACCGAGCCAGCCGTAGGCACTCGCGTTCGAGGATGTCCAGTTTGCGCAGTTCGATGCGTCCGTCCCCACAGTCGTCGGCGAGGCTGCGCCGCTCCACACGCCAGTGTACCCGAAGTAGTTGAGTCCATCCGCAGTGACGTTGGGCGAGCTGTCGAACAAGCTTGCCGAGAAGAAGGCGTTCGCGGTAGGCGCAATTAGGACTCCATCAGAACGAACCCAAGGCAGGGTGGTCGGTCCGAAGACGAACCTTGACGCCGAGGTGGTACCTGTCGACGCCAGCAGGGCTTTGTAGCTGCCGGGCAGATTGGCGGCGGTCGCCTCTTTCTGGCAGAGCGTGTCTGCTGCCGAAATTCCTCCGCCCGGAGTCCAAGTGGCATAGCTCAGGAATGCGTGGCGTCCAGCGGTTGGAGTCACCGATACCTGCGCTTGATGGTCGACGCCAAAGCAGTAGAGCCTGGCTGCGAACGAGCATGACAGGTCGTTGTGCTCGGTGAAGTCGGCGCTGTTGTAGCCAGCGGAGCCGCGTTTGATGGTCGTGCCGTCGTCAGAAGTGAAATTGTTGCAAGTCCCGTAGGCCGCGTAGGTGGGCATCGCGCCAGCCGAACTCGTGTTGGTAATGACCACTATTTCGGGGGCGGTTGGATCCAGCGTCAGCCCCAAGTCGTTACCTTTCTCATCGAGTCGGGGCGGGTAGAAGAGCTTGTTGTAGGGAATATCGCCGATGTTGTTGAAAACAGGCTTCCCGTCGGTACGGACCCACCCGCTCGCAGCGCCCAGTCTGCTGGCCGCGCTTACGGTGTTGGTGGAGAGCCACGCTTTGTAGTTGCCGGTAAGCTTGGCATTCGCGGCCAGGTTCATGCAGAGGGCGTCGGCACCCGTAAGCCCGCCCAACGAAGCCGCGGTCTGCAACGTCGAGGTAGTGAACATGATGTTGGGCGGCTGGGAGAAGTTGGCTGTCACGTATGCGAGGCCGGTGAGGGTCACCTGACACGATCCCAGGCCTGTACAGCCTTCACCGCTCCAGCCGGTGAAGATCTGGTTGGCGTCCGGTGTGGCCGAAAGGGTTACGATGGTGCCGTAGGGATAAGTCGCCACGCAGGTGCTGGGGCAGGAAATCTTGCCGTCCGCGCTAGTCACCTTACCAGTGCCGGTGCCAGTCTCGCTGACCGTCAAATCCAGCATCTGAATTGAACAAGCAGGGGCTGGGGTGCTCCAGGTGCCGTCGGCCTGGCAGGTGCGCGTCTTGGCGGTGCTCGAGAAAGTATAGCCAGTATTGCAGGAGTATAGCGCTGACCAGCTACAGGTCGTCCCCCCGTTGACTGTGGCTTTGCCGTTGGTAGGGTTGGGCGGCGTTCCGCAGTCGACTACGGTGCAAGCGGGCTGCAACCCGCTCCAGGTGCCGTCAGCCTGGCAAGTGCGTGTCGAGGCCCCCGACAAGGAGTAGCAATCGTTGCAGGTGAATTTCACCGTCGAGCCGTACGTGGTCGCAAATGGGCTGTACGAGCCGAATCCGATAGCCGGACTACCGCAATCGACCACGTTGCAGGTGGGCGGGGAATCGCTCCAGCTTCGGTCGGCCTGGCAGGTGTGTGTGGCCGTGCCTGAAAGTCTATACCCAGAGTTGCACGCGTACGTGGCAGTCGAGCCAAAGGTCGTGCCGGTCGTAGTGGGTGCGCCGTTGGCAATGCTAGGGGGCGCAGGACAATCCGCCAGGCCGCAGGTGGGCGGGGTGCCGCTCCAGTTTCCGTCAGCCTGGCAGATGCGCGGCGAGGTCCCAGCCAGTCCGTAGCCTGGGTTGCAGGTGTAGTCTGCTGTCGAGCCATAGGTCGTGGGCGATGCCACGACTGTCCCGTTAGTCGGATTCTTGAGCGCCCCACAATCCATGATCGTGCAGGTGGGCGCGGCGACGGTCCATGTGCCGTCGGCTTGGCAAGTGCGGGTCGTTGAGCCCGAAAGGTTATAGCCGGGGTTGCAGGAATAGACCGCCGTGGAACCGGGGGTGGTTGTCGACGCCGAGACCGAGCCGTTCGCGGGATCTGTCAGCGCAGGGCAGTTTGGTCCTGCCCCGCTGCTCGACCCGCTGCTGCCTCCGGCGCTGCTGGTTCCACCGGTGCTGGTGCCACCGCCGCCCGTGCCGCCCACTGGAACGTCCGGCTGCGAGCCAGGTGCGTCTCGAACCCCGGCGTCGATACCGCCGCCCGTGCCGCCCTTGCCGCTGCTGGCGGTGCCGGTCGCGCCGGCCGTGCTGCCGCCGCTGCTGGTGCCGGTCGCGCCCGCTGCGCTGCCGCCCTTGCCGCCGCTGCTGGTGCCGGTCGCGCCCGCCGCGCTGCCGCCCTTGCCG
>PMLB01000434.1 GCA_003158735.1 Myxococcales bacterium | reverse complement strand
CCCGAGTGTGGTGCCTGAGTTTTCCTGGAACGTCGGCGGGCGGGTCCCGTGATCGCCGTTGATCGATGGGTCGCGGTAAAGACGGCCCTGATAGATAGCGCCGCGCGAGGGAGGTGCCGCGAGGGAGGTGCCTGAGACATATTTCGAAGTGCGCGAGACGGGGTTGGCGATTGAATTCGTAGACCCGGCGGGACGCCCATGCCATCAGGACTTGGATCTGTACTTGGACCGCGGACTGAACGGCGAAATCCAAGTCCTCGTGCTCGGGTGTGAGGCAGCAAAAGTCAAGAACCAGACTCGGTAGGGACCAAACCGTGCCCAAAGAATTAGAGCAGGTTGGATGCTTCGATCCTGGTTGAGCAGCTGAAGCACGTCTCGCATCGTCCCTCGCAGTTCGCCGAGGAGCTGATCGAGAACTGGAAGGGGCTCGCAGCACAATCGCGATGGCAACAAGACACGCAATGCCAGAGAGCAAGGGGTAGAGGTAGAAACAGGAAGGGGACATGATGTCGCGCGCCCCGCAGCGTCAGAGGAGTTGGTCCATGTCGAGCATGAGGAGCGTGACATCTCCTGCAGTCAGGTCGTTGTAGATGACCTGGCGGCCGTTCTGGGATCGGGAATAGGCGACACCTCGCCAGGCCACCGTTGTGGCGTCCCTGATGTCGATGGCGCTGCCGTGCGCGAAAGCGTTCCGAACGACCCGGCCGAAGTTGAGCGTTACGGGCCAGTTCGCCGTCTTGCTGCCGTGCTTGACCTCGATCAGATCGCGGACGCCCTCGAAGTAGGAAATGAAGGCCTGTTCGTAGAGACTCCCCATCAGCCTCTGCAACTCGTTGGGTGTCGGGAATCGAGTTACGAGGCCAGGGGCTCTGGCCTGAAATCTGAGTTCAAACGACGAGGGCTCGCAGCGCCGTAAGGGGTCCAGCGTTTCTGAACTGCGAAGAACGGCAAGGAATAGGCATTCGATCAGGTCGCTGTCGACGAGGGTGAGCGCGTAGCTGCGGCTCAAGATGTTGTGGCACGGAGGAGGTCCAGGAGTCGGTGGGCCGTGTCGAGTAGTTCGGTACGCTTCTGGAGGTCGAGATTCTCCATTTTCTCGACGGCCTCCAGTATCTGCTCTGCATGGGCAGTCGGAGACAAGGCCGAACCGGCGGCCTGACTGGCGGACGGACTCGCCTGGTTGATCTGGGAGTCGACCATCGAACCGATGTTCAGGACGTTTAGCGCCAAGAAGTGCTGCGTGGCTTCGTCAGGACGTGCGCGCATCTCCTCGACCTCACGTATTCCCTCGTGAGTCAGCGTGAGCCCTTGTGGACCATGGAATCCGAGAAGGTGCTCCCCGAAGAGAAAATCGATCTCGTAGCTGAGCGCCCGGAGTTCTATTCCAAAGTGCTCGGAGAGAGCTGTCCGCGAGACTACGGCATTGGTGCTGCCGTCCACGGCGCCATACATGACTTCGAGTATCTGAACCCTGAGGCGCTGCTTTTCTCGAATTCTCTCATCCATCTCAATCACGGTATTGCCGCCAGGATGGTAGGGATGCTTGCGATGAGCTTCTGTCCGAGGACAGTTCCGATTGCCGTTGCTGCGCCTCTTCCCGCAGCTTCGAGAAGCCCCCGTAGGACAACACCAGCCCGGCTGAGAATAGTGGCGTCAGGTTTCTTGGCTTTCGCCTGTGCTTCGAGCGTCGCCAGATTGGCCTCTGCATCCATGAGATCGTCGGTCGCGAGGTTGAGCTGCGGAAGGGCCGCTCGTACCTCGGCGGCCCAGCGGAGGACGGCACTCATATCCTGAGTCGAGAAGGTTCCCGTTTGCGTGGCGCCTGGTGAGCCTTGCAGGATCTGTGAATTGACCATCTTGTCGACGTGGATCACGTTGTGGACAACCTGCGGCGGGAAATGCTCGGTTCGCTGTTCTGGCGCCTGCCTCGCCTGCTCGACCTCCACCACCCCGGCGTGGGACAGGCTTACGTTTCCCATCGTTCCCTCGTCGGAAAGAAGCCGCTCGCCGTTTAGGTAATCGACCACGTCGGAAGTCTCGTTTTCAGAGAGTCCAAGCACACTACCAAGCTCATACATGTCCAGCTCGTCACCCTCGCAGCCATTCGTCTTGTCGTACAGCGTCTTCAGGTACCGCAAGCGCGCCTGCTGCTTCTCTTCGAGCGTCTTCATGGCAATACAGAATATCAGGTCCGCTGCTGTCGATGCGGTTGAAGCAATCCAGACAATGTGAATCGGAGGGGACGCCGACGGTCGTCTAGGTGCCGCGTGCCCCGGCCCCGCGGCCCGACCGTGCCGTCTCCGCCGCAGCCTCGACTCGGCGCCGCGCTCATCTCAACTTCGATCGCACGGCCGGGCCGCTCCATCGTGCTCAGTTTGGGGCTCCCCAGCGCGGTGGTCAGGCTCACGAGCACCGCGGCCCGGGCCATGCACCTGCGCTCACGCGGGCATAGCACGTGACCGCCGTTCACCTCGTGCTAGCTCCGGACGCATGGCCCGGGCCGCTCCATCACCTAGGCGCCCAGTCCGTTGCTCCCCGCTCCGGCCCCGTGGCGCGCGCCGTGCACCCTCCGCCCGCGGCTTCGACGGTGAGCACCGGCCAAGTCGGGCTCCGGGAGCACGTCGCACGCCACTCTCTCTGCGAAAGCGGCGCCGCCGGATCCATCAGGGCTGGCACCGCGACCGCACGGCGCACCTGGCTCGCAAGTGCCCGCAGTGGCGCAGTCGGCGTTCACTTTGTGCTCGCGCCGGTGCGCCGTGCAGTCGCTCCATCTCGGAAAGCGGCGACGCGCGCAACCTAGCGCCGACCTCCGCTCACTGTCGACCCCGGGCCTTCGCACGCCTAGGCCGCCGTTCCCCCCGCCGCTCCTTCCCCCCTGGACCCCCCAACCTAGGCACCCCCCATTTTTGAGGAATCCCCAGGGGGGAAGGACGCTCTGGCTCGCCGGCGATCTGAGTGGCCGGGGACGGCCACCGCCGGCTCGCCTAGGGGGGAACGGCGCGCGACCACGGCTCCCCGGTCGCGCCCCTTCCCCCACCAGCCCCTGCCACCACCCCGGGGGCCTACGGCGTGCAGAGCGACGGGCCCGGCTGGCGCGGGGCAGGCATCACGTCTCGGCCGACGGCGCGCAGTTAGGTCACCGCGGCCTCTCCCTTCGGGAGCTAGGGACCAGCCCACCCTGCCACCCCACCCGCGCGCTGCGCGCGCGCCCGTCGCGGCTGATCGCTGGCGCCGCCGCCGCTCGCGCTTACACTCTCCGCCTCGACGACGATCTTGGCCTGCGACACCGGCGCGCGCGGCCCGCGTCCCAGCGCTTGCAGCGCGGCCTCCCTTCGGGAGCTAGGGCCTGCCCACCCTGCCACCACCACAGTTGCGGCACAACTCGGCTACCGCGTGATCGGCTGTCGCGCTTGGTGATAGATGCGGACAATGCGGAGCGCTTCGTCTGTTCGTTGGTAGTACAGGCGGTACGGCGGCAACGGCCAACTCCTCACTGTCTGGCCAGAGCGTAGTTGCTGCTGGGGACCCTCGAAGTCGGCATTGGCCAGACGCTGGACCAACGATCTGACACCGGCGAGCAGCTGCGCAGCGGCGGGTGGGCTGCGATCGGCGAGAAAATCCACCGCGGCGTTGAGATCCTGTTCGGCCTCTGGTGCGAAAACGACGTTCACCGCCGAAGTCTCTCGTCAAGGCGGCGGAAGACGGCATCGGCTGGAACGCCCCGTCCCTGGCGCAGCGAATTCATGGCCTGTTCCAATCCGGCTTCCTCGTCGGGGGAAAGGGCAGGTGCTGCGTCGATGGATTCAATGACATACCGACCCTCGGGAAGCGCGCGGAGCTCCTTGGGTAGGTCTTTGCCGTTCCATTGGACCATGACTGCCATGGATACAAAGATACCTTGCCTTGGGTCTACGTGCAGTGGGTATCTCGCCAACCCACCGAGGTCAAGGGGTAGCGTAGACGCCGCTGCCTGGCGCGCCGCTG
>PMLB01000425.1:9119-21363 GCA_003158735.1 Myxococcales bacterium | reverse complement strand
CGTGTTCCCGCCCGGTGAGGTCGTGTTCCCGCCCGGTGAGGTCGTGTTCCCGCCGGTGCTAGGAGGCACGCTCGTGGAACCGCCGTTTTGGGGCGTCCCGCCGGTCGCAGTCGTGGAGCCGCCGTTCACGTTCCCGGCCGCGCCCGTGGCCCCGCCTGGGCTCGTCGCCCCTGCGCTGGAGCTTGAACCCCCAGTGGCAGAGCTGCAGCCCTGGAGCAAGGGAATTGCCCCTGCAAGGAGCAGAGCCACTGAGCCCCGCGCGAGAGCTTGTATCGCAATTCGAGTTCTGGTTCGCATCGCAGCCTCCATGATGTGGTCGGTCCTGGGCATCTTATTGAACGCGTAGGCGTTCTGTCCATCTTGGCAGTGCCCTTGCGCAAATCAATGGCTCAAATTAAATCGCGCGTCACGCCTGGTCAGCCAACAGTCGCGCGTTCCCAAGATTCTGTGAGCCGCGCGGGAGAAAATGGCGACACCGCTATGTGAAAGAAGTCTCCTGCGAGTGCTGGAATCTAGGCTAGATTGCAACCCCGACTCCGAAATACTGGCTCTGCAGCGTCCGCGTCCAGGCGAGTCATTGACGCTGGCGGGTGCGGATCTGTGCCGCTGTCCGCCAGCGAACGAAGTCATTCCCTGGGGGGCGGGCGATGCAGAACGTGGTGAATGCGAGAATTGTGGAGGATGTCGCTGCTCTGGCTCGGCAAGGCTTGGGGCAAGTGAGTGATACAGTCAACTGGCGCAGCAGACGACGCGCGCCTACCTGCAACTCTTCCCCGAGGGGAATCAAGCCCAACTCGCCCGCGCCGTTGTACAATCACCGGCCGAGTGACCGCCCTTCTTGCCACTTTGCTTCTTGCCGTCGCGCTTCCCCCTGGCGCCGCCGGGGCGGGTGCAGCCCCGGACTCGGGGGGCGCGGTAATCGCCGTGGCCATCCCCGAGGGACAGAACAGCGCCATGCAAGAGGCTCTCAACCGCCTGCGCGGCGAAGCGCTGTCGGTGGGCTTCGAGGTGCGCTTCATTCACGCGGACATTCCCCTCACGCCTGCTGCGCAGCTCGAAACGCTTGCGCCTGGACCGCGAACCGCCGCGGTCGTGGTCTTCGCCAACACGGTCGACGCGACGCCACCGGAGGTTCCCGTCCACCAGCTCGATGTCTGGTTTCTCGATCGTGCAAGCGGCAAGACCTCGGTTGCTCATCTGCACGTTTCCGACGAGGAGATGGATCGCGCGGACGTTGTCCTCGCAGTGCGCGCTGTGGATTTCATTCGTGCCCGCATGTTCGATACCCTCGCGAACCGACTGGCAACGGCCGCCCCACCGCCTTCGCCCGCACCGCCACGGCCGGCGCCCACAGCGCGAGATCGGGTCTCTGTGGCGGGCGGGTTGGCGGTTCTTGCCACCTCTTCAGGCTTCTCACCTTCGCTGCTGCCGTACATCGAAGCCGGGTACCAGCTGCGTTCTTGGGTACGCGCCACAGTCAGCGCGCTCGGCTTGGGCACCCGCCCAACCCTGCAAGCCCAGGAAGGACTCGTGCGCGTCGATCAGAGCTTCATTGGGCTGGGCCTGACCTTCACGCATTGGCATTGGTGGCGATTTCTCCCCCACGCCGAACTGGGCGCCGGCGCGTATCACCTGGTGGCCGAGGGAATTGCCAACTCGGGCTTCCAAGGCCAACGCATGACCGCGTGGGCGCTGGGCGGACGCGCAGCCCTAGGTGTCACGGCCTCGCTTTCCCGCCACTTCTTTTTCGACGTTGCGGCAGGTAGCTTGTGGCTCATGCCGGAACCCCGGTTGTACAGTCTGACCACTTTTGTCGCGAGCACGGGCCGACCTTCGTGGATTGGCACGGCGCTTGCGGGAGCGCGATTCTAGTGAAACGCGCGGCCATCATCCTGCTGGGTCTTTGGCTTGGGTGTGACTCCCGAAATCTGGTTGTCATCACTTCACTGGAGCCCGACGCCGATAGCAACGAGCCCCCCGCCGATGCCGGCGGGCCCCCCGCACACACGAACGGGCACTACCATATGGAGAAACTGGACCGTGGCCTGGTGGCGGTCGCTGTGTCCAATGGGACGTACCTGAGCTGGCGCATGTTTGGCTACGAATACGACGACCAGCAGCCAGGACGAATTGCCTATGCTGTCTACCGTGATGGCGCTCTGCTCGCGACCGTGAACGACAGCACCAACTATCTGGACGCCTACCTCAGCACGTACCCCCAGGGCGGCACCGATGTTCAATACTCGGTGGCTGCGATCATCGACGGAGAAACCCAGGAACTCTCACCGACGGTCAACGTCTGGCCGCAAAACTACTTGCGGATTCCGTTGCTGGTTCCCCCACCGGGCGTGACCCCGGCGAACTGCCTAGTACCCAACGAACACTACAGCTACAGCGCCAGCGACGCTTCCGTCGGAGATCTTGATGGAGACGGTCGGTACGAAATCGTCCTGAAATGGGATCCATCAAACGCCAGAGACAACTCACAGGACGGTTGCACCGGCGACGTATTGCTGGATGCGTACAACCTGGATGGACAGCGACTTTGGCTCACGCCAATCGACCTAGGGCCGAACATCCGGGCCGGCGCACACTACACCCAACACCTGGTCTATGACTTCGATGGCGACGACGGCAGGGCGGAAGTCGTCGTGAAGACCGCGCCCGGCACGACTGATGGGACCGGCACCAATCTGCAGGGGGGACCCGCAACCAGCGACGACCAGACCGCTGTCTACCGCAATTCCTCCGGCTATATCCTCACCGGACCCGAGTACCTGACCGTGTTCGACGGGGCCACCGGCGCCGAGTTGGCAACGGTGAGTTTTCAGCCAGCGCGCGGAGCGGTCGCTGACTGGGGTGACACCTACGGCAATCGCGTGGACAATTTCCTTTCGACGGCGGCGTTTGTTCGCGATCAGGCCGACGGAACCGCCAGCGGTCGCCCAAGCATTATCATGGGACGCGGTTTCTACGCTCGCACTGCGGTGAGCGCGTGGAATTGGCGACTCGGCGCGCTCACGCTGCTGTGGACAGCAGACAGCAAACTGGGTACCGCCTACTCCGGGCAAGGCGCGCACAGCTGGGCGGTGGCCGACGTAGACGGCGATGGCACCCAGGAGATCATCACCGGATCGTCCACCATCAATGGCGATGGCACCCGACGCTGTTCGACCAACCTGGGCTACGGGTTGGGATTGCACGTCGCCGATCTCATCCCCGGCCGGCCCGGCTTGGAAGTCTTCGTGCCCCACATGAACGGCACGACAGCGTACGACGAGCATGACCCCGACACCTGCGCCGTCATCGTTCGTGGTCCCACGGTCGCCGCCGGCACCACATCTCGCGGCGTGGCCGACGACATCTACGACGGCGATGACGGGGGTGAACTCTGGACCAACAACTCAGGGTCACTGATATCGGCGACCACGGGAAAAGGCGTGGGCAGCCTCCCGATTTCAAACAACTTCGTCATCTGGTGGGACGCGGACGAAGCCCGTGAACTGGAGGACCAGACCAGCATCACGAAATACGGTGGCGCCACGCTGTTGAACTGCAGTGATTGCGCCTCGGACAACTCGACCAAGGCCACACCCGTGCTCAGCGCAGACCTGTTGGGCGATTGGCGCGAAGAGATCATCTGGCGCGAAAAAGACAATTCGGCCCTGCGTCTCTACACCACGACGGACGTGACCACGCGTCGGATCTACACCCTGATGCACGATCCCCAGTATCGCATGCAGGTGTCTTCCGAGCAGGCCGGTTTCAATCAGCCTCCTCACCCCAGTTTTCACATCGGCCACAACATGCAGATGCCTCCTGTGCCCGATATCTTCGTGAAACGGCGGTAGGGAACGCGGCGGGACGACTGCGCTCATCGTCCTTGCCAGACGTCTCTCCGGCAGGTAGGAAATTCGATGAGCCGTGTGGGGGTGGCAACGCCACTGCCTGGCCAAGACTCCGAGTCATGGGTTCGATTACCGGGAGGAACGCATGCAACGAGAGCACACAACGCAAGGTCCAGTATTTCGCATTATTGCGTCATTCCTGTACGCCATCAGTCTGGGAATGTTGTTCCCTGCGTGCGGTTCGTCGGGAGGCGGAGGCAGCGGGCCTGGGCCAGGCGGCACAGCATCGGGTGGAACGACCCAAGTTGGCGGGCAGATGAACCCAGGCGGTGTGACGACCGCCGGCGGCGACACGACGCCAGCCGGCGGGGACACCACGCCAACAGGTGGAAATACGACAGTCGCCCCGTCGGGAAGCGGCCACTACCAGATGGAGAACCTAGATCGCGGCGTGGTGGCGGTGAAGGTCACAGGCGGCGTCTATGTTGGTTGGCGCATGCTAGGCACCGAGTACGACACCACGGCCAGCAATGTTTCGTACAACCTCTATAGAGACGGAAACAAGTTGCAGAACGTGACCGATAGCACCAATTTCCTGGACGCGGCCGGCACCGCCACCTCGAAATATACGGTGAGCGCCGTGATCAAAGGAACCGAGGGCGCGCAGTCTGATCCGGTCACGCCCTGGACACAGAACTACACCAGCATTCCGTTGACACCGCCGGGCGGATCCTACAGCGCAAACGATGGGAGCACGGGGGATCTCGATGGCGACGGCAAACTCGACATCGTGCTCAAGTGGGATCCGTCGGACTCTCATGACAATGCCCAGTCTGGCGTCACCAGCGACGTCTACATTGACGGATACACGTTGGCGGGCACCAAGCTCTTCCGCATTGACCTGGGACCGAACATTCGCGCCGGGGCACACTACACGCAGATGTCAGTGGGGGACTTCGACGGCGATGGGAAGGCGGAATTGGCAGTCAAGACCGCACCGGGAACCAAGGACGGCACAGGTGCCTATCTGAGCACTGGCACTGCTGCCGGCGCCGACAACAGCGCTGTGTACCGCAACGCCACCGGCTACATCCTGACCGGGCCAGAGTGGATCACGGTGTTCCGAGGGTCGGACGGCAAGGAACTGGCGACGGTGGACTATCCCGTACCCCGCGGGACCGTGACGGCTTGGGGCGACGGCTACGGCAACCGGGTGGACCGCTTCAACGGCGGGATGGCCTTCGTGAAGGAAGGCGGTGTTGCCACCGGAAAGCCGAGCATCATCCAGGGCCGTGGCTACTACACGCGCCTCACTGTTTCTTCGCTAACCTACCGGAATGGTGTGTTGGCCAAGAACTGGGTTTTCGACGGCGATGCCGCTGGAAATAGCAAAGCCAATGGCGGTGGCGATCACTCGGAGATGGCGGCAGACACGGACAACGACGGTGGACAGGAGATCATCACCGGCGCAACCACCATCGACAGCTCCGGAACCTTCAAGTGCAGCTCGGGACAGGGCCATGGCGATGCCATGCACATAAGCGAGCTGGTGGTGGGCAAGGGGATCTCCGTGTTCACGGTTCACGAGACGGTAGGCGGGGGAGATTGTCATGACGGAGCCACCTGCACACTCTACTTCAACGTGACCGGAGGTGGGGACAACGGGCGCGGTGCCGCCGACTATGTCGGCGTGGGGAACGAGACTGCCGCATCCTGTTCGTCGAGCCACACCGGCAACCTCAATTGCGGCACCGGTGCCACCGTTACCCCCAATGCTGGGAGCAACTTCCTCATCTACTGGGACGACGATGAATGGCGCGAGCTGGAAAACGGCACGTCGATCACCAAGGTCGGCGGCGGAACCTTGCTGAGCTGTAGCGATTGCGGGTCGTGCAACAGCACCAAGTCCACCCCGACGCTCACCGCCGACCTGCTGGGCGATTGGCGCGAGGAACTGGTGCTTCGCCAGTCGACCAACGCGTCTCTGAAAGTGTTCACGACGACCACTGTGACCAAGCGCCGCATCTACACGCTCATGCACGATCCGACCTACCGCGCACAAGTCGCGTTCGAAAACTCGGCCTACAACCAGCCGCCGCATGTGGGATTCCACATCGGCGTTGGCATGGCTGATCCGCCTGTGCCTGACATCTACCTTGTGAAGTAGACGCTAGCGGCTAGCGGGGCCGTGGTTGCGCCTGGCTTGTGCCAGCCGGAACGACGACCTTTCCATTTCGACCGTGCAGAGCCAGAAAAGGATGGCGCACCATGCAGCGAGGCAAGTCCACTAGGGCACCGGTTCTTGTGCCCATCCTCTGCGCCGTCAGTGTGGGAATGCTGTTCTTTGCGTGCAGCTCCAGAGGTCTTCGGCAAACCGGCTCCACAACGCCAGATGGAAGTTCATCCTCCAATGGAGGAACGGGCGCAAACAGCGGGCCGGGAACCGGTGGAACAACATTGAGTGGAACGACCGAAGCCGGTGGCGTCACCAGTCCAGGCGGTGTCGCCAGCTCTGCCGGCATTGCCAGCTCTGGCGGTGTCTTCAGCTCAGGTGGCATCACCAGTCCAGGCGGTGTCGCTAGCTCTGCCGGCATTGCCAGCTCTGGCGGTGTCTTCAGCTCAGGTGGCGTCATCACCTCCGGTGGTGTGACCGGCTCCGGTGGCATCACCAGCTCGGGCGGCGTCAGCATTCCCGGTGGCGTCATCGCCTCTGGCGGCATCACCAAGTCCGGCGGCGTCACCAACTCAGGCGGAGCTACCAGCTCAGGCGGCGTCGGCAAATCCGGCGGTGTGACCGGCTCGGGTGGCATCGCCAGCTCAGGCGGCGGCATCACCAAGTCCGGCGGCGTCACCAGTTCCGGCGGCGCAACCAGCTCGGGCGGCGTCACGTCAACGGGTGTAGGCCCGACCGGGCACTACCAGATGGAAAACCTGGATCGCGGCGTGGTGGCAGTGACGGTCGTAGGCGGCGTCTATGTTGGCTGGCGCATGTTTGGCTACGAATACGACACCACGGCTGGCAACGTTTCGTACAACCTCTACCGGGACGGCATCAAGATCCAGATAGTGACCGACAGTACCAACTACCTGGACGCGTTGGGCACCGCCAGTTCAAGCTACACCGTGAGCGCCGCGATCGCAGGAGTCGAGGGGCCGCAGTCCCGGGCGGCCACGCCCTGGGCGCAGAACTACCTGAGCATCCCCCTTACCCCACCGCCCACTGACGCATCCGGAAACACGTACCAAGCGAACGATGGCAGCCCAGGGGATCTCGATGGCGACGGCCAATACGACATCGTGCTCAAGTGGGAGCCACAGGCACGTGGAGAAGAGGTGATTCTCGGCGGTACTAACGTTGTGCTAGACGGGTACACGCTGGCTGGCAAACTTCTGTGGCGCATCGAACTGGGGCCGAACAGCCGCGGCGGAGCCCAGTATACCCCGTTCGTCGTCTACGATTTTGACGGTGACGGGAAGGCCGAAGTGGCCGTCAAGACTGCGCCGGGAAGCAAAGATGGAAGCGGGACGTATCTGCACACGGGACCCGCTGCCAATGACGACGATAGCGCCGTCTACATCGATTCAATCGGCAACATTGTCACCGGGCCCGAGTACATGACGGTATTCGACGGGGCGACCGGCAAGGAGCTGGCGACCATCGACTATCCGGTTCCCCGCGGCCTGGCGTCCGATTGGGGCGACACCTTCGGCAATCGGGCGGATCGATTCAACGGTGGGTTTGCGTTCGTGAAGGATTTCCCTGCCGACGGCGGTCCCGCGGTCGCGAACGGTCTGCCCAGCATCATCACAGGCCGTGGGTACTACGCGCGCACCACGGTGTCTGCGCTAACCTTCCGCAATGGGGCGTTGGCGACAAATTGGGTCTACGACAGTGCGACCTCTTTCGCCAATGGTGGCGGCGACCACTCAGAGATGGCGGCAGACACTGACGGCGACGGTGGACAGGAGATAATCACCGGCCCACTCACCATCGACAGCGCCGGAACCTTGAAGTGCAACTCGGGAATGGGCCATGGCGATGCCATGGACGTGGGCGAGTTGGTTCCTGGCAAGGGGATCTCCGTGTTCTCGGTTCACGAGGCTCTTGGGGGCATGGATGCTCATGACGGTGCCACCTGCACCTCCTACTTCGCCATTACCAACCTCGCTGTCCCAACCGGTCGTGGCCGCGCTGAATATGTCGGCGTGGGCAACGAAGACAGCGCCTCGTGTTCGGGTTCGGGCCAGGTCTTGTGCGCCGACGGTACCACCGCTGCCCCCAGTGCTGGGAGCAACTTCGTCATCTACTGGGACGCCGACGAATGGCGTGAGCTTGAAGACGCTAACCAGATCACCAAGGCCGGCGGTGGAACCCTGCTGACCTGCAGCCAGTGCTCGGGGTGCAACGGGTCCAAAAACACCCCGGTGCTGACCGCGGACCTGCTGGGCGACTGGCGCGAAGAGATCATCTGGCGCGAATCGACCGACGTGGCCCTGCGGGTGTACACGACGACCGACGTGACCAAGCGCCGGATCTATACGCTCATGCACGATCCGACGTACCGGGCGCAGGTCGCGTTTGAGCAGTCCGGCTACAACCAGCCGCCCCACGCCGGGTTCCGCATCAGCCCCAACATGGCCGATCCGCCCAAGCCCGACATCTACGTGAGATAGTCCGCTCGAACCAGCAACCGACTGTCGCGACTGGCGACTCGGCACCTGGTCTTGTCTACGCGGGCATGCCCATGGCCTCGCGCACCGCCGCGAATTCCAGGGTGCGCCGGCCTTGGCCGTCGCGCACGACCAGCGCTGGCGGGCTGACCACGGTGCCGGCCTGTGCCGCGGCGGTCATGGCAAAGACGACGAAGAGCGGGGTCTTGCCCTCGCGTGGGATCACCTCGCGCCAGTAGTGGAGCGCCAAGCCAGCCGCGCGCCCCGCGGGCTCGACGCGCTCGCGCTGGATCCACGCCTCGCACGCGACCAAGGGCGCGCCCGGTGCCAGCACGCGAGCGGCGGCCTCGCAGTACGCCTCCACACCGCCGTGATGCTCGAAACGGCAAGGCGCCCGTTGCGTCGCCTCGGACTGGGGACCGGTCCCGATGGGAAAGTACGGCGGCGTGCCGGTCACCAGATCGAAAAGCCCCTGCCCCGCCAGCAACGCCGAATCGCGGAAATCGCCGTCGCGAACTTCCACGCGATCGGCGGCGCCGTTCCAAGCCAGGCTGCGACGGGCCATGGCGGCCGAGATCGCTTGCACCTCCACGCCCAGCCCGTGCGCCTGCGGAAAACGCCAAGCCAGGAACAAGGCCACGCTGCCGATGCCCGTGCCGAGATCGAGCCAGCGCTTGGGCGCCGGGGTGGCGGTGAGCGACGCGGCCAGGTGTGCCGTCACCAGATCGTCGAGCGAAGTGCGGTGGCCATCGAGTCGCTGCAAGATGCGCCAGTTGCCTGCCAGCCAGCACAGGTCCTCGTCCGGGCCGGGCCACAGATCCCCGGGGTCTTCGGGCGTCTGGGGCGGCGGACCTGCTGCGATCCAACCCGGGGGCCGGCGCGCCGCACGCACGATGCCCCCGCGAGGAGAAAGTCGGTCTGTCGGACAAGGCTCGAACACAGCCCTATCTATTACCGCTATCCTCCCGCTTCGTCGAAGTGGTAGCCGGCCTCGCCATGATCCGCGTCGTCGAGGCCCATTTCCTCAGAATCGGCAGCCGGCCGCAAACCAATCACCGCCTTCACCAAGTAGGCGAGGATCAGGGTACCGGTCAGGGCGAGCGCGATGGTCAGGCCCATGGCCTTGAGCTGCTCCAGCCACAGGGTCTTGCCCACGATCTGCGCCAAGTTGGTGTTGAGGTTCGGGTTGGCTTCGGGGGTGGCCAGGAAGCCGGTCAGTAGAGCGCCCATGGTCCCGCCCACCCCGTGGACGCCGAAGGTGTCGAGCGCGTCGTCGTACTTGAGCCAAGCCTTCAGCTTGGTGCACGCAAAGTAGGGAACGGTTCCGGCAAAGGCGCCGATGATCACGGCGCCCGTGGAGGTCACGAAGCCGGCCGCGGGGGTGATGACGACCAAGCCTGCGACGGCGCCCGAACAGAAGCCCAGGATTGTCGGCTTGCCGCGCGTGACCCATTCAATGGCGGGCCACACCAAACAAGCCACGGCGGTTGCCAGAGTGGTTGCGGTGAACGCGTTGGCCGCGATCCCGTCCGCAGCGACCGCGCTGCCCGCATTGAAGCCGTACCAGCCCACCCACAGCATCCCGGTCCCCACCATGGTCAACACCATGCTGTGAGGCATGAAGGGACGATGGCCCCAACCCTTGCGGCGGCCGAGAATGAGGGCCAGCAACAGAGCCGACCAGCCCGATGACATGTGCACCACGGTGCCGCCGGCAAAATCGATGGCCTTGATGCCTGCCTTCGCGTTGGAGAGGCCATTCATCATGCCGTCACTGCCCCACACCATGTGTGCCAGCGGGAAATACACCAGCAGCATCCACCCCACGATGAAGGCCATGATGGCCGAATACTTCATGCGCTCGGCGATGGCGCCCACGATGAGTGCGGGCGTAATGATGGCAAACATCATCTGGTACATGGAAAACACGTTGTGCGAAACCCACGCCCCGTAGTCCGGATTGGGCGCGTTGCCCACGCCTTTCAGAAAGGCAAACTTGAGCGACCCCAGGATGGGCGACCCGCTGCCGAAACAGAGGCTGTAGCCGAAGGCCCACCACAAGATGGTGACCGCGCCCGCCGTCCCCAGACACTGCGCCATCACCGACAGCACGTTCTTGCGACGGACCAGTCCCCCGTAAAACAGCGCCAACCCCGGCAAGGTCATGAAGAGAACCAACGCCGTCGAGGTCATCATCCAGGCGTTGTGGCCGGGACCGGGTACGCTGAGAGCCTTGGGCGCGGTATTGCTCAAGTAGGCCTCCAGATCGGCCACGCGTGTGGCGAGGTCGGGGCCACCGGCCGCAGCCGGTGCTGCAGCGGCGACTGGCGACGGCTCTTGCGCGCGCGCCCCTGATGGCGCCAGGGCGTTCATGGCCAACACCACGACCACAGGAAGAAGCCAATGACGTCCGTTTCGACTCGATTTCATAGAAGTTTGCCTTTCACATGGCAAGGTAGGAGCGTAACGAAACCGCGGCAAGACACTTTCCGTGAGGCCTATGCGATTTAGCGGCGAGGATACCGACCGCTTGCGGCCAGGATACTGGTAACTTTCCTCGACGTAACTACATGGAAACGCCAGCGAAACAGGCGCAGGAATATCTCAAGCGGTCCACGCTTGCTTGGACAGTGGTACGACAAGAGACATGACGATCCGCGAACAACTGCAAGCCGACGAAGAAAAGGTGCTTTCGCCCTTCGCGCAGAAGAGCCGCCTTTCCCGCGGACGCGATCGGCATGAACCAGCCGATGCCACGCGACCCATCTTTCAGCATGACCGCGATCGCATCCTGCACTCGAAAAGCTTCCGGCGCCTGGCGGGCAAGACGCAGGTGTTCTTCGCGCCCGCGGGCGATCACTACCGCACCCGCCTGACGCACACCCTGGAAGTTTCGCAGATCGCCCGCACCATCGCGCGCGCCCTGCGCCTCAACGAGTCGCTCACCGAGGCGATTGCCATGGGTCACGATCTGGGGCACACACCCTTCGGCCACGCCGGCGAGCGCGCCCTGGCCAAACTGGTCCCGGGCGGGTTTCATCACGGCCAACAATCGGTGCGCGTGGTGGAGGTGCTAGAGCATGACGGGATGGGACTGAATCTCAGCGTCGAAGTGCGCGACGGCATTCTCAAGCACTCCAAGGGCAAGGGGCCCATCGTGTCGGACAACCCCGAGCTGTCTGCCGTGACTTTGGAGGGTCAGATTGCCCGCATCGCGGACATTGCCGCCTACGTGAACCACGACCTCGACGACGCCATTCGCGGGCACATCCTGTCAGAACACGACTTGCCCGCCGAGGTCGTGGCGGTGTTGGGCTCGACCCACAGCCAGCGCATCAGCCGTCTGGTCACCGACGCGGTGGTGGCCTCGCGCCTCGACGAAAAGTGCCAGATTCGCCTGAGCCCCGAGGTGCTGCACGCCCTGGTCACTTTGCGGGACGTGCTTTTCGAACGCGTCTACGAGCGCGCAGACATCCGCAAAGAGTTCGAGCGCGCCGAGCGGGTCATCAGCGAGCTATGGGCCTACTTCCATCTGCACGCCGATGAATTCCACGCGCGCCACTGGCCCAAAGGCGTGCCTGACAGCGAGGATCTCTCGCGCGCGGTCGCCGACTTCATCACCGGGATGACCGACCGCTACGCCCTGCGCACCTACCAGGACTACTTTCTGCCGCGCCCGTGGACTGTGGTGAGCGGCTAGTGCCTCCGGTCAGAATTTCGGCCAC
>PMLB01000425.1:0-9114 GCA_003158735.1 Myxococcales bacterium | reverse complement strand
TGACCGCTCTTCTGACCGGAGGCACTAGTTCTGCGGCACCAGGCGCATGAGGAAACCACCGTAGGGTGCCATCTTGATGCCCTGAACATCAGTGGCGTTGCGCTGCCGCTTGGTGACCACCAACTCGGTCGCCGAGGGACCATCCGCGACGAGGATCATGTTGAACAGGCCCGTGCCCAGAAGTTCCATGGGAACAGCCTGTGTCTTGGCCACCGCATCGCCGTTCAACCCGCCCACATACCAAATGCGAGCTTTACGCCGGGCAATGATGACCGAGTGGCCAGGATCACCATGGAGCAGGCGGGTTTCGTCCCATGCGCTGGGCAAACCTGTCAGCAGGCTCACGGCCTCATCGGGAAGGGCACCGTCGCTCTCGGCGAAAGACCGCAGCCCGGATTCGAAAACCACGGTCAACCCAAGCTCGTGACCCCAGGTCACGGACGACGGGTGCGCCGGACTGTGAAAGGCGATGGGCGTGGGTTCCATGGGGCCCACCACGTTGCGGGTGAAGGGATCAATGGCGTTCTGGCGCGCCTGGCTGGCCCCGTCGCGCTCAGGGGCGCCGCTCCGCCCGGCGGTGGCAGACAGAAGGTGTGGATAGCTACGATCCCATCCCGCGCCCGGAACTCGACCCTCGAACTGCACCAGCAAGTGGCGCTTCCCTGCCTCTTCCAGGATCGCCAGCAGGGATTCAACCACGTCGGGCTTGCCACTCGCCGAAACCGCGACCCGCACTCCCTTGAGTCCGGCGGTCGAGAACTCGGCGAGCGGCAGCCCGGCCGCGTCCCGAGGACCGATGAGCCAACCAACCTTCTTGCTGGCTGTGGCGCGGACCAACTTGCGCCACGTGCTTCCACCTCCTGACGGCCATTGAGCGGACAGCAGCGCGTAGCCCCAGCCCATGGAAGCCGCGAGATCCGCCAGGTGCACGCCCGGGCCAAGGCTGGCCCGCTCGAGTCCGCTCGCGCCTGGATGTCGGACCACGTTGCCGGGCCGGACCCAATCCGCGGCGGCCGCGGCTGGCGCGCCCAGGTCAGTCACCAGACTCGACTCCACGACACCAGCCAGCCCATCTGACACGATCAACACCCGCCAGGGCGTGGACCAGGGCAGACTCGATTTCGGCTGCACCTCTCCGCGCCCCGCTTCCTCGTCGGGATGTGGGAAACGAAAGCGATAGATCTCGCTGTCGGACTTGCCCGCCAGCCCGAGGGCCGCATGGCCAGCGGCCAGCCCGGACTCGGCCAGCAAAGCCCAGCGCGACCGGTCGGGCGAAGCGAACAGGGCGGGCAACGCCCAACGGGCTCCTGCCGGTGCTGCGCTACCCGCGGGCAAGTCGGTCATCCACTCAGCCGGGCCGCCTTGGTCCTGGCTCGCGCCGGGCTCGTATTGGGGCAGCAAGATCGCCCGCGCACCGGGCATGAAACGAAAACCAGTGGCCTCACCGGCAATGGTGAACGGCCCGCGATTGGCTTCGGGAAAGTGATAGCGAAAAGCAAGTCCGTCGTCGTAGGCGCGTACCATGAGATCCACGCGCGCTTTCTGGAGGGTTTCGAACGAGAGCACGTGTTCCACGCCGGCGTTGCTGAAGTGGCTGCGTTTTCCGCGCGGCAGGGTGTAGTCATCCGTCACCCGACGCTGACTTTCGCCGAGATAGCGAAGATCATCGGTAAAATCCGCGTCCTTCCGGGTGATCCCGAGCGGTGACCAGCGCAATATTTCGGTCTTGGCTTCGCCGCCGCCGAACGCCACTCGAAAGTACAGGCGCGGCTGCGTGGGATAGTCGGGTGTCCCAGTCGGTGAGAAATGCCGGACCTCCATCGTCAGCAGCCCGCTCGGTGACGTAACCTTCCAGCCCTGCGAGGGCACGACGGGCGCGCCCTTTTTGATGGTCGGGGCACAGCTGCCGAGCCCGAGGAGAAGAGCCAGGATAGTCGGGGCGGATAGGAAGCGCCTCATTGTCGAACAATTAGACCCGAAAGCCGGGCCGGCCTCAAGAAAGCTTGTGGCCGCAGCTGTGAAGGACGCGAACGCGTTCGCTCACGGGTCCTTCCTAGCCAAACTGTACCGAGCGCTTGGTGAACGCCCCGTCCATCCACCAGCCGGTGATGGGAAAGCTTGTTCGCGATCGCTGGTCGGCCACCGCACCAACGGACAGCAAGACCGGCGCGTAGTGCTCCCAGGTTGGCAGCGCCATCTGGGCCGCTGGCGCGCGGGTCTGGAAATCCAAGAGCGCATCCACGTCAAAGCGCAAGAGTGCATCGGCTGCCCAGGCATCGAACTCCTTGGCCCACTGGGGAGTGCCCGGGCGGAACGCGTAGCGCATGTTGTGCGTGAGGAAGCCGCTACCGAACACCAGCACGCCCTCCTCGCGCAGCGGTGCCAGGGCCTGGCCCAGCCTGAAGAGTTCCCGGGCGTCCAGGACTGGCATCGAGATCTGGAGCACGGGCACGTCGGCTTCGGGATACATAGCCACGAGCGGGACATAGGCCCCGTGATCCAGCCCGCGCTCTGGGTCTTGGGCAACCGGCATGTCCTTGTGGCGCAGAAGCTCGCGCACGCGTGCGGCCAGATCGGGCGCGCCCGGAGCGGCATACTGGGTCTGATAGTACGTCTCGGGAAACCCGTAGAAGTCGTAGATGAGCGGCACCGTCCGAGTCGCGCCCAGCGTGGTCGGACGCTCTTCCCAGTGAGCCGAGACCATCAGAATGCTTTTCGGCTTCGGCATCGCCTTGGCCCACGCCGCGAGCTCGGCCATCCACTGGATGTCGTCGAGCAATATCGGCGCACCGTGCGCAGCGAAAATGACGGGCATCTGTTCGCGCGAAGGCTCGGGCTCGGTGTGCGTCGTCATGGTCTCGCTCCTGCCGCGAACACCAGACTGCCACGAGGGGCGACGCTTTTCCATCGATGCGGGACGCGAAGGTCGGGGTTGACATCCCACGCTGCTGCCACAGACTTTCTGGCTGCTTGGTATTGGAATAGCAGATGAAACGCAACGCGAGCACTGCTAGGACAACACTTACGACCGTTCTGCTCGCGTCGCTGGCCGCGACCAGCTGTGCGAAGACGACAACCGCACGCCTCGGTCTGCCCGAGCTGCGAACCGTGCCGCGCGTGGACCTGCAGCGCTACCTAGGAACCTGGTACGACATCGCCAGCTTCCCGCAACGATTCCAGCTCGGCTGTACCGGCACGACCGCGACCTACACCATGCGCAGCGACGGAGACATCGCTGTGCTCAACCGCTGCCGCAAGGGCTCGCTCACCGGCAAGGAGGAGTCGGCCCTAGGACGCGCGCGGGTGGTCGACCGAACCAGCAACGCCAAGCTGAAAGTGAGCTTCTTCAGGCCTTTCTGGGGCGCCTATTGGATCATCGATCTCGGCGCAAACTACCAGTACGCGGTCGTCGGTCATCCCAGCCGCGACTACCTGTGGATCCTAAGCCGCACGCCGACCATGGATGCCACCGTCTATGAAGCGATCATTGGGCGCCTGCGCGAGCAAGGCTACGAGGTGGCGCGCCTGAACCGCACGCCACAGTAGTAGGCCGGCAGTGCTCACATTTGTGTTTGACAGCAGATCGGTCTGGGTGGAGGTATGGATGGGCTGTCCGGCAGGAGTTTCCGCATGAAGATCATCGACCTCACCGACGAGAACAAGGCCCTCTTCTCGATCTGTCTCGAGGATTGGTCGGAAGATGCCAAGGAGGCTGGTTGTCGCCGCGCCCAGTGGATCGACCGCTTCCTTGCCAAGGGCCTGCGGGCGAAGTTGGCGGTGGACGATCACGGCACGCTGGGTGGCATGATCCAGTACCTCCCTGTCGAGTATTCGCACGTCGATGGTTCCGGGCTGTACTTCATCCCGTGCATCTGGGTCCACGGCCACAAGCAAGGCCGCGGCAACTTCCAGGGGCACGGCATGGGGAGCGCCCTGCTTGAAGCAGCCGAGGCGGACGCACGCTCCCTGGGAGCGAAGGGCATGGCAGCCTGGGGCATTTGGCTCCCCTTCTGGATGAAGGCCTCGTGGTTCAAGAAGCACGGTTACCGCAAGGCTGACCGCCAGGGCATTTCGGTCCTGCTGTGGAAACCGTTCTGCGGGGACGCGCAGCCGCCGCGCTGGCACCCTAAGGGCACGAAGCTGCCCGACCCGGTGCCAGGCAAGGTCAATGTGACCGCCTTCGTGAGCGGATGGTGCACTGGCGGCGATCTGGTTGTCGAGCGTGCGCGACGAGCGGCAAACGAGCTGGGCGACAAGGCCGCCTACTGCGAGATCGACACCTCGGAGCCGGGAGCGGTCGCCAAGTGGGGCATATCGGATGCAGTGTTCGTCGATGGAAAAGTCGTGCGCGGCGGGCCACCGCCGAGCTTCGATAAAATTCGTTCGATAATCACGAAACGCGTGAGAAGCTGAGTCACGATGCCCGATGAGGGTGACCAAGTTTGGTGAACGCCAGCTACGCACCGGGACATTTGGAACTAGCCGCAGGTGATGGCAACTAGCGCGAATTGTTGAAGAAATTCTCCCACCGCCGAAGGGATGACTAGATACTGGCGCCTCGGGACCGGGTGCTGCAATGTTTTCGATCACTTGCGCGACAAGATTCGCCTTTGGCGACGATTGATGGACAACTCTTGAGGACGATGGAACCGATTCGCATCAAGATGAGTGTTCTGCCTTCCACCTGAGAGGTCCCGACCACATGATCGAAGAAGCCGACGAGCAACTGAACGACGACGGCCCGGACGACGAGGACGTCGAAGCCGTCGGCAAGTTGGCGGCCAAGCGAGGAGCCGTGTCGAGCAAGGAAAACCAACGCAAGCAGCGCGATCTCATCTCCATCGGCAAGGCCAAGGGCTTCCTCACCTTCGACGAAGTCAACGATCACATGGTCGAAAGCATCGGCTCGTCCGACCATATCGACGACTGGCTGTCGACCCTGGGCGGCGAAGGCATCGAGATCGTGGAGTCTGCGTTCCATGTGAAGGACAGCGACAAGTCACCCCCGAGAGAAGCGGCCCATGAGGAAGAAGCCGAGCCGGAACCCGCGCACGTCCCCGAAGCGGAAGAAGAGGATGAGGACGTTTACGCCAGGACCGACGATCCAGTGCGCATGTATCTGCGCAAGATGGGCTCGGTTTCGCTGCTGACCCGCGAGGGCGAGGTGGAAATCGCCAAGCGCATGGAAGACGGCGAGCGCCGTGTGCTGCAGGTGGTGCTCAATTCCACCGTCGCCATCTCGGAAATCCTGGACTTGGGCGACAAACTGCGCCAGCGCAAGATTCGGGTCAAGGAGGTGGTCAGGGACGCGGATGAGGATGACAGCGAGTTCGATGAGGACTGGCATGTCGAGCGGGTGTGCAAGGTGATCGAGAAGGTGCGCCGGCTGCACAAGCAAATGGAGAAGGTCGAGCAAAAGAAGACCGCCACCGAGTCCGCGCACAAGAAAGTCAGGAGCCAGGTCGCAGCCATCAAGCAGCAAATGGTCGATGTCCTGCAGAACCTGCGCCTCAACAAGAAGCAGCTCGATCGCATCGTTGTCCGGCTCAAGGCTCTGGTGTCGCGCATCGAAGCCGCCCAGCGCGAAATTGCCGACTACGAAGATCGAGCCGGCCTGCCCCAGCAGGGGTTCCGCAAGGCCCTGCGCGAGATCCGTTCTTCGCCCCTGCGCCAGCGTGCGGTGGCCAAGAAGCTGGGTCTGCGCCCCGACGAGATCGAAGCGCTGGCCAAGCTCATCGACAGCGCCAGGAAGAAGGTCAAGCAGGTGGAGAACGAGGCCACCATGACCGAGCAAGTCCTTCGTGAGACTGTGGTGGAGATACAAGACGGCGAGCGCCAGGCCGAGCAGGCCAAGGCCGAGATGGTCGAGGCCAATCTGCGGCTGGTGGTGTCCATTGCCAAGAAGTACACCAACCGCAATTTGCAGTTTCTCGACCTGATCCAAGAGGGCAACATCGGCCTGNNTGATGAAGGCGGTGGACAAATTCGAGTACAAGCGCGGTTACAAGTTCGCCACCTACGCGACCTGGTGGATTCGGCAGGCCATCACGCGGGCAATCGCGGACCAGGCGCGCACCATCCGCATNNCACATGGTCGAGATCACCAACAAGCTCATCCGCACCAGCCGCTATCTGGTGCAGAAACTGGGACGCGAGGCGACCCCGGAGGAGATCGCCGAGAAGATGGAAGTGTCGCTCGACAAAGTCCGCAATGTGCTCAACATCGCCAAGCAGCCCATCTCGCTGGAAACCCCCATCGGCGCGGAAGAGGACTCGCATCTGTCCGATTTCATCGAGGACAAGAGCGTCATCTCGGCGGCCGACGCCGTGATCTCGATGAACCTGGCGGTGCAGACGCGCAAGGTGCTGGCCACGCTGACCCCGCGGGAAGAAAAGGTGCTACGCATGCGCTTCGGCATCGGCGAAAAATCGGAGCACACCCTGGAAGAGGTGGGCCAGGACTTCGATGTCACACGCGAGCGCATCCGCCAGATCGAGGCCAAGGCTCTGCTCAAGTTGCGCCACTCGTCGCGCAGCTTGCACCTGAAGAGCTTCATCGAGGAATAGCTCGCCGGCATCGTGAAGTCGATCCTGCTGCTGCTGTTCGTCGTCGCTGCTGCATGCAGTGGAGGCAGTGCTCGCAGCAGTCTTGGTGGCTTCGCGCCGACCGGCGACATGACCGTGGCCAGAGATGGCCACACCGCGACGCTGTTGCCCGACGGGACAGTCCTCATCGCGGGCGGCGCCAATTCCGGCACGGTCTTGGCGAGCGCGGAAACATTCGATCCGGCAACCGGGACGTTCACCGCGACCGGCAGCATGTCCGCGCAAAGGGTGTTGCACACGGCGACGTTGTTGCCCAATGGTCAGGTGCTGATTGCCGGCGGAAACTACTTCATTGGCGCCTCTGAGGAGATTCTCGCAAGCGCCGAGCTATACGACCCAGCCACCGGAACGTTCGCTGCAACTGGCAGCATGATCGAGGCAAGAGACGCGCACACGGCGACGCTCTTGCCCAACGGGACGGTGCTCGTCGCGGGCGGCGGAGCCGGTCGCATGACCGTCACGAGCGCAGAGATCTACGACCCAACCGACGGAACATTTACCGCCGCTGGCGACATATCCGTGGGAGGGGAGCGCCACACAGCGACGCTATTGGGCGACGAAACGGTGCTCCTGGCTGGCGGATACGCGGGCAGCGTCCGATCTGGGCTCGCGAGCGCGGAGTTGTACGACCCTGCGGCCGGAACCTTCACCGCCACTGGCAGCATGTCGGTGGCAAGGTTGGACCACGCGGCGACCCTGATGCCCGGCGGAACTGCCCTCATCACGGGCGGATACCAAGGCAGCAACGGCCTTGCGAGCGCGGAGCTGTACGACCCGGCCGTCATGGCATTCACCCCCACCGGCGGCATGACCGTGTCCAGACACGGCCACACCGCGACGCTGCTGCTCGGTGGGACCGTGCTTGTTGCCGGCGGAGGTGACGGCAACATTGCTCGCGCGAGTGCAGAGCTATTCGATCCGGCAAGAGGCACGTTCAACGCCACCGGCGGCATGTCAGTGGCCAGGTTGCAGCACACGGCGACGCTGTTGCAAGACGGGACGGTGCTTGTGGCTGGCGGATATGGCGGCAGCGACGGGTATTCCCTCGCGAGCGCGGAGCTATACCAATAGCCTCGACGCCTGCCTTTTGGGTACAATAGTTCGCGTGGTCGATCGAGCGCCCGTAGCTTCCATGTCACATGCCACTGGAGATCCCGTGTCGAATCGGGTGCGTGCTTTGGTCGTGGGATTGGCTGTTCTCTTCGTCATCTTCGCTGCAACTACTGCGTGCAGTAGTAGCAGCGACGGCGCGACCGGGACCACGGTGTTGCACGGAGCCTTCGTCGCGACGGGGAGCATGGCCGCGGCAAGGAGCAACCACACGGCGACATCGCTGCCAGACGGAAAGGTGCTAGTCACCGGCGGATACTACGGCAGCAACTGGATTGCGAGCGCGGAGCTATACGACCCAGCAACCGGGTCATTCACACCCGCCGGCAGCATGACCACGGCAAGGAGTTTTCACACGGCGACCTTCCTGTCCAACGGCAAGGTGCTGGTCGCCGGCGGATGGGGTGACAGCAGCTCCTGTCTCGCAAGTGCTGAACTATACGACCCAGCAACCGGGTCATTCACACCCGCCGGCAGCATGACCACGGCAAGGGGCGGACACAGGGCGACCGTGTTGGGCAACGGCAAGGTGCTAGTCGCCGGCGGAACCAATGGCAGCGCAGGACTCGCGAGCGCGGAGATCTACGACCCAAACGCCGGAACATTCGCGCCCACCGGCAACATGCCAGTGGCAAGGGGCGGACACACGGCGACGCCGCTGTTGCCAAGCAGAATGGTTCTCTTCGCTGGCGGCGGCATGGACGATTACGCCGTAGGCGCGGAACTGTTCGACCCAAACTCCGGAACATTCACCGCCACCGGCGGGATGACCGAAGCAAGGCTCGGCCACACGGCGACGC
The DNA here is from genome assembly GCA_003158735.1 of Myxococcales bacterium. Classification (GTDB taxonomy): domain Bacteria; phylum Myxococcota_A; class Polyangia; order Fen-1088; family Fen-1088; genus Fen-1137. The sequence goes on along the minus strand of PMLB01000425.1, from coordinate 598 downwards.
TATTGCCCAGCGGCACGGTGCTCGTCGCCGGTGGACGCGACATCTTTGGGAATCCCCGCGCGAGCGCAGAACTATACGATCCAGCGACGGGGACATTCGCGCCAAATGGCAGCATGACCGCGGCAAGGGCGCTCTACACAGCGACGTTGTTGCCCAACCAGAAGGTGCTCCTCGCCGGCGGAGAAGCCGATTATACCGGCGCCGCTCTCGCCAGCGCGGAGCTGTTCGAGGAATAGCCGCCAGGGCTGTTCTTCAGGTACGATAGCTCCGTGGTCGACGTAGCTCCCGTGCCACGTACCATTGGAGATTTCATGTCGAATTGTGTGCGTTCGGTCTTCGTGAAGTTGGCGGTGCTTTCCGTCGTTTTCGCGGCCGCAGCTGGGTGCAGTGGTGGCAACAAGAACCCGCCTCATTTTGCATCGACGGGCGACATGACTGCTGCACGGTGGAGTCACACCGCGACCTTGTTGCCGAACGGGATGGTACTCGTCGCGGGTGGTGACGGATTCGGTAGCGCTGAGCTGTACAGTCCAGCCACCGGGGCATTCACCGCCACCGGCAGCATGAGCTCAGCGAGACAGTCGCACACGGCGACGCT
>PMLB01000112.1:7772-20975 GCA_003158735.1 Myxococcales bacterium | reverse complement strand
TCGCGTGGGCTGGCTCAGTTTCTCAGGCGAGAAGGACCACGCGCGCGAATACCTGATGGGACTAGACACCATCATGTCGCTGCGGCTGTGCTCCAATGTTGTGGGCCAGTGGGCCGTGCAGACCGCTCTGGGCGGCTACCAGTCGATTCGCGATCTGGTGCGGCCGGGCGGTCGCCTGTTCCAGACGCGCGCGGCAGTTCTGGACGGCTGCAAACGCAGCAAGTATCTGTCGGTGGTTCCGCCCCGCGGGGCCATGTACGCCTTCGTCCGGGTGGACACCAGCAAGCTGCCGAATTTCGACGACCAGAAATTCGCGCTCGACTTGCTGGAGCGCAAGCACGTGCTGGTGGCCCCGGGCACCAGCTTCAACGTTCCCTACCGCGATCACTTCCGCATCACGCTTCTGCCCGACGAGGAGACCATGGTCCAGGTCTTCGCACGAATGGAGGAGCTGCTGGACGACTACGCCGTCGAGGCGGGGAGCTAGCCGAAGAAGGCCTTCTCCTCGTCCGTGGGCTCTTCGTCGAGCAAGTCGCCGCGCCCGTGCTTGACGGCCTGGTGGTAGAAACAGTGGGGATTGCCCGCGGCCAGCGCGGGTGATTCGGCGTACATGGTCCAGGTGCAGCCGCCCCGACAGATGTCGCAATAGCGGCACACGGCGCAGAAGCCTCCCAGTTGCTCGATACGGAATTCGCGATTGTAGGCGAAGGCACCCTTGCGGTTCCAGATCTCGCGCAGACTGCTCTGGCGCAGGTTGCCCTCGACGAAGCGGCTCTCGCCCTGGACCTGCGAAGGTAGCGACAGGCAGCCCTTCACGTTGCCGTTGCTCTCGATGCCGATGACATGGCAGCCGGCGCGGCAGCCCAGCCAGAACGGCATGGAGGTGTCGCCGGTGCGCAGGTCGCGCTCGGGCTTGCCGAAGTAGCCGATGTGGTCGCTGGCGTAGACTTTGATGCGGTTGTCGCTGGCACGGCACATTTCCGCGATCTGCGGAATCAGCCACAGCCGCTCCTCGGGCGGTGCCACCAGGTCGCGGTTTTCGGCCATGTAGCCGGTGGCGATGGCGAACTGCAATTGCCAGGTGCGCACGCCGATGTCGATGAGAAATTGGCGCAACTGGGGAAGCTGGCTCGTGTTCAGACGGTGAATCGTGGTGTTGATGCCCACGGGCAGGCCGGCTGCCAAGGTGTGTTTCACCGCCTCGACCACGCGACGAAACGAACCCTCGGCGCGAAAGCAGTCGTGTTCCTTTTCCAGCCCGTCGAGGCTGAACGCGACACCACGCAGGCCGGCCTGCGCGGCCTGCTGGGCATGGCGCGCGGTCCACGCCCAACCGTTGGAGATCAGGCTGACCTCGGGGACGTGCTGCACCAGGCGCTTTCCCACCACGTCCCAGTCCGGGTAGAGCGTGGGCTCCCCACCGGTGAGCGTGGCGCGCTCGCATCCCAAGGCGCCCAGCTCGTCGGCCACACGCAGGCATTCTTCCAGGGTCAGCTCGTCGGAGCGGCGCGGACCTGCCGCCGATCCGCAGTGTCGGCAGCGCAAGTTGCACCCCAAGGTCAACTCCCACGCGCAGGCGCGCGGAGCGATTCCGGCCCGCCTCAGAACTTCCAGCACCTATCGCTCCTGGCCGCTGCCACAGTTGGCGGCCTACTTCGGCGCCTTGACCGGCGGCACCGGCACGGGCGGGGGCTGCGGCGGTATGATCGGCAAAGCCGGGGCAGCATCCGGCGGCAGGGAGGGCGGTGGCGGTGGCGGTGGTGGTGGTGGTGGTGGTGGTGGTGGCGTGGGGCCAAAAGCTGCCCCCATGTAGACCGGTGTTGGCAACGGAGCAGGCAGCGGCAGTCTCAGATCCGCCCGAACATCCTGTGCGGCATCGGGCAGGGGCGCAGACATGTAGGGCGGAACCGTGTACGGCGGCACGCTCACGGGCAGGTCTGCCCGAATGTCCTGGGCAGCATCGGGCTGGGGCGGAGGCATGTAGGGCGGCATGATCGGGGGCAGGTACGGCGGCATGATCGCGGGCAGGTCAGCCTTGCCTGCGTCGCGAGCGTCCGGGGCGCGAACCTCGGCGTCCGCAGCGCCTGAATCCGCATCCGGGGCAACCACATCCGGGGCCGCCGCGTCCACGCCTTGTGCAGCCGCATCCGAGCCCGCGTCCGGCTCTATGCGGACCCCGTACGGAATGATCAGGTTGGGCAGGTCTGTTTTGAACGCGTCGAGGGCGGGCCTGTCATCGTTCATTCCGAAATCCCGCAGGCTGGCCGTGTCCGGGACACTGGCAGCGCTATCCCTTGCCAGCATCGCGTCGGCCGCGTCGGGCGCGGCGGACTGGGCCGTTTCAGCCGCTGCGTCCCGGGAGACCTTGATTCCAGTGTGGTCGCAGCCGACGAGCGCCAGGCCCAGACCCACCGATGCCGGCACGACAAGCTCGCGTGCGGTTCGCTTGAGGAAGCCCTCGATGCGCTGCCGGATCTCGTGTTCCTTCATGGCCCAGGAACATTGTACGCTCGTTTGGCGAGATGGGCTGCCCTTTCACAGCCGAGGGCGAACTCGAAGAGGCTGTCAGCTCAGTTGAGACCCCACGAGTGCTGAATATAGGTGAGGGCGGCTGGACCCTGGACGGTGAAAGTCATGGTGTCTCCGGTCCCCTTCTGAACCAGCAGGGTCGTGCCCGAGGTGCCTCCGCTGGGGGCGAACGCACCTGCCCACCAGCAACTTCCCATCTTGTTGTCATAGATCGTGTTGGCCGTACCGACGATAAAGGACTTGTCTGCGTTGCCATCGATCCCGGTGGTGAAGTCCTCGTTCAACGTGCCCGCCCACTCGCCGACAATGGTGCGGCTGACAGCGTTGCCAAGGCGGTTGAGCAGGTTGGATTTCCACCCTGCCTGGGTGGTTGGGCCGTTGCTCGCGTAATTGTGAATCTCCATCATCAGGTCAGGCCAGGAACTGGCCACATTGCCAACGTTGTCGTCCCAGCCGCTGCCTGCCACGATGATCTGCTGCCGGGGCACGTTGGGGAACTGCGCGAGCCAGCCATTGACCTGGGTGACCCACGCCGCAGGCGTGAATCCGTGCGGCTCATTGTGGATATCGTAAAACACCAGCGGATTGCTCACGTAGGCGTCGATCACGACCTTCCACATGCTGTACCAGCGGGTGTTGTCGACTGGCTTGCCAATGTTCTTGTCTTTCGCCCAGAAGCCAATGATCACTTTCATTCCCTTGGCGATGCCGACGTCGATGGCGGCCTTGTACGAATTCCACCAAGGGTCAAGAGCAGTCGGCTCGTTGATGGGCATGCGGAAGGAATTGGCCTTTATGAGATCGGTGAAGGCTCCCACGACGATGTTGGCCTTGGTCGTGACGCCGTCATAGGTGTCCGTGTCCGAAGTGATCCCGGACATGAGGAGATGTCCGTCGACGAAGTTGTCCCGGTTGTCGGCCCAGTTCACGCAGTGGAAACTGGCTACGCCCGTGCCGCCGGCCACGGTTCCCCCTGCTCCGGCCGTTCCTCCGGCTCCGGCGCCCCCGCCACCGCGCGCATCGGGCGAGGCGACATCCTGAGCCGCATCCACGCCAGCGTCGGGTCGGCTTGTGCCTGCCGTTCCACCGTTGTTGGACGTACCACCTGTGCTCGTGGTCCCTGCATTGGCCGTGGTGCCACCGGCGATGAGCCCGCCGCTCCTGGTCGTCGTGCGCCCGCCACTCGCAGTGCCGCCACTTTCCGTTGCGCCGCTGCCGGCGGTCGCGCTGCTGCCGGCCGTTGCGGCGCTGCTGGTTGCGCTGCTGCTGCCGGCCATTGCGCCGCCGCCAGTTGCACCGCCGCCGCTCGTGCCGCCACTTGCCGTAGTCGACCCACCGACCGTGGTGCCCCCAGCAGCCGTGGTGCCTCCGCTCGGGGTGGTCGTCCCACCCGGGCCGATCGATCCACCCACCGCGATTGAGCCCGCCGCGCTCGTGGTACCGCCGGCTGTCGTCTGTCCGCCGTTTCCGCTGGTGCTGCCGCCTGTGTTGCTGTGCGCACCACCGGCGCTGCCTCCTGAATGGCCTGGCGAATTCGACGAAGAGCAAGCAGCCAGGAGGGCAACCAGCAGAACCGAAACGAGGACACGCAGGTCCAACTCATGCTGCAGCCAACTGCGAGGTCGCTGTGACGCGAAGTGTCGTTCCATGGCATCTCCTCTCAGATCGAGGCCGGGGGCAGCCTGCGCCCTCGCACTGTTCAACCCTTCCAGTAGCAGGGGCGTCCATTCTTGGCTCACGTGGCGCGGGAAGGCGCTTCTTGACACCCGACAGCCTCGGGGATCGAATGCCTTTCGCACCGCCAACTGGAGAAGACATGCCCCGCATCGATCCGATTCGGACCCAAAGGCTCCTCATCCGTGAGTTCGAGCCGAGCGACCGCCAGGCGCTCCTCGCCATCGTGCGAGACCCCGACCAGATCAAGCACATGCTGCTTTTCCTCGACACCGAGGGGCAACTCGATGCCTTTCTGTCGATGGTCATCGAGGGAGCGAGGGCCGAACCGCGGTTGCAGTGGCACTTCGCAGTCGAGGATGCAGCGACGGGCCGCTATCTTGGCAGTTGCTGCCTGATGGTCGAGCGAGACTCCCCAAGTTCAGCCGAGCTTGGGTACTGGTTTCTGCGTGAGGCTTGGGGTAAGGGCTATGCCACTGAATCGTCCGCAGCGATGCTCGAACTCAGTTTCCGTCGTCTGGGCTTTCATCGGGTTTGGGGCAAGTGTCACACGCAGAATGCGGCGTCGGCCAAGGTCATGGAGAAGCTGGGCATGACCTACGAGGGCATGCTGCGCGAGCACGTGTGGCTGCGCAACCATTTCCGCAGCTCGCGCATCTACGGAATGCTGGCCGGGGAGTACCCAGCGGCGGCTCCGGCGGCTAGTGCCTCCGGTCAGANNAAATTCTGACCGGAGGCACTAGGTAGCCATAGACCAGTGCGAGACGGATCGCGTTGGCGGGTGATTCACATTCGGGCATCGCCTCAGAAATCTGAGACGACGCTGCCACGAGGTTCATAGAAAGCACCGGGGAAGGCGTCGGCGCACGTGCTATTATGAGGACTTGCCTGTCCCATGCAGGCTGAAAGTCCGTGGCATGACACTTGCTGTTCTCGGGAGGGCGTAACGTCGCAAGTAGTCACTCGGTAGCGCAAGGAGCCCATCATGAGAGAGAAAGACATCCGAGAGCGTATCCATATTTTCCTCAGGGATACGGTTCGCTATGTGGTGGTGCCTGCCTCGATGGGGATCGGGCTCGCGCTGGTGGGGTGCGGCGATACCTCGCTGAACGCCAGTCAGGATGGCTCTGCGGATACTTCATCCGCCCAGGCCGGCTCTGCTGGGGGCGGCGCGATCGCTGTGTACATGGCGATGGCGGGTATGACGGGCTCCGGCGGAGAGACCGGTGCAGGCGGAACGACGGGCGCAGGCGGAGCGACAGGGGCCGGCGGAGCGACGGGCGCAGGCGGAATGACAGCTGTTCCTCTATACATGGGCATGGCGGGCATGACGCTCGCGGGGGGAGCGACGGGAACAGGCGGAGTGACCGGGAAGGGGGGAACAACGGTGCCTGGCGGCACTGTTGGGGGGGGCGCGATTGCCGTCTATATGGCCATGGCTGGCATGCCGGGCTCCGGCGGAACGACTGGGACGGGCGGAGTGACGGGGACTGGCGGAATGACAGGGTCGATTACTTTGTACATGGGACCGATGCCGCCGGACGCCGGGCAGAAAGATCTCGGCGGCGCAGTGGCTCTCTACATGGCGACGATGCCGGACGCGGGGCTTCCTATGAGGTACTCAGCGCCGCAGCCGAAGCAGGACGCCGGCCTGGGGCCGATGCCGCTCTACATGGCGCCCATGCCGGCCAAGAATTAGTCAGGTAGAACTCCCTCGTGATTGAAATCCTGCAGCGAGTCGGGTTCTTCCCGCGCGCTTGCGTGTGGGAATTGACCCTGGCGTGCAACCTGCGGTGCAAGCACTGCGGCTCCATCGCCGGCAGCAAGCGGCCGGACGAGCTGTCTCTCGACGAGTGCATGCGCGTGGCCGGCGAGCTGGTGGAGCTTGGGTGCCGGCGCATAACCCTGAGCGGCGGCGAGCCCACGATGTACCCGGGCTGGCACGAGGTGGGTCGGCGACTGGTCGAGCTGGGCGCGCGGGTGAACCTGATTTCGAACGGACTTACCTGGTCGACCAAACATATCGATCAGGCGCAGAAGGCCGGGCTGTGTGGCGCGGCCTTCAGCATCGACGGCTTCGAAAAAGAGCATGACGAATTTCGGGCTCCCGGCTCCTTCGTGAAGGTGGTGCGCGCTATCGATCTCAGCGTGGCGGCTGGCTTGCCCGTGGCGGTGAACACCACCATCAACCGAATCAATCAGGGCCAGCTCAAGTCGTTGCGGCAATTCTTGATGGATCACCGCGTGTTCGCCTGGCAGTTGCAGTTCGCCACCGCCACCGGGAACATGGGCCAGCACAAAGACATGGTTTCGCCGCCCGAAGATCTGTTGTGGCTGGTGCCCCAGATCGCGGAGCTGTGCCGGATCAATTGCCCCGAATTCAAAGTCTATCCCAGCGACGACATCGGCTACTTCGGCAACCCCGAGCCGGACTTGCGCGATGCCGACACGGCCTTGCCCTTCTGGCTAGGCTGTCGCGCGGGCTGCCAGGTCATCGGGATCGAGAGCGGCGGAGACGTGAAGGGGTGTCTCTCGCTGCCCTCGTCGATGCTGGGCGAGGCGCGTTTTGTCGAGGGCAATGTGCGCCAGAAGAGCCTGCGCGAGATCTGGAACCGCGCGGACGCTTTCGCCTACAACCGGCTTTTCAAAGAGGCCCAGCTGGGCGGGTTCTGCCGTGTCTGTCGCTATCGCGACGTGTGCCGCGGCGGCTGCAGCTGGGCCACCTACGCGCAAGGCGGAGGCGGGAACGAAAACTGTTTCTATTGCCAGGTGGTCAAACACCGGCGCTTTGAGCTGCTGGCCGAGGAGCCGACCGACGACGAGATCCGCTACTTCCACGGCCGCGCGCCGGGGGCAGCCTCGGCCGCCGGGGGTCAACCGTGAGCAGCGACGAGCCCGTGGGCGGCGGATCGGTGACGGTGGGCGACGCGCTCGCTGCCGAGGTCGACACCATCATCCAGCAGGCCCGCGCCGCCATCGAAGAGCACGCGCTGGGCGACGCGCGGGAAAAGATCGATCAGGGTCTCGCCCTGGCGCCCGAGAATCTGACCTTGCTCGACCTTGCTGGTTTCGTTTGCTTCTTTCTCGGCGATTACCTCAGCACTGAGGCGCATTGCCGTCGCGCGCTCGCGCTCAAGCCCGACCATGCCTATGCCTGCAAAGGGCTGGGTCTGGCGCTGGCGCGCTTGGGCCGCGTCGACGAGGGCGTGCAAAGCCTTGAGCGCGCCATCGCGCTGGCGCCGCAATGGGTGGACTCGTACTGGGATCTGGCCGTGGCGTTGATGGAAGCGGGTCGACCTGATGAGGCGCTGCAGGTGGTCGAGCGGGGTGAGAGGGCCGTGCCTGACGAAGCCAAGCGCTTCCGCGGTCTGGCCCAGACCATACGCATCCGCGGCCGTCGATAGCTACAGCCTCACCGCCGCACCCGGGCGGGCGAGCCGATTTACATCGACAGATACCTGCCGTGGAAAACGCAGGGGAGACAGAGGCCTTGGAGCGGGAGCTGGCGGAGCACGGATTTGATGTCCGCTGCGTAACCGTGGAGTTTCTGTTGTGTAAACAGACGCTGCGTCAATCGGCTAAAGTGTGCCGCGGCAGCTGCATTTGTTTCTAATACGTAACTGAAAGGTGAATTGGCAGTAAATCCTACTACTCCACTTGGTTTGCGCAGCAGAAGTCACTCGAAAAAGCAAAAGTGGCCCTCAGACTGTCTGGACACGCGATGCTGCTTTCGTCTACTTTCCCCGTCACTCAAAACGGGCGGCTGCAATGAAGACGCACTCGACATGGCAAAACATGACGACCAGCGGGCCAGCACGGTGGACCGAACCACCGACTGTCACCGGTTCGGTGACTCGTCGTGTCTTTTCGTATGAGCGGACGGAAGAAGGAGACGATTTTCGTGGCTGAAGCGGCGACAGCACAATCGGGTGCGCGTCCGGCCGCGGCCGCTGCTCCCGTGATCGTGGTTTTCGTATGCGAGAACAGCGCGCGCACTGGCCGCATGCCCACTTCGGGCAAGCGCTTTCGGCCTGAGACGCCCAACTTCGGCTGGCCCTTCCCGGTGCAAGAGGTAGTGGTGCCCTGTGCGGGCCGGCTGCAACCGGAACACCTGCTCAAGGCCTTTGAAGGCGGCGCGGACGCAGTCGCTGTTGTGTGCTGTGAAGAGGGCAACTGCCACCACCACGAAGGCAACAAGCGTTGCCGTCGGCGAATTGAGGTGGTTTCCTCGCTGCTGGCAGAGATTGGCCTCGGCAAAGACCGATTGATGTTGTTCCACCTGCCCGGCTCGGCGGTGCAGGACATGGCCCTGGGTGCTGGGGCCGCGGCTCCGGCCAGCGTGGATGCAACGCTGGGCCAGAAGGTGGCGGCGGTGCGCGATCGATTCGTCGCTGGCGTGGCTGCCCTGGCCCCGACCCCGCTGCGCACCACGGGCCTGTCAGAGGATGTCCCGTACCAACTGGAAGACAAAGATGATGGCGATGAGTAAGTTGTCCGAGAAACTGGGCAGCGGAAAACCGGTCGTGACCGCCGCCTGTATTCCTCCGCACGCAACCGATGCGACGGCGGTGAAGAAGCTGGCGGCCTGCTTCCCGCCGTCACTCGACGGCGTGATCGTGGGCGACCACGCCGAGCAGTCGCACGGTTCGGCCTTGGCCTGCGCGGTGCTGCTGGCCGCAGAGAAGATCGAGCCGGTACTGAGCCTGTGCACGCGGGATCGCAACCGCGTGGCGCTGGAATCGGACGTGCTGGGCGCCTCGGCCTTGGGTGTGAAGACCTTCTTCTGCATGTCTGGCATGCACCAGGCGCTGGGCGGGTTTCCTCAGGCAGCGGGTGCCTACGACATGGATTCCGTGCAGCTGACCCAGGCCCTGGCCAAGATGGCGAGCGCGGGGCTGGATTTCAGCGGGAGCAAGCTCCCGGCGACGCCCGCCTTGACCGTAGCGGCGGCCGCCCACCCGTACCTTCGGCCCATCGAACTGGCCGTGAGGCAAACCAAGAAGAAGATCGCGGCGGGCGCGCAGATTCTGCTCACCGATCCGATTTTCGATCTGGCCGGCTTCGAAGAATGGCTCAAAGCTGTGCGGGCCGCGGGCCTGGACAAGCAAGCAGCCATCATCGCCAGCGTGCTGCCGCTGACCAGTGTGGCGCAAGCCGAGGAGCTGCGCACCCAGCCGGGCAGCCCCATCAGTGACGACATCCTCAAGCGCCTGCGCAGCGGCGACGCGGCCCAGGCTGGCGTGGCCATCGCGGCCGAGATCGCAGGCAAGGCCAAGGCCATGGCCGGGGTGCGCGGCATCCACATCCACAGCGCGGGTTGTGAACCGCTGGCCGCAGCGGTGATCAAAGAAGCCCGCTTAGCGTAGAGCGCGCGATGTCTGAGAAGTACCATATCAAGCCAGTGCCCACGGCGGGACGCTTTCGCCACGTGGGCAAGTATGGAAGCGTGGACTGGCGTGAGGATTGCGCCCGCTGCAGCAACTGCGTGAAGCCCCGCTGCGTGTTCGACACCTACCGCAAGGAAGCGGCCTACAACCGCGACCCGCAGACATCGATCGTTCCGCTCTACGAATGTCGCGCCTGCCTGTCGTGCGTGCAGGGCTGCACCAAGGGCATTTTGGCCATCTCGCTCAATCCCGAGTACCTGGCCATGGGCGACGATTACTGGAAGCCTGACATCATGGCCACCACCTGGAACCAGGCTGACACCGGCCGCGTTCCGGTTTCGGGTGCCGGCTACCGCGGCCGTTTTCATGGCTTTGGCTTCGATTCCATCTGGACCGACATGTCCGAGATCGTTCGCCCCACCCGGGACGGAATCCACGGTCGCGAATACATCAGCACCAGTGTGGACATCGGTCCCAAGCCCATGCGGCTCTCATTTTCTAGTGACGGCAAATTGCTCGGCGAGGCGGCGGACCTGATCGACCTGCCTCTCCCGCTCATCCTGGATGTTCCCGCCTGGCAAGTGGGCGGCCAGGAGTTTGCGCGCGCCCGGCTGACCACAGCGGCGAAGTTGAAGACCCTGGCGGTGGCGCGCGCGGCCGAGGTGGCCGGAGCGCCGGCTGCGGAAATTCCGTTCCTGGTTCCGTTGGTTGGCAGCGAGGGACTCGCCAGCGTGCAGACGCTGCTGTCGCAAGTACGGATGGTCGAGTTCGTGGATGGCCCAGAGGTGGCGGCCCTGGCGGCCAAGGCCAAGGCGACCAATCCCAAGCTGGTCCTCGCGGTCCGCCTGCCCCTGCAAGGGGCGGCTGCCGAGCGCATCCTGCAACTCAACCAGGCGGGCGTGAAGGTCTTCCACCTTGGCGGCGACTTGCATGGGTGCGAAGTGGGAGTCGAAAGCCCGCGGCACATCAAAGATGTCATGCGCGAGATCCATGGCCGATTGGTCAAGGCGGGCGTGCGCGACGAGATCACGCTCATTGTGGCGGGCGGCATCGCCCTGCCCGAGCATATGGCCAAGGCCATCATCTGCGGCGCTGACCTAGTGGCCGTGGACACCGCCCTGCTGGTGTCGCTCGGTTGTCGCGTGTGTCGCGGGGTGCAGGGCGCGGATCACCAGGATCATTGTCCGGCCGGGGTTCCCAAGCTGGAAGGCGCCTACGCGGTCCAGCGCATGGTGAATCTCATGGCGGCCTGGCATTCGCAGCTTCTCGAGGTGTTGGGCGCCATGGGCATCCGCGAAGTGCGGCGCCTGCGCGGCGAGGTGGGGCGCGCGATTTTCAAAGAAGACGTCGAACGGGAGGCATTTGGTGACCTTCTCTCTCGCTAACTCCAAAGCCGAGCCCGCGGCGGTTCCGGCCCAGCCCGCTGCTGCGGATGCCGAGTCGGAGTTCGTGGTGACCCGTCAGGTGCGACCCGCGCCCGACCGCTACCGCAATGCCCTGGGCAAGTACAAGATCAATCGTTCGGCGGACTGCGTGGCCTGCGGCGAGTGCGCCAAGTTGTGCCCGGAGGGCGTGCACGTGAAGCCCGACGGCTACACCTTCACGCTGCGACCGCTCGATCACCTGTGCATCGGCCCGGACTGCGCCAAGACCGACCACTTCTGCGTGGCCAAGTGCAAGCAGAAGGCGCTCACGCTGATGCGCAATCCCAGCGTGGACGCGATGGGCGATCCGCGCTGGACCGCGGATCTGATTCTTTCCACCTGGCACATGGCCGCCACTGGCCACGTGCCAACCTCGGGGCTGGAATACCGGCACGGGGCATCGGGCGGCGGCTTCGATCGCATGGACTTTCTCCTCCCGCAATCCCCCGCCAAGGTCGACCCCACCAAGGTCGACACCACGCTGGCGCTCAACCGCCGCAACGACGGCCGACCGCAGGTCAACATCGACATTCCGGTGTACGGCGGCGGCATGTCGTTCGGCTCGGTCAGCATCCACACCATCGTGGCCAAAGCGCGCTCGGCCACGGCGTGGAACAGCTTCACCTGCACCGGCGAGGGCGGCTATCCCGATCGCCTCAAGCCCTACGACGAACACGTCNNGCCAAGCCCGGCCTGGGCGGCCACTTGCTGGGCGACAAGAACACGCCCGCGGTGGCACGCATGCGCGAAGCCATCGCCGGCAACGCTTTGTTCTCGCCTTTCCCCTTCCACAGCGTGTACAGCGTGGAAGACCACAAGAAGCACCTCGACTGGATCAAAGAGGTGAACTCGCGCGCCCTGGTTTCGGTCAAGGTGTCCACTCCCACCGACGTGGACATGGTGGCCGTGGGCAGCTACTACGCCGGCGCGCACATCATTCACCTGGACGGCAGCTACGGTGGCACCGGCGCGGCGCCTGACATCGCCAAGAAGAACATCGCCATGCCCATCGAGTACGCCATCGCCAAGGTGCACAAGTTCCTGGTGGCCGAAGGCATCCGCGACTCGGTCACGTTGATCGTCAGCGGCGGCCTGCGCACCGCCGACGATGTGATGAAGGCGGTCGCGCTGGGCGCCGACGGTGTGGTCATCGGCACCGCGGACATGGTGGCCCTGGGTTGCGTGCGCTGCGCCTGCTGCGAGAGCGGCCGCGGCTGCCCGCGCGGTATCGCCAGCACGGATCCCGAACTCATGATGTTGATGAGCCTGGATTGGGCCACGCAGAGGCTGATCAATCTGATGAGTGCCTGGCGCGAGCGCATGGTCGAGATCATGGTGGGCCTGGGCGTGTCCAGCGTGAAGGACCTGCGCGGCCGTAGCGATTTGTTGACCTACACCCAGGCGGAGGACGCGCCATGAGCGACCAAGCGGATCGTCTTCTGGCCACGCGCAGCCAGGTGTATCGCGACGAGGAGCCAGTCGACGGCGAGCGCGCCGAAGAAGGCGGCTGCGGCGTCACCGGGTTCGCCTGCACCATCCCGGTGCGCGGCAAGTTCATCTACGAGCCGTCCATCCAGATGCAGAACCGCGGCAACGGCAAGGGCGGCGGCATCGCGGCCACCGGCCTGGTGCCCGAGCAAATTGGCGTGTCGCGCGAGGTGCTGGATTCGCACTACCTGGTCCAGCTCGCGCTGCTCGATGAGACGGTGCACCCGGAGCTGGAAAAGCAGTTCATCCTGCCCAATTTCGACGTGGCGCTGTCCACGCGCCAGGATCACATCGCCGATCACCGCGACATTCCCGGACTGACGGTACGGCCGCCCGACGTGCACCGCTACGTGGTGCGGGTCAAGCCCGCGGTGTTGAAGGCGTTTGCCGAATCCACCGGACTGCAGGCGCTCTCCCCGCGCGAGCTGGAAGACGAGTTCGTGTGGCGCAATTCCTACAAACTGAATGACACCTTCTACGCCTCGCTGGGCGACAAGCGTGCCTTCGTACTGTCGCACGGCCGCGATCAACTGGTCTTCAAGATCGTGGGCTACGCCGAGCAGAACGTGGAGTACTACAAGCTGCAGGACTTCCGCGCCCACGTGTGGATCGCGCACCAGCGCTATCCCACAAAAGGACGCGTGTGGCACCCTGGTGGCGCGCACCCGTTCGTGGGTCTGAACGAGGCGCTGGTGCACAAC
>PMLB01000112.1:0-7730 GCA_003158735.1 Myxococcales bacterium | reverse complement strand
CCCACATCCATGCCTCGCCCGACGGTCCCTGGTTCTTCATCATCGCGCGCAACCACCCCGACCAGAAGCGCATGCAGCTGCTCGGCATCACCGACACGGCGATGTTGCGACCGCAGGTGTTCGCCCTGGCCGACAGTGGCGACGTGCAGATCGGTCTCATCTGCTCGGAGAAGCAGGCCATCGACGCCACCCTGCGCAGCCTGGCGCGCGAGGATCCGCGCTTCTGTCCCGTGGCCGACAAGTACTGGAACGCACGCGGCGGCAGCAGCAGCGACGGCGGCACCTTTGTCTTCACCATCAACGACGAGAACGGGAAAAAGAAGCTGAGCTGCGCCGACAAGTTCGGCCGTCAGGTCAAGTTGGACGTGGGCAGCGTGCGCTGCGATCAGGTCAAGCGGGAAACCCCCATTGAAATCGTCGCCGCGGGCATGCGCAAGGCGGTGCAGGAAGCGCTCAAGCAGGGGCGTGCCCAGGATCTCTTCACCCACGCGGTGAAGAGCTTGCCTGGCTGGCCGGCCAGCGGCCTGCGCGACCTGTGCGATCGCATCGTCGAGTCCTGCGACAACGGCCGCAGCAAGGCCACGGCCATCGAGGCGCTGACTCTGCTTTACGACCGGCGCTTCGACACCGGCGACAAACGGCGCAGCACCGTGCTGCCCGTGCTGGAAGAGACGCTGATGCGGCTTTTCGACGCCAGCCCGCTGCTGGGCCAGCCAGGCGAAGGCAGTTTCCGCCGCCTCAACTGGACCAACCGCGAAGCCATCGTGGGCCCGCAGGCGGGCGAGGAAGTCCTGGTCATCGACGCGGAGAAGTTCCCGCCCGAGGGCGACGACTGCGATGCCATATATCTACGCCGCGCCTTCCAGGCTGGCTGGCGGCGTTTCATCGTATACCGCCTGCGCGGCCAGCGCTTCACCGGCGTGGGCCTGGGCCCCGGCACCGAAGGCCTGCGCATCGACACCTACGGCTCCAGCGGCGACTACCTGGCCTCCGGCATGGACGGCGAGGAGATTCGCGTGCACGGCAACGCCCAGGATCAAGTCGGCCAGATCGCCAAGCGAGGCAAGCTGGTGATCTTCGGCGACGTGGGACAGACCTTCATGTACGGCGCCAAGGGCGGCGAGATGTACATCATGGGCAACGGCGCGGGCCGGCCTCTCATCAATGCCGTGGGACGTCCGCGTGTGGTCATCAACGGCACCTGTCTCGACTTCCTGGCGGAATCGTTCATGGCCGGCGATCCGCTCAACGGCGGCGGCTTCGTCATCGTCAACGGCATCGAATTCGACCGCCGGGGCAAGCTGGTGCCGCTGGCGGCGCCCTACCCGGGCAGCAATCTCTTCTCGCTGGCCTCGGGCGGCGCCATCTACATCCGCGACCCGCACAAGAAAGTGGTGGAGCAACAGCTCAACGGCGGCGTGTTTGGCCCGGTCACCGACGCCGACTGGCGCGTGATGCGGCCCTATCTGGAAGAGAACGAGCGCCTGTTTGGCATCGCCATCGAGGACCTTCTCACCGTGAACGGCAAGCGGCTGCAGCCGGTTGACGTGTATCGCAAGGTCAGCGCGGTGTCGCTCGCGGTGCTGGCATCTGCCACGGAGAAGAAGAAATGAACGCGCCTGCTGTCACCACTTTTGCGAGCGGCGGCTTCTTCGCGGAAGTCTTGCAGGAGAGCCAAGCAAACCTGTCGGCCTGCCTGCAGTGCAAGAAGTGCACCTCGGGTTGCCCGGTGGCGGGCTGGGCGGACATCAAGCCCCACGCGCTGGTGCGGCTGGCCCAGCTTGGTCTGAAAGACGAGTTGCTCGGCAGCCGCATGATTTGGGAGTGCACCTCGTGCCAGACCTGCTTCACCCGCTGCCCGCAGCAGGTGGACATCGCGTCGCTCAACGATGCGCTTCGCCGCATGAGCCGGCGCGCGAGCCAGGTGAACAGCAAGACCACCGTGCCGGCCTTCAACGACATCTTCCTGCGCACGGTGAGGAAGCGCGGCCGCATGTTCGAGGCCGGGCTCATGGCCTCGTTCAAGCTGCGCACCATGCAGCTCTTTTCCGACATGGGCAAGCTGCCCATGATGTTGTGGAAGGGCAAGATGCCGCTGTGGTCGGGCAAGGTGAAGGGGCGCAAAGAGCGCGAAGAACTTTTCCGCCGCGCGAGTGACAGGAACGGAGGTTCCTCGTGAGCTACGCTTTCTTCCCGGGCTGTTCCATGGAAGGGACGGCACACGACTATCAGTCTTCCACGCTGGCCATCAGCCAGACCNNGCCGCCGCGGGCACCACCGTCGCGGTGGGGTGCGCCGCCTGCTACAACCGACTGAAGACCGCCAACCACCACATCACCCGCGACAGCGAAACGCGCAAGCAAGTGGCGGCCGTGCTGGGCGCCGACTACGACGGCAAGACACAGGTGCTGCACCTGCTGGAGATCTTGGCGCGCGACGTGGGCATGACGAAAATCGCGGCGCAGGTGAAGCATCCCTTGCGCGGCCTCAAGGTGGTGCCGTACTACGGTTGCCTGCTGGCGCGTCCGCCGGAAGTGACCAAGTTCGACGATCCCGAGAACCCCACACTGATGGACAAGGTCCTGCAGGCCGCGGGCGCCACCGTGGTGACCTGGCCGCACAAGACCGAGTGCTGCGGCGCCGGCTACTCCATCACCGATGCCAGCGTGGTGCGACGACTGACGCGCGAGATCCTGGTCATGGCCAAGGCTGTGGGCGCGGATTGCATCGCCACCGCTTGTCCGCTGTGCCAGCTCAACCTGGATCTGCGACAGAAAGACACGGAAAAGGAGGCGGGCGAACACTTCGGCCTGCCGGTTTTCTACTTCACCCAACTTCTCGGCCTGGCCTTCGGGATCCCCCGCAAGAAACTCGGGCTGCGCAGCCTGGTGGTCAGCCCCAGCAAACTGCTGGCTGACCGAGGCATCCCCGCCTAGGGCACGACCATGAGCGAGCAGTTAAAGCCAAACAACGGAAAATCCGCCGAGCCGGTCGGCGCGGTGTTGGTGGCTGGCGCCGGCATCGCCGGCATCCAGTCTTCACTCGACCTGGCCAACTCGGGCTTCAAGGTCTACTTGCTCGAGTCGTCGCCCGCCATTGGCGGCAGGATGGCCCAGCTCGACAAGACCTTCCCCACCGGCGACTGCGCCATGTGCACGCTCTCGCCCAAACTGGTCGAGGCCGCGCGCAACAAGAACGTCGAGATCATCACCCTGGCCGACATCCAGAAGGTCAGCGGCGAGCCCGGCCGTTTCCAGGTCGAGATCCTCAAGCGTCCGCGCTTCGTGGACCTCAAGAAGTGCAACGCCTGCGGCGAGTGCTCCATCGCTTGCCCGGTGTCGTTGCCCAGCGAGTTTGATCGCAAACTGGGCACGCGCAAGGCGATCTTCCGTCCCTATCCGCAGGCCATTCCCAATGTCTACGGCATTTCCAAAGCTGTGGGGCGCGCCCCGTGCAAGGCGTCTTGTCCGGCCGGCGTGAACGTGCAGGGCTACGTCGCGCTGCTGGCCCAGGGCAAGGTCAAGGAAGCCTACGACGTGGTTCGCGAGCGCTGTCCCTTGCCCGCGGTGTGCGGCCGCGTGTGCCAGCACCCCTGCGAAACCAAGTGCAACCGCAACGACATCGACGAGCCCGTGGCAGCGCGCGATCTCAAGCGCTTCGCCGCCGACTACGTCTATGCCCACCGCAACGACTTGAAGGACGTTCCGCCTGCGCCGCAGATGCAGCAGAAGGAGCGCATCGCGATCGTGGGCGGCGGCCCGGCCGGTCTGACCGCCGCGACTGACCTGCGCAGCAAGGGCTACGGCGTGACCATCTTCGACGCCATGCCTTTTCTGGGCGGCATGCTCCGCTACGGCATCCCCCGCTACCGGCTGCCTGGCGACGTGCTCGATCACGAGATCCAGTACATCCTCGACATGGGCATCGAGGCCCGGACCAGCACGCGTGTCGCAGATCCCACGCAGCTGCTCAAGACCCGCGCGGCCGTCGGCAAGCCCGCTGGCGAGTTCGACGCCGTGTTCGTGGCCACCGGCGCCTGGGTGAGCCGCAAGCTCGGTGTCCCGGGCGAAGACGCCCAGGGCGTTTTGCAGGGTTTGTCCTTCCTGCGTGACGTGAACGCGGGCGGCAAGCCTGCCGTCGGGAAGAAGGTTCTGGTCATCGGCGGGGGCGACGTGGCCATGGACGTGGCCCGCTGTGCGCGTCGGCTGCCCGGTGTCGCCAGCGTTGATCTGGCCTGTCTGGAGAAGCGCGAGGAGATGCCCGCCCATGCCTGGGAGGCGAGCGAGGCCCTGGAGGAAGGCGTGGTCTTCCACACCAGCCTCGGCCCCACCAAGATCCTCACCCAGAGCGGGAAAGTTTCGGGTGTGTCGTTCCGTGCCTGCACGCGCGTGTTCGACGAGCAGCGCCGGTTTGCTCCCACCTTCGACGACGCGCAGGTGTCCAGCCTGGACGCCGACACGGTGATCGTGACCATCGGCCAGGGCATTGAAGTCATGGCGCCGCTCGCGGTCGGCCCAGGCGGTCGTATTGTCGCCGACCGCGCCACCCTGGCCACGAATGTTCCGGGCATTTTCGCTGGCGGCGACGCGGCCACGGGACCGGCCTCGTTGGTCGATGCCATGGCCCAGGGCCATCGCGCGTCTGTCTCGATCGACGGCTTCCTGCGCGGGACTGTGGCGCAAGAGAGTGGCGCCGTCGCAGACGCCAGCAAGACCGAGGAACTGGCGCCCACACCCGACACGGACGCGCCACCCGTCGAGCGACGCAAGATGAAGCAGGCGAGCGCCGAGGAACGCGTGCGCAGTTTTGGCGAGATCGATCTTGGCTACTCTTACGACGACGCGGTGGCCGAGGCCAAGCGTTGCCTGGCCTGCGGCCTGTGCAGCGAGTGTGGCCAGTGCGTGAAGGCCTGCTCTGCGGGCGCCATCGTGCACGACATGCAGCCGGTCACCGAGACCCTGAATGTCGGCGCCATCCTGCTCGCGCCCGGGTTCGAGGAATTCGATCCCGCTCTGCGCGGCGAGTTCGGCCACGGGCGATACAGCAACGTGATGTCCAACGTGCAGTTCGAGCGCCTGCTCAGCGCNNNNGCCATGGTGGCCATCGAGCATGTGCCTGGCTTGGACGTGTCCGTGTTCTGCATGGACGTGCGCGCGTTCGGCAAAGAGTTCGACCAGTACGTGAACCGCGCGCGCGACGAGCAGAAGGTGAAATTCATCCGCGCCATCCCGTCGCGTCTGGTCGAGATGCCGGACACGCATAACCTGCGCGTGCGCTACTTCGACGACAACGGCGAGGAGCAGAAGCCGGAGTTCGATCTTGTGGTCCTGTCGGCCGGCCTGCGGCCCAACGCGGGCGTGAAAGAACTGGCCCAGCGCCTCGGGGTGGAGCTGAACCAGTTCGGCTTCTGCCGCACGGACCGTATGACCCCCGTGACGTCCTCGCGTCCTGGCATCTTCGTGGCCGGCGCCTTCCAAGAGCCCAAGGACATTCCCGAGTCAGTAGCGCAAGCCACCGGGGCCGCGGCTCTGGCCATGGAAAGCCTCGCGGCGGTGCGGGGCAACCTGATCCAGCGGCAAGAGTACCCCTGGGAACGCGACGTGACCGACGAGAAGCCGCGCGTGGGCGTGTTCATCTGCCACTGCGGCCACAACATCGCGTCCGTGGTGGATGTGAATCAAGTGGCGGAACGCGCGGGCAAGATGCCGGGCGTGGCGCACGCCGAGGCGAGCCTGTACACCTGCTCGGACACCAACCAGCAGCACATCAAGGATATGATCCGCGAGCACAAGTTGAACCGCTTGGTGGTGGCTTCCTGCTCGCCGCGCACGCACGAGATTCTTTTCCAGGAAACTCTACGCGACTCGGCTCTGAATCCCTACCTGTTCGCGATGACCAACATCCGCGATCAATGTTCGTGGGTCCATCGCGACGATCCGGTGGCTGCTACGGAAAAGGCCATCGATCTCATGCACATGGCCGTGGGGCGCGCGCGGCGCCTCAAGGCGCTGGAAACCGGACAGCAGGCGGTCACGCAGGCAGCGCTGGTTCTGGGCGGCGGCCTGGCGGGCATGACCGCGGCGCTGGGTCTGGCTGACCAGGGCTTTGCGGTTCACTTGATCGAGAAAGAGGCGGAACTGGGCGGCCAGTTGCGCAAGATCCGCTACACCCTCGAGCGTTCGGATGTGGCCGGCTTCCTGGCCGATCTGGTTCGCAAGGTTGAAGGGCATTCCAAGATCACCGTGCACCGGCGCACGAAAGTCGTGGAGTTCGCTGGCCACGTCGGCAAGTTCCACACCGTCATCGAAGAGGCCGGCAGCAAGAAGACGCTGGATCACGGCGTGGTGGTGCTGGCCACAGGCGGCAGCGAGCGCGCCACCGAGTCCTACCTCTACGGCAAGAATCCGGCGGTGCTCACCCAGCGCCAACTGGAAGACAAGCTGGCCCAGGGCGGCCTGCCCCAGGCGGCCGAGCCCCAGGTGGTGATGATCCAGTGCGTGGACAGCCGCAACGAGAAGAATCCCTATTGCAGCCGCGTGTGCTGTTCCGAGGCTGTCAAAAACGCGCTGGAATTGAAGCGACAGAAGCCGGGCGCGCGCGTGGTGGTGCTCTACCGCGACATTCGCACCTATGGTTTCCGCGAGGTCTACTATCAGAAGGCGCGCGAGGCGGGTGTTCTGTTTGTGCGCTTTGCTGAAGGCCAGGAGCCGCAGGTCAGCGACGCTGGTGGCCTGCAGGTCAAGGTGACCGACGCTGGCACTGGCCTCGAACTCAACCTCAAGCCTGACTGGCTGGTGCTGTCCACTGGCATCGCCCCGGGCGCCGACAATCCGGTGTTCTCCGGTCTGCTGCGCACCACGCTGACTGCCGACGGCTTCTTCCTCGAAGCGCACCCCAAGCTGCGCCCCGTGGATCTGGCCAACGAGGGTGAATACCTGGCTGGTCTGGCCCACTCGCCGCGCTTCATCGACGAGACCATCGCGCACGCCAAGGCAGTGGCCGGCCGAGCCGCGACCATTCTCTCGCGCGCCAAGCTGGACATCGCGGGACAGGTGGCCAAGGTCGATCCCGAAGGCTGCGTGGCCTGCGCCACCTGCGTGAAGGTGTGTCCGTACGGCGCGCCCATGATCAACGACCTGAAGAAGGCGGAAATCCAGGGCGCCACCTGCATGGGCTGCGGCTCGTGCGCGGCGGAATGTCCGGCGCACACCATCACCTTGCAACATCAAGAGGACGGACAGATGACGGCCATGCTCGACGAGCTGCTCACGGTTGGAGGCGCGACATGAGCCAGGCTCAAGTCAGCGTGGCCCCGCAGACGGCCGGCAAGTGGCAATCCGAGATCATCGTGTTTTGCTGCAATTTCTGCGCGTACGCGGCGGCTGACCTGGCGGGCGCGCGGCGCATGCAGTACCCGGCCAACGTGCGCGTGATACACGTGCCCTGCACCGGCAAGATCGCGCTCGAGCACATCCTGGCGGCATTCGAGAAAGGCATCGACGGTGTGCTGATTGCCGGCTGCCTGGAAGGCGGCTGCCACTTCATCGAGGGCAACCTGCGCGCCAAGCGCCGCAGCGAACATTTGCGCGACATGCTCGACGAGATAGGCGTGGGCCGCGAGCGACTGCGCATGGTGAACCTGTCGGCCGCCATGGCGCCGACCTTTGTCCAGCGGGTCAACGAAATCGTCCAGACGATTGAGGGTCTTGGCCCCAACCCTTTGAAGGCGC
>PMLB01000154.1 GCA_003158735.1 Myxococcales bacterium | reverse complement strand
AGGAGGGCGCGCTCGGCTTGCGCCACATACGACCCGCCGAAGAGATTGACGTGAACCATGAGGAAGTAGAGTTGATAGAGGGGCACGCGGTCTTCGTGGCCCGGGGAAAGCGGCCAAGCTTCTTCATAGGCGGAAAACACATGATGTCCGAAGCCGCCAAAGAGACTCATCATGGCCAGATCGACCTCGCGATGGCCGCCGTACACGGCCGGATCGATCAAGCAGGCCACGCCGGTTGCGTCGCCAATCACATTGCCGCCCCATAGATCGCCGTGCAGGCGCGCCACAGGCTCGGCTGGGCCCACGCGTTCATCCAGCACGGCGAAGAGCCGGTCGAATCCACGGGCCATGGCCGAACTGCACAGGCCGGCGTCGCGCGCCAGACGCAGCTGCGGTTCCAGCCTGCGGCTGCGATAGAAGTCCGGCCAGGTCGGCGCGGGCGCGTTGCACTGGGGCAAACGTCCGATGAAGTTGTCGTGATCCAGGCCGAAGCCAGGCGCCCCGAAACGGTGCAAGGCTGCCAGAGCGCGGCCCAGCCGTTCGTCGAAATCCGGCCGGCGTCGCGCAGGCGAAATGCGTTCGAGTACGAGAAATGTCTCACCCACCGCCAGTACCTCGGGAACGCGCAGCACGCGGGCCTGCGCCAGCCAGGCCAAGCCGCGCGCCTCGGCCGCGAACATGGTTGGGGCAGCGAGGAAATTGCTCTTGACGAACACCACCCGTCCGTCTGCCAGCGTCATCTCGTGAGCGCTGTTGATGTCGCCGCCGGACACCGCGCACGACGACCGAATCGCGCTGCCCAGGGCACGCGCCACCTCCTCCTCCAGTTTGTGCCCGGCCATCACCCAAGCCCGTGCGTGCGCCGCAAGTGATCGAGCAGGCCGCGGCAGGCCGCCTCGCAGATATCGAACACGCGCTCGAAGCCGTCAATGTTGCCGTAGTAGGGATCGGGCACCTCGGCATGGGGAGGCGAAGCTGGGTCGAACTCGCGCAGCAGGTGCACTTTTGCGCGCGCTTCGGCGTCAGGGGCCAGCCGGACTAAGTCGGCAAGATTCTCGCGATCGATGGCCAGCACATAGTCGAAGCGTGCAAAGTCCGAGCGTCGAAACTGGCGCGCCTCGCCCAAAAGCGGCATGCCCCGTTGCGCCCCAACCGACTGGCTGCGCTCGTCGCGCGCCTCGCCCACGTGCCAGGCACCGGTGCCCGCGCTGTCGATTTCGATCGCGCTGTCGAGACCGGCCTGCTGCACGAGATGGCGCATGACCGCCTCGGCCGTGGGGGAACGGCAAATGTTGCCCGTGCAGACAAAGCTGACCGCGATGCGCGTCTGGCTCATGAGCTCGGGCTCCCGAAGAGCGTGGCGGGGTTGGCGCGCTCAATTTTCACGTCGACGAAAGCGCCCAACTTGGCTCGTGCTCCCGCCGGCACGATCACCGAACGGAAGCTGTCGGTGCGGCCCAGCAGCTCATCCGGGGAACGGCGCGAGGGCGTCTCCAGTAGAACCCGCTCGCACCGCCCCACCTGAGCCGCGTGGATTTCTCCGGTGATTTGCCTTTGCAGATCGATCACCTGGGCCAAGCGTCGCTGCTTCACCTCGGCTGGAACATCGTCGGCCATGGTCCGCGCGGCCAGGGTGTCAGGACGTTCCGAATAGGCGAAGGTGAAGGCATTGTCGAAGCGCAGCTCGGGCAAGGCGCGCAGGATCTCGGCGAACTCCTCCTCGCTCTCGCCGCAGAAGCCGACCAGCAGGTCCGTGGTGATGGCGACGTCAGGCAGAGCCGTGCGCAAGGCGCGTACCAGGTCGCGGTACTGGCCAAAGCTGTAGCCCCGTTTCATGCGCGCCAACACCGTGTCCGACGCTGACTGCAAGGGCAGATGCACATGCTTGCAGATCTTGGCTGACCCGGCCATGGCTGCAATCACATCGTCGGAAAAACCCAACGGATAGGGCGACATGAAGCGAATCCGCTCCAGGCCGTCGATGCCGGCCAGTGCCTGGAGAAGACCCGCGAAATCCACGTCCCCGTGCCGATAGGACGTCACCGTTTGGCCCAGCAGCCGAACTTCTTTGCCGCCCGCTGCAACCAGAGCGCGCGCCTGGCGCAACACCTCGTCGGGTGCGGCGCCGCGCTCGCGTCCGCGGGTATAGGGCACGACACAGAAGGAACAAAACCGATCGCAGCCGCGCTGGACGGCAATGGAACCGACCACGGTTCCGGTGGGGTCGCGGGCCGGATCCAAGCCTTGGTAGGTTTCGTGCGGGTCGAGGACGGTGTCGTCGACCTTGGCACCCGCGCGCGCCTCTTCGATGTGGGCGAGAAGGCGGCGGTAGCCGTCCGGCCCCACGACCAGGTCGACGAAGGGCGCCCGCGCACGCACCTGGTCCCGCAGGTGCTCCGCCATGCAGCCGGTGATGCCCAAAACCACATGGGGGCGCCTGGCCTTGTAGGTCGCCAGCGTGCTCGCGCGGCCCCATACTCGCTCCACGGCCTTTTCGCGCACGGCACAGGTGTTGATCAGAATCACATCAGCCGCCGCCGGATCGTGGGTCCGCTGGTAGCCCGCCCCCTGAAGCAAACCGAGCACCATCTCGGTGTCGGCCACATTCATCTGGCAGCCGTAGGTCTCGACGTAGGCCAAGAGGCTCATGCAAAAGATCTGCAGCTACTTGCTCGAGAGGCGCGCTACCTGCCGCATAGCCTCGGGCCGCGAAGGAGCATCCGGGGGCGATAGCTCCACGTATTTCTTGAACGCGGCGAGCGCGCCGGACTTGGAGCCGGTCAGAAGCTCCGCCTGGCCAAGCTGAAAATACAGCTCGCTTTCCCATGAGGCATTCGCCGGGATCTTAGCAATGGCTTTGCGGAAGTGATCGATGGCGGCCGTGGGATGACCGTGGTCCATCTCCTGCCGGCCCAGACGGTAGTGGGGCTCCGAAGCATCCGGGGCCACGCGAACCGCGTCGCGCCACGCGGCCTCGGCCTTGGGTTGCTGTCCCATCTTGTCGTAGCAGAGCCCCTGGAAGATCAGAGGCTCGGCCGAGTTGGGAAGCATCTTGGATGCCTCCTTGAAGTCCGCCAGGGCCTTGTCCAGTTCGCCGTGCCGGTAGTACTCGCGCCCGCGTTCCATGCGGGCTTCGGGCAGGTTGCTGGCAGCGTCCAGCGCCACGTAGGCCTCTTGCTCTTTGCCCACCTTCAAGAGAACCCGGCCGTAGGCGTAGCTGTACGCGGGAAGCTTTTCCCACATCAGCGCCCGCCGATACTGGGCGAGCGCCGTCCCCAACTCGCCGCGGGTCTCGTGGACGCGGGCGAGTAGGTACGCAGCCTCGGCATTGCGCGGGTTCTCGTCCTGGACCTTCTTGGCCTCGCTCTGCGCAAGCTCCAACTTGCCCAGGTCGAGCGCCAACCGCGCCAGCGCCAAGCGCAGGGTCGGCGTCACCCGACCAGTCTTCAGTTCCTCTTGATACCGTACCAGCGCCTCGTCCTTCTGGCCCAGAGCGAGACAGACTGTGGCCAGCCGCTCGCGCAGCCCGAGGGTGTCCGGCATCTCCTTGAGCGTGTCCTCAAGGTAGGCCTTGGCTTCTTTGAGCTTGTCCTGCGCTTGCAAGGCGGCTGCCACGCCCAGACGCGCCTGAGCAGACTTCGGATTCGCGTCCAGCGCCTTGCGGAAGACCTCCTCGGCCTTGACCGGCTCTTTCGCCACAATCAAGGCGTCGCCCCAGGCCAGCTGCAGGATGGCCGCAGGCGCTCCCGCTTCTTCGGCTGCACGCAGAACGATCAGGGACTCCTGCGCCTTGTTCTGCTGCTGCAGGAGCGCGGCCAGCTTGAGCGAGGCGGGCAAAAACTTGGGATCGCGCTTGAGCGCCTCGCGATAGCCCTGCTCTGCGCCCACCAAGTCAGGGCTCTGCTTTGTGGCAACGGCGAACCCGTTCCAATAATATCCCCTCGGGTCATTGGGCGCGTCCGTGGCGGCCAGAGTGACGAGCTTCATGCCTTGTTCCATCTTCTTTGTGGCCAGATATGCTCCACCCAAAGCGAATTGGCCCGCGGCGCTCGCCTCCATCGCCGGTCCCGGCGCCTGAAGCGTGGTCAGCGCCTCGTCGTAGCTCCCCTCGTAGAGCAGCGACTCGCCCAGCGCCAAGTGCGCCGGTATCAGGCGCGCATCCAGCGAAATGGCCTTGCGCAACATCACCTCAGCGTCGTGGCTGCGCCCCATCTCCAGGGCGGCCTGGCCCCACAGAAGGTAGGCCTGAGCCTGCTCGTGGGGAGAAGCGGCCGGCTGTTTTCTGTCGAGGAGGGTCTGCGCAGCCGCCAATCGCTGTTCTGGCGTCTCCGCCATGCACGCCAGGCCCAGCGCAGCGCCATAGTGCTCAGGATTCCGGCCCACAACCTTTTCGTACTCCGAACGCGCTTCGGTCTTGCCGGCATAAGCCAACGCCCGAGCCAGCATGTACTGCGCGACCAGTTCCTTGGGATGGGTGGCCAGGTACCGACGCAGCGGCTCCACCGCAGCGGTGGCCTTCCCATCTGCCATTCGCGCCAGCGCCACGACCAGTTGGTTTTCCGGGAGCCCGCCCTCGTTCCCAAGGGTGGGTTCGGCTTCCTTGGGCTTGCCCTTGGCCACGGCCAGCAACGCCTTGGCGCGGTGAAAACCAGCGACCGGCTTGGGCGACGGCTTGAGGGCTTGCAGGAGCTGCTCGGCACGAGCCGTTTTGGACGAATCCGCCCCGTGCACGATGACGTCGAGAAATGTGATTTCCGCCGCCTTGCACCGCAGAGCATCGCCTTCGTCCTGCAAGGGCGCGATGACTTGCGCCAGCTGACTCTCGGCCGCTTGGTAGGCCGCCGGAGTGTCATTGAGCAAGCCCGCCGCCATGGGCTGAAGGACGTCCTCGACCTTGGGTGCCTTGCGCGACGGCATTAGGAAAATGGCGGCGGCAACGCCCGCCACCACAACCCCGCCGACGACCGCGATGACCCACCTGGGAATCCCAGACTTCTTGGCCACGGGCCGCAACGCGCCCCCGCGCATGGGCCCACGCCCCGCAGCCGGCTGCAAGGCCGGCAAGTGGTCTGCGGCCGCCGCCTCGGCCAGTCCTTCGCTGGCGACCCGAGCGCCTGGGAATGGCAGAGTCGCAGCCCCCGCCTGTGAGCCAGAATCACCCTCCAACTCCAGACTGAACCCCAGGTCCACTCCGCCTGACAAACGCTTGCTGCCCGAAGGCGACGGCTCGGGTGCAGGCGTGCCGGTCGATGCAGGTGGGACCAGAGTGGGCGCTGGTGCTCCGGTCGGCGTGAGCGGGGCCAGAGTGGGGACCGGACCCCCTCCTGGCGCCACGCGCGCTGAGGCGGGAATGGGGGGCGGAGTGACTCCGCTGCGGCTGGCAACAAACCCCGCACCACCAGTCCCCTTGGCCGCCTGTGCCGCGGAAGGCGGCTTCTGTGATCGGGCCGGAGCCTGACTGGAAGCTGACGGCGCGCCAGCCGACCCGCCCAAGTCCAGCGACAGCCCAGAGGGAGGCGGGCCCGAAGTGGAGACAGGCGAAGGCGGGGAATCCAAGTCCAAGCTCAGCGGCGACCCGCCGGCGGTCGCCTGCAAAGACGCCAACGATAGATCGAGCGCTAGCCCCAGGGGAGGTGTCTTGCTGGAAGCCCTGTCCGAACTGGGTAGCCACCCAGGCCTTGCCCAACTCTTTGATTGGAGAGGATCGTCTGGACGCGGGACTGCGTCGCGCGACACAGGCAAGTCCCCAGGACGCGGGACTAGGTCGCGAGAAACGGGCAAATCCCCAGGACGCGGGACCGAGTCGCGCGACACAGGCAAGTCCTCAGCCAACCGGCTGGCGGGCGGTCTGACCCTGAAGACGGTGCCGCAGTAGACACAGACATGGTCCGTGCCGCCGGCCGGAACCTCGCCGCCGACTTCCTGAGCCTTCGCGCATTTTGGACAAATGACTTTGAGAGCGGACAAGCTAAATCCCCCGGCCCGCTATTGTAGCATTTGCGCCCTTCTGCCGCGCAGAGTACGGCGACCGCGCCATGGGCACCGGGGAGTTTTCGCCAACGTGGCGTGAGGCCAGCGCGGGTGCTACTGTCCGCGCCCAAATGGCCCCTGAGGCACTCCGATCTCCGAGCCCGGTCGATCTGGAGCCGCTACGCGCGCTGCTGGATGGCTGGACCGGACTTCAGCACCGCAACCTGATCGCCGTCCTGCAGCGTACCCAGGAGATGTACGGCTACCTACCCGTCGCTGCGCTCGACGCCGTCGCGGACCACATGCGCATCTCCGAAGCCCGCGTCTACGGCGTGGCGACTTTCTACTCGCAGTTCCGCCTCAAGCCGCGCGGCCAGCACGTGGTGCAGATTTGCAACGGCACGGCCTGCAACGTGAAGGGCTCCGAGAGCCTGCTTGAGGAACTGGTGGCGGTGCTTGGCATCCGGCCGGGGGAGACTACGCCCGATGCCAAGGTCACGCTTGAGCAGGTGGCGTGCGTGGGCGCGTGTGGCGTGGCGCCTGCCATCGTGGTCGACGGCGAAGTGCACGGCCGCATGACCCCGCGCCAGACCCGCCGGATCGCGGAGAAACTGCTGGCCAGTCCCAAGCGAGAACGCGCGCCGGTCGCCCGGCCCAAGCCCGCCGCTCCGGTGCGCGGCAAGACCTTCCTCGATCGCTGCTGCGACCAGTGCAAGAACCGCGAAGGCACGCCCTGCCCCAACTTCCTCTTGTGCCGGCTGGAAGACGTGAGCTGCCACGAAGATGCGGCCTGCAGCAAATACCGCAGCGAGCTTCGCGATCTGGCACTACACACCAGCCCGAACACGGTCGCCCAGATCTTCCTGTGCAAAGGGCTGACCTGCGACGCGGGCAACGAGTCGGGCATTTACACCGCCTTCCGCACCGAGCTCAAACGGCGCGACCTGCTGGAACGCGTGGAGTTCGTGGAAACCGGGTGCCAGGGCCTGTGCGAAGTGGGCCCCATCGTCCAACTGAAGCCCCTGCCCGCCTTTTACTGTCGCGTGAAGCCTGCCGACGTGGCCGAGATCGTGCAGAAGCACATCGTGGGCAAGCAAATCGTCGAGCGGCTGCTCTACGCCCCTGGACAGGTCACCGAAGCCGACATTCCTTTCTACCAGCACCAGGAGCGCCGGGTTCTGTCGAACACCGGGCGGATCGACCCGGAGAACATCGACGAGTACATCGCCCGCGGCGGCTACCGGCCGCTGTACCGGGCGCTCAAGGAGCACACCCCAGAAAAGATCGTCGAGTTGGTCACCGCGGCCGGCTTGCGCGGACGCGGCGGCGGCGGGTTCCCCACCGGGCGCAAGTGGTCCATCGTGCGCACGCAGTCGCCGCTCGAGCGCACGCTGGTGTGCAACGCTGACGAGGGCGATCCGGGCGCCTTCATGGATCGCAGTCTGCTCGAAGGCGATCCGCATCGCGTGCTGGAGGGCATGCTCATCGGCGCCTACGCCATCGGCGCGCACCACGCTGTCATCTACTGTCGCGCCGAGTATCCCCTGGCCGTGCGTCGCCTGGAAATCGCCATCGAGCAAGCGCGATCCTATGGACTGGTGGGACCCAACATTCTCGGCACCGGCTACTCGGTGCACGTCGAGATCGTGCAGGGCGCGGGCGCCTTCGTGTGCGGGGAAGAGACCGCGCTCATCTCCAGTATGGAAGGCAAGCGGGGCATGGCGCGCAACAAGCCGCCCTATCCGGCCGAGGTCGGCTTCTACGGCCACCCGACCTGCGTGAACAACGTCGAGACTTTTGCCAACGTGCCGCTCATCATCGATCGTGGGGTGGACTGGTATCGCTCGGTGGGCACGGTCAAAAGCCCGGGCACCAAGTGCTTCTCGCTGTCGGGCAAGGTGAAGAACACCGGCCTGGTCGAGGTGCCCATCGGCACGTCACTGCAGCAGCTCATCGAGGTCATCGGCGGCGGCGCCGAAATCGGCAGCACCATCAAGGCGGCGCAAACCGGCGGACCGTCCGGCGGCTGCATTCCCGCCGATCGTCTGGACACGCCGGTCGACTACGAGAACTTGCGCACGCTGGGCGCCATGATGGGCTCGGGCGGCATGGTGGTGACTGACTCGGGAACCTGCATGGTGGCCTTCGCCAAGTTCTTCCTCGGGTTCACCCAGCACGAATCCTGCGGCAAGTGCATCCCGTGCCGCGAGGGCACCAAGCGCATGCTGGAGATTCTCGAGCGCATCACCGACGGCAAGGGCCAGATGAGCGANNCGCGACCTGCGCTGCCTGGCCGGCGTGTGCAAGTCGCTGGTCACCTTCCGCATCCTCGACAACTGCCGCGGCTGCACCTTGTGTGAACGCAACTGCCCCACCAACTGCATCAGCGGCGAGCGGGGCAAGGTCTATGTCATCGATCAATCCCGCTGCACCAAGTGCGCGGCCTGCCAACGCGTGTGCCCGTTCGGGGCGGTGGCACGAACATGAGCGAGGCAAGTCCAGCGATGTCCGACGTCACGCTGACTGTCAACGGGATTGAAGTCCGGGTGCCAGCCGGCAGCTCGCTGCTGCAAGCCGCGCGCGCCGTGGGCGCCCATGTCCCCACCCTGTGCTACGACTCGCAGCTCACTGCCTCGGGCGCGTGCCGCATGTGCGTGGTCGAGGTGAA
>PMLB01000462.1:10044-29274 GCA_003158735.1 Myxococcales bacterium | reverse complement strand
CCGCTCGCATCTGCGTGAAGGCAGAATCAGGCACGCCATCGTCGGCGGCGCTGATTCCTACCTCTTCCCGCAGTGGCTCGACCCGCTCGATCAAAACTACCGCATCAAGAGCGCGCGCAACCTGGACGGATTCTGCCCAGGCGAGGCGGCGGCCTTCTTCCTGCTCGAAGAAGAATCCCAGGCGCGCCAACGCGGGCTTGTGCCCTGGGCGACGCTTGCGGGCGCCAGCAAGACCACTCGTGTTGCTTCGATCGCGGGCCACGATGCGGGCGAAGCCCTTGCCAATGCCATCAAGCCCCTTCTATCTGACCAAGCATCATCCCCGCTGCTGCTCTGCGATCTCAACGGCGAGAGGGACCGTTTCAAAGAGTGGGGCTATGCACTTTCGCGACTGAGCACGCGTCTGACCCCGCCCGTTGCCCTGGAACATCCCGTAATGGTTCTCGGCGATGTGGGCGCGGCCACAGGTGCCGTGCTGATCGCGCTCGGCGTCCGATACCTGCACACGAAATACCGCGAGCGCGACCATGCCCTGATTTGGTGCGCATCGGACAGTGGCGACCGCCATGCACTTCTTCTGCGCAGACACACGCCCCCCACTGGGGGGCCCTTCGATCTCTCAGGAGGCAACCCATGCCCGTAACGGTAGCTGTAAATGGTATGACAGTCGTGCACAAGGACAGTGGCGGCACAGTTTCCTTCATGCCCGATGTGTGTCTGACCCCGGGCCCGCCCGGCCCGCCTGTGCCCATCCCGTACCCCAACATGGCGATGTCTCAGGACACCAGCCAGGGCACCTCGACCGTGACCTGCGATGGCAATCCCGTCATGGTGCAAGGCTCGTGCTTCGCCCAAAGCACGGGAGACGAAGCAGGCTCGGCGGGCGGTGTGGTCAGCGTTGTCACCAAGGGCACGGCGGAATTCATCGCCTACTCGTTCGACGTGACTTTCGATGGAAAGCCCGTGGCGCGCGCCATGGACATGATGTTGGGAAACAAGGGCGGCACTTTCAACACCCCGCCCGCGCCGTTGATTCAGCCCCCGATGCCACCGGACCCCGCCGTTCCTCCCGATGACAAGAGCGACCCCGATCGCTTGGTGATCCAGCTCGTCGACCGGAGCGGCGCGCCCATCAAAGACGCCCAATATGTCCTGACCAGACCCGATGGCACGGTTGAAAAGGGAAAGACCGACGGTTCGGGAAAAGTCGAGATCAAGAAGACTGTGACCGGCATCGGCCACATCGAGTTTCCGGACTACGGCAAGGGCTCGATTGATGTCAAAGACTAGCTCTCGCACATTTCTGCTGGCCGCGTGGTTGCTTGGCACCCTGTCTTCGGGGTGTCTTTGTAGAAAGTCTGCGGCCGACAGGCATGAAGTGGGACTGAAGACTATTGGAGGTTCAATGGACAATATGGTTTTGCAGAAGCTTGGCCCCGTTGCACCTGGCCCTCAAGGCAAAGAGGGAGCCAAGTCCCACAAGGACATGGTGGACCCCAACCCGATTGTCCTGTGGGCGGGCAGCAAGCCCGCCGCTATTCTGTACTTGCGACAGAAGGAGGGGACGCTGGAAGTCGAGCAAACGTTCGCGAAGATGACGGGCGATGGCTTGGGTGCGGGGGTTGTAGGGGGGCTGTTCCAGGCCTACCCGATCCGGTTTCGCGATCTGGTGCTGACCGAAGTGGTCACGCAGTCGTTGCCCAATAGCTTTCTCGCCGACTGCCTTGCCACAGCCGACGTGAACGGCGACGGAGTCGACGAGCTGATCCTGCCGCGATCCCGGGGAGGCATCGAAGTCTATTCAACCGAGAAGCAACTACACAGCTTCGCCGGGGAAGGCCATCTGCCGCAGGGGTACTTCTACGTCCCGGACGAATCGTACATAGCTCGTTTGAAAGGTCGCGATGTGGTTTTCGTCACATCCAAGCTGGACAATCCGGTGAAGGGAGGCAAAGAGGTGAAGCCCGGCGCCGACACTCCTCGCTTCGCGGTGTATCGCATCGACAACAAGGGCATTGCCAGGGTGACGCTGCGGGGAACGGCAGCGCCCCCCAACAGGATAGCTGCATTCGGTGCGCTCAGTCGCCCTGGATCGAGGGACATCGACGAATTGCTGATTGTTGCGCCACCCGGAGCAGACACCGGGACCACACTCTCCAGATACCGGCCTGACGGAACGGCCATTGGGAGTCCGAGGGAGTTTCCTCTGCCTATCGGCGAAGGGCTGGCGTTCCTGTCAGCGCCGGGGAGCCCCTATGCGATCCTGAGGGACGAGGCCAAAATTCACTTCATCTCGCCGGAGAAGCCGTTCAACTGGGTGCAGACCGTGGATTTCGAGCAGCTTGGCGGAGAGGATGACGAAGTCAATGTGCTGCATGTGACCGACGCGAAGTCCGACCCCAAGGTGGTCGTGTCGATCCGGAGGCGCCTGCCGGACGGACATGTTCAGACTACCGCCGAGCTCTTCGCAGTGAACGCCGAGGGGCACTGCTTTGCACCGGCGCCAGGCGGCCAGGGATGGCGTCTTCTTCCCGGCCTTGAGCCCTATCACCGAATCGCGCCGCCGAGTCCCCTGCACGACTGGGTGGACATCATCCCCTCCTCTGACGGCAGCGAGGACTTGTTGGTCGTCTATTCACGCAAGGCCCAAACCAAGAAGCTCACCCATGAGGAGATGCTTGCGGCTGCGGAGAGGTTCTTGACCGCCAGAAAGTTGCAGGACTTCAGGACGCAACTCCTCGTCCGACTCGACCAAATGAAGCCGATACGGGATGACGTCGCGGAAGAAAAGCGAGCCAAAGGCATAACCGAAGAAATCAAGACGCCGGACGACTGGAAGCGACGACTGCCTGAATCCTACGAATATATTCGGCAATCTAACGAAGCCTACGCGTTCGTCTCGCTCGAATTCGAGTTGCATTCTCCGCTGATCCATGGCCAACCGCCATCCCCGGATGAGTGTCGCAACTTCGATGAATACCGCGTCTGGCTCACCGAGCAGTCAATTGGGCCGGAGACCCGATTCACGCTACTGCGTGGAAACGTCGAGGCATCGTGGGAAGTCAACGCGTCGGTTGCAAGCAGCCGGGATGCCGTTGTTCCAGGGGGACCTGTTGCCTTTTGCGCGACGAAGAACGCGAGCACCATTGTCTTTAGCGCTGACACCTCGAAGGTTCCGGAACCCCTTACGCCGACCTCGCTGCCAGAGGGTCGCCTTCCGGGATTCTTCCTGCTTGGACCCTCCACGGAGGCTCGCTAGTGCCCTGTTTCCACACTCATTGGCTCGTCGCCCTCCGGGCCATTGGGAATACACCCAAGTACATCAAGGACGGAAGGAAGCAATACGAGGTGGATGTCGGCACTTTCGAACAGGCTCTCAAGAATGCCATTGACGCCAGGGCATTCAACCCAAAGCAAACAAGATCGGAGTTCCGACAGGCTCTGAAGGACGAGGCTGCCAAATGGAAGAATGGCATCCAAACCTCCAAAGAATACGACGCGATTACCTGCTTCTCCGCCTACATGCTGGGGGCGTGTGGCCCTGACTTCTGGACGGTGGGGTCAACGTCGCATTTCTTGCGTACTTTCATTCCGGACACGGCTTCCGAGCACTTCGATCTCGGGCACTACAATCGCACGCACCATCAGTTTGAACTATCGGTTGCGAAGGTTGGTGGAGCGGAGCGGACCGACCTAAAGGCGCTGGTCCAGCAGGCGTACTTTCTCGGCATGGCCACCCACGTAGCAGCGGACCTCGTGGTGCACCAGTTGGTCAACATCAGCGCCGGCGCCTACAACCTGCTTGAGAAATGGCGCGTCATCTTCCCCGACAAGGCCTGGCAAAACGAAGACTGGACCATTGGCAGCCTGGGCAAGAACATCTGGAACACCCACAACAAGATCGAGCACTACTGGGACACCTACGTCCGCTACCGCTATCTTGGCGATCAGGGGCTCCTCTGGCCAGGCGAGCACGTCGGACGATGGCGACAAACCGGGCTTCAACAGCAAAGGTACGATTGATGTCAAAGGCTAGCTCTCGCACATTCTTGCTGACCGCGTGGTTGGTTGGCGCCCTGTCTTCGGGGTGTCTATGCAGGAAGTCTGCGGCGGACAGGCATGAAGTGGGACTGAAGACTATTGGAGGTTCAATGGACAATATGGTTTTGCAGAAGCTTGGCCCCGTCGCACCTGGCCCTCAAGGCAAGGAGGGCGCCAAGTCGGACAAGGACATGGTGGACCCCAACCCCATTGTCCTGTGGAGGGGCAGCAAACCCGCGGCCATTCTGTATTTGCGGCAGAAGGAGGGGATGCTGGAAGTCGAGCAAACCTTCGCGAAGATGACGGGCGATGGCTTGGGTGCAGGGGTTGTCGGAGGGATGTTCCAGGCCTACCCGATCCGGTTTCGCGATCTGGTGCTGACCGAGGTGGTCACGCAGAAGGTTCCCAATAGCTATCTCTCTGAACGTCTGGCCACAGCCGACGTGAACGGCGACGGGGTCGACGAGCTGATCTTGCCCCGCCTGCGGGGAGGTATCGAAGTGTATTCAACCGAAAAGCAGCTACACAGTTTCTCCGGCGAAGGCCATCTGCCGCATGGGTACTTCTACGTCCCGGACGAACCGTACATAGCTCGTTTGAAAGGTCGCGATGTGGTTTTCGTCACATCCAAGCTGGACAATCCGGTGAAGGGAGGCAAAGAGGTGAAGCCCGGCGCCGACACTCCTCGCTACGCGGTGTATCGCATCGACAACAAGGGCATTGCCAGGGTGACGCTGCGGGGAATGGCTGCGCTTCCCAACAGGATAGCTGCATTCGGCGCGCTCAGTCGCCCTGGATCGGGCGACATCGACGAATTGCTGATTGTTGCGCCACCAGGAGCAGACACCGGGACCACTCTCTTGAGATACCGGCCTGACGGAACGGCCATTGGGGACGGAAGGGAATTCCCCGTGGATATGGGCAGCTGGCTGGCGTTCCTGTCGGCGCCGGAGAGCCCCTACGCGATCTTGAGGGATGGGGCAAAGGTTCACTTCATCTCGCCGGAGAAACCGTTCAACTGGGTGCAGACCGTGGATTTCGAGCTGCTTGGCGGAAAGAATGACAAGGTCGACGTGTTGCATGTGACCGACGCGAAGTCCGACCCCAAGGTGGTGGTGTCGATCCGGAGGCGCCTGCCGGACGGACATGTCCAAGAAGCCGCCGAGCTTTTCGCAGTGAACGCCGAGGGCCACTGCTTTGCGCCCATGCCAGGCGGCCAGGGATGGCGTCTTCTTCCCGGACTAGAGCCCTATCATCGGATCGCGCCGCCGAGTCCCCTGCACGACTGGGTGGACATCATCCCCGCATCCGATGGCAGCGACGACCTGTTGGTCGTCTACTCACGCAAGGCCCAAACCAAGAAGCTCACCCACGAGGAGATACTCGCGGCAGCGGAGAAGTTTCTAATGCCGGCGGTGCTGCAGGAGTTTAGGCAGCAACTTGTCGTCCGCATTGAGCAGATGAGGTTTCTCGGGAAAGAGGGGGTCGACGTGAGAAGGGAAAGGAGTGCCAAGGGCATAACTCAAGCGATCGAGAGTCTTGAGGACTGGAAGAAACTCTTGCCCGACTCCTATGAGGAGGCCCGTCGGCAGCGAGAAGACGACGCATTCAGCGATCTCAGAAGTGGATTGCTAGACCCGTTGACCCTGGACGAGATGGCGACCGCCGACAACTATCGGAACCTGGACGAATACCGGGTCTGGCTTGCCGAGCAGGCAGTCGGACCAAGGGGGCAATTCGCGCTGCTGCGCGGCGATGTTGAAACCTCATGGGAGGTAGAAGCCGCGGTTGGAAGCAGTAGGGATGCCGTTGTTCCCGGCGGTCCCGTTGTCTTTCGCGCAGCGAAGAATAGCGCCACCATTGTTTTTAGCGCTGACGCCTCGAAGGTTCCCGAGCCAACTATCCCGGGATTGTTTCCTGAGAAGCGCCTTCCGAGCTTCCTACTGCTTGGACCTTCCACGGAGACTCGCTAGTGCCCTGTTTTCACACCCACTGGCTCGTCGCCCTTCGGGCAATTGACAGCGCCCCCGACTACGTCCAGGCCGGCGGAAAACGATACGTAGAGGCGTGTGTGGACTATGGACACGCTTTGCGTGGAGCGATTGACGCCAGGGCCTCCAACCCAAAGCAAACCAGGAAGCAATTTCGAGACGCGCTCAGGACGGCAGCGGGTCGTTTGGCAGGCAAGATTCGCGAAGAGAAGGCAACCCACGACGCCATTACCTGCTTCTCCGCCTACATGCTGGGGGCGTGTGGCCCTGACTTTTGGACGGTGCCGTCACACTCCTTCTTCGACTTGATCCCGGACACGGCGCCCGAGCACTTCGATCTCGGGCACTACAATCGCACGCACCGTCAGTTCGAGCTTTCGGTCGCCGATGTTGGCGGAGCGAACAAGGCGGACCTGCAGTCGCTGGTCCAGCGCGCGTACTTTCTCGGCATGGCCACCCACGTCGCAGCGGACTTGGTGGTGCACCAGTTGGTGAACATCAGTGCTGGCGCCTACAACCTGCTCGAAAAATGGAGCTACATTTTCCCCGACAAGGCCTGGCAAAACGAGGACTGGACCCTTGGCAGTCTGGGCAAGAACCTGTGGAACACCCACAACAAGATCGAGCACTACTGGGACACCTACGTCCGCTACCGCTATCTCGGCGATCAGGAACCCTTCTGGCCGGAGCAGTACAAGGACCAGGAGAAGTGGTTCGACCCGTTGGGTTTCCCCACCAGCGATTCCCTGCTCGACTATGCGAAAAGGACCTACAAGGACAAGATCGCGGTCGTTGACGACTGCGAGCATGTCCTGAAGGAGACGTCCATCAAGTACTTGATCGAAAGGCCCTTGATGTTCCCTTGGGTCTTCTGCGACCGGGTGCTTGCTAAAAAGTCTGATATTGAACCCTTCATATACCGGCTCGTGGTCGACAAGGACGGCGGCGCGTATTCCTACAATAAGACGGAGAAGGTGGCTCCAGACAAGGCGATCGACGAAGCGGTATCCTTCCAGATGAAGGACGCCAAGAGCGGGTACAGCGAGCGCAAGAAGCTGAAGTTTTTCAGCAGCGCCGAAAACGACAAGGACGGCCACACGAGCTTCAATTTCCTGACCTTTTTCGTCTGTCCCAATGTGGCGCGGACCAAGCTATTTGGCTTCAATGTCTTTTACCATCTTCCGGCCCTGAAGCCGTTCTTGCAGAGTGCCGTTGCCGCGGCCGGAAAGTTTTTGGGCGCGCTTTCTGATGCCTATGAGAACGGCAAGCCGACTGACAGCGACAAGCAGCCTTACATCGGTCCCCTGGGCTACTTCTGGAACCTGGACACCGGACTGGGATTGAGGATCACAAGCGCAGGTTCCACCACCGACTACGAGTGCATCACAGAGCTCAATTTCGTTCATATTTTTGACCAACACGAGGCTCCCAAGCTGGGCATCGCGCCGCCAGCCTATGTTCGCGAACAGCCTTACACAAAAGACAGGCCTCAAATCAAGTTTGGCAAGCCAACGGATCCGCGGGTGTACCCGACCTATCTGCCGAAAGAGCCGTTCGACAATATCCTTTCTGTGCAAGAGCCGGACGACAAGAAATATCTGGAGCACATCGAGGTGTCCCATGCCTTGAGTGCGCCGGGTGCGGCGTCGGTGGTGCAGACATGTTCGCTGAAGCCCACAAATGTGCGCCAGGCGACCCAGATTGCGCAGCGGTTGAACTTGCGCTGCCGGATCGCGATTGCGGATTTCGGGTCAAGCACCAGCGACGCCCCGTTTGAGGATCTGGCGATGTTCTTCATGGGGGACCAGAAGGGGCCGCCAGGCAAGGGCGTCAGCGACGAGACGCACAAATGGCTGGCGGACAAGAGCAAGTTTCTGCACTATTCCAAGAAGCCGACCCTGATCAAGGGCGGACTTCAGCACTTCATGGCCCACGTTCTTGTGAACACCGATCGGAGCAAGAACGCCGTTCGCAAGATCGGGGCGTGCGATTGGAACAACGTGATCCCGTACGAGAAGACCACGGCGACGCATGGGCGCAATTTCGCCATATCAACCGGTCGGACGTTTGTTTTGAGGTCGCGCTCTGGCGGCACCTTCAAGCCGCTCAGCGATTTTGAGTGCTACACGGACATCTCGCCCACTGAACATGTTTTCCTCACTCTCTACGCGCTCGCACTGAAGGACGGCGCGTACTACGACCTTCTGAGCAAGGAGACGGTGGCCGCCGACAAGATTGCGGATTTGAAACGCATCGACGAGACCGGAGTGGTGAAGATAGTCTTGATCTACAAGTTCGCCGCGCATGGCAGTTTCTTCCTTTCCAAAGGCTACGTGGACGGTCTTCCCGCCAAGCCCTAGCTTCCGCCATGGCGATTCACCAGCGCTTCAACTTGACGCCGTTTTGCTCGGCCCTGGTTTTCTGCCAGGACCAGCAGGGACGGGACCTGGCCGTGGCTTTGAACAAGGCGACTTTTGTGCTGGATGCGAATCGACGGCCGGTGGCGGTGCAGGGTGAGGCGCGCCTCGTCCCAGGGGAGAAGGATGTGTTCTGGGGAGAGCCTGATTCGTCCAGTCTGCGCTTGGCATCCGAGATAGTCCCGAGCAAGTCCGGCACCGACATTGCGGTCATCGGACACGCCTATGGTCGCGGCAAGAAGATCGTGGAGGCTGGCTTTCGCGTCGGCAGTTTGGAAAAGGTACTGCGGGTTCAAGGGGAACGTTGCTGGGTGGGCGGTTATGGTTCGGCTATCGCCGGCCCGGTGCCATTCGACAAGATTCCGCTGCGCTACGAGCGTGCCTTTGGTGGCTCGTTCATGGATGAAGCGAAGAAGAAGATTGTCTACCTGGCCAATCCAGTTGGGGTCGGGTTCGCACCGGCGGCAATTGCCCGGGCGCCCTTGCCCAACTTCGAGTACAAGGGCGCGCTCGTCACCTCGGTGAAGGATCGGCCGGCGCCAGCGGGATTCGGCTTTATCCCCAGCGGTTGGAAGTCGCGCGCGGATTTCGCCGGAACCTTCGACGAGGCGTGGATGGAGACAAGGCGTCCCTTGCTGCCCAAGAATTGCGACGAGCGATTCTTCAACGCCGTGCCACAGGATCAGGTTCTGCGGCCAGGGCTGAAGGGCGGCGAGCGCGTGGTCCTGAAGAACCTGCACCCGCGCCTCGAGATGCTTGATTTCGAGATCCCCAAGCTGGCCTTTTCGGCGCGGTTTCACATCAAGGAACGCACGCAAGAGATCGCCATGGTCGCTGACACGCTGCTGATCGAGCCCGACGAGGAGCGGTTTTCCATCACGTTTCGTGCATCGTGCCCGATTGACGACGACGTGAAGTTCCTGAAGAGCGTCTTGATCGACCACGCGGAATCCAAGCCATGAAGGCGGCACGGAACTCCGCCAGGACCACTGGCAAGCTTCCCCGGGCGCCCATTGCGGACATTGTGGAGGAGCATTTGGACGAGGCGGCGTTCTATCTTGAACGCTGGGATCGCGCGCTGACCTCGCCCCATCACGCACTGGCACAATTGCGAGATGGCCCGGAGGAAGCGATGCTGGCTCATGTGGATGGCTTGGCGGTTGGGGGAGAAAGCGCGGCCAAGCAGTTGCTCTGGCCCGTCGTCGAGGACGATGAAGCTGACGATTGGGCTCGGGTTGGCGCCGCCGCGCTCGCGCTTCTGACCATGCCGGGACAAGATTTCTCGGGGCGGTTGCTGGCCCGGCTACCGGCAGCGCCGGGCGCGGCACGTACGGGAATCGTACGCGCCTTGGAGATTGCTTCGCTACCGGCACTCGACCCGCAATTGCTCGCGGCCGTACAATCCCCCACAAACGGCCTGCTCATGGGCGTACTGGCCGAGCGCAGGGTGGATCCCGGGCCGCTGGCCTTGCCGTACCTGCAAGACGGTCAGCCGGCGACAATGCGCAGCAGTTTGATGGCGATCCGATTCGCGAAGGACCGAACAGCATACGTGCCAATCGTGGAGCGCTTCATTCGAGCCTCTGCGCCGGCTGTGCGCTTGGCCGCGGTCGAGACCGGGCTGCTCTGGGCGCTGCCTGCGGCGCAGGTAGCCTGCGGACAGATGGCGGCTGCGCATGAGCCCAATGCGATGTTGCTCTCGGCGCTACTCGGGCGGCCTGGCTTTGAGAAGCCGATCTACGAAGCCCTGGGCGACGCGGAGGCACGCGCCAGCGCCCTGTGGGCTCTGGGTTTTGCAGGAACCGTGGCCGCTGCGGACCGGGCCCTGCAGCTCATGGGCGACGCCGACCCCGTGACCGCGCGTTTGGCCGGGGAGGCGTTCTCGTCGATCACGGGTCTGCGACTTCAGGGTGGCTTCGCTGTTGCGGTCGTGGACGACGCCGAGGCAGAGGCCCCACCATCGACGATCGATGCGCTGCCCTTGCCCAATCGCGATGCTGTAGCGGCGTGGTGGGCACAGAATCGCTCACGGCTGGCTACCCAGGGCAGGATCTTGGACGGCGAGCCATGGAGCGGTCTGTTGCCCCTTGGCCGAATTGCACCGCTTTCGATGCTCCGCCGCCACGTCGTGCTCATGGAGCAGGCGCTTCAGCTTCGCGGTGCCGGGTTATTCGTTTCCCGTCGCAGCCTATCCCGTGTGCAAGAGGTCCAAGCGCGCGCCCTCTTGCAAACGGCCCGCAAGGTCCAATAGTAGTGGCAAGACTGTCACGGGTCTTGGCAACATCGTCTTCCCGGATTCCCCCAATGCGACGATTCGCAACAAGGAAGGACATGCGCAACCTCAGACGGACGGCGTGGACCGCGTGTTTTGCAACCCTGACAGAGGGCATCCAGCGCGCATTTACGTAGCGCTGCGCGTTGAGGAAAGCCGTTCAGCGATTTGTTTATGGCCCGCGACACCGCCTCATACAGGCCACTGACTTCAAGAGTACGCGACCAGCGAATACTTGAAGGCGGTCTGCTTCAGACGATGCACCGGTGGGCGCAATTTGCCAATCATCGAGCAATCCTGCCCTTGACCGAAAATGAAAAGGCAAGGTCCAAATGCTTGCTTGATCTCGTCGAGTGAAGCATTCCTTGGGACAAGCTTCCCTGCGAAACCAACCTCTCGCGGAAACTTGCGGAGATCTTCGATCCAAATGTCTTCGATCACCCCATCAGGCGCAAAGAAATGGATCCCGTCGAGGCTCCCCGCTGGCCCGTTGACGACAGCTCGGTTGGGCAAGTCTTTGGTTCGGGCGCCGAGATGCAGCTCGCCTATCGATTTGCCGGGCAGGATTTCGATCGCATTCATCTTCTTGGCGTTTCCTTTCTTGAGATCCTCGGTCGGGTGAGCGAGAGAATTGGTCGCGGACCACGGAATCGGCAGTAGCGCAAGGGCAGATCCCAAGAGTACAAGATGTCTGCGTGGCAAGAGCACCCTCCTTCGTCATGGATGATACAGAATAGTCGCCTGAACGTCAGAGCTCGTATCCATTGAATCAGGCGCCGTGTCACCGACGTACCATTTGAACTTCCGCCATTCGATCTTGCCCAACCCGGGAGGCCACGGGTCGTAGATCAGTAGGTCACCGGTAACCTCGTCGACGCTGCCGATGACGACGATGTGCCTCTGCCCGTTGGTCCAGAGGGGTCCATACTTCTTCAGGAGATCCAGGATGAGCGCGGGTGTTGGGCACTGCGGAGGCAGGGTGGGCGAGCCGAATCACTTGGGGGTTGGTGATTCCGGCGTTGTTCACCTCCCAATTGGTCACTTCCTTGACCTGTGAGGGATCTGGGTGGTCCGGCAGTTCCACCCGGAGTTGCTTCCGCTTCCACTGAATCACCATCCCGGGCCGACGCGTACCAACACGCCATATCCTTGTGCTGCACAATGAGACGGAGACCAGGGACCCTGCACATGTTGCTAATCTCCGCTGCGTGAGGAAGTCCACGGGGATTCTTGCGTGTCCGGGAAGCCTGGGATACCCGCCGGCGCGACACAGAGAACGTCCACGCAAGACGACGTCGCGACCTTGTGTACGTTTCTGGGGGCTGATCCCGCAGTATCGACCACGCGGAACGCTCGCGGCGGGGTAGGCGTCAGTTCATTCTCCGACTGAATGAAGGGTGGGCTCGAACGCCG
Organism: Myxococcales bacterium; assembly: GCA_003158735.1. GTDB lineage: Bacteria > Myxococcota_A > Polyangia > Fen-1088 > Fen-1088 > Fen-1137. The sequence continues at coordinate 17,140 of PMLB01000462.1, read as the reverse complement.
ACATCGGGCGTCCCGGGTGGTTGATCTCGTGACGATGGACACCGGGTTGCTCGCGCGCAAAACGCGTGTGGCGCTCGAGAAAGCGCGGTGTCGCCTTGCAATGCAACGGTGCACGCGTGTCCCGGACGGCCAGCCTGTGGTAGAAGTAGCCGGCCAAGTGATTCGAATCGGAAACTGGGGTCTTTTCGTCTTCGTGTCCTGCGCGTTCGGGGCTGGGGTCGCTGCGCGCAAGAAGGCAGAACCCACGGCCGATCGCGCTCCAGCCGGGGCAATTCGTTCTGCCGCCAGGCCAACCGATGCGTCACCGGCTCCAGATGGGGGAAAGGCCGGTTCTGAGGTTGCAGCAGATCCGTCGGCCACTCTTGAAAACCTGGTGGTCTTCATCACTGAGCGCTCGCGGTTCCCGCTGGCCGTGGCGGATGCGGAGGAACGGTTGCGATTCTTGGGACCGATCAGGCGCGAGGAACACTCTGCTGGCGAGCTTCCTGCCGTGTTGACGCTCTTCTGGGAGCGCGCGCCAGGCCTTCGCGTTCAGGTCGAATATCAATTCGACGGGGCATGGAAGTCGAGGCCGCGCCCGTGCAGCCGAGCACCGTGGTGGAGTGCGGCGCTCCTGGCGCGGTTTCGCTTGCCGATACTTCGATCAGGGCCGTGCAACTCTCGACCGGGCGTCGGCTGTGGTCCGCGCCGATCCGTTCCGGCCACGCCGTGGCCATTGCCCAAGTCGGCGACTGCACGACGGTCTTGACCAATCACGGGACGATGACGAACATCTGTCGCGGCGGACACGCGGACAGCCGGCAACCTGGCGGGGCGGGGGCAGAGCCATGATCGACATTCTTGATCTCTGGACGCCAAGGTGCGGTTCCTGCTGGCCGCGTCCGCTGTTCGCCGCGCGATGGTTTTCAGCGGCCGGAAATTCTGATCTGCCCGGAGTGTTTTGTGGGATGCTTCTCGTCGCCGAGCGTGCTGTGGCGACCATGTCGACACGCAACTAAGGTCAGGGAGGACAAGATGGCAGATCCCCAGGCGAAACCCGAAAAGAAGGAGGAGGTGCATTTCTATCCCGGCGAGAAGCTGCTCCTCTATTTGGTGAACGGCAAGGTCATCTTGCCTGCCGAGGCCTGGGGTGGCCCGTCCAAGCGACAGCCTAAGGAAAAGGGCGACAAGCTGGCACGCGAGCCGACCTGGCCCGGAACCTTCATCATCGACGGCATGGAGACGTACACCACCAAGACTTGGCGGAGATCTAGGATTCCGTGGGGAACGCGCATCCGAGAGAGCCAGAGCCGGCCCGGGGAGGCGGAATACGAGAAATCGCCAGGCCAGTGGCGATCTCTCACGCGGGATTTCAAGTCGCGGGTTGATCCGTGGAACGTCTTGACGATCACAGACATGTACCAGGATCTCTACGGTCTCAGAGAGTTTCCCAGCCGGTGGATATTCAACGACTTTGGCCCCAAGGCCGTCAGGTACTACCGCGATCGAAACGCGAACCGCAGACGCGACGCCAACGAGCCACTAGAAGGCGAGATGATCCACACGACAGATGTCAACGAGGCCGAATCGGACAAATACGGCGCGGATTCCAAGAAGGTCGAACTATTTGAGTCGCACGGCTGCATCCATATCAAGCCGATCGACTTCGGCGCTCTTCGTGATGCGGGCGCGTTTCGCCAGGGCTTGACCCTTATCATTCATCGCTACTCAGAACGCTACGGCGCGATGGACACGGAAACGCCGTGAAATGGGCGAGCGCCATACTGCCGCTGACGCTGGCACTGGCCGCGGCATCGAGCGCGGGCCTGGCGGCTGACAAACCGGCCTTCTGGCCGGAGGATTGGGATCGAGGACGGCTGGTTCCGCTGCGTGATGGCAGCATCGCTTTAGTTGGGGGCGATCCGCGACTGCAGATTCGGTCCCCTGCCGGGGAGTGGTCGCCGGTGGTCCGGCTTGCACTGGAGTACGTTGCCAACTACGAGGCCGACGATCAGGGTCTTCTCGTCGTGGGAGAAGAGGTCGGGACAAGCAAACTCCGTGGGACCGTCGTGTTGCTGCTCGGCGTGGATGGCGAGAAGATCGATCGCTGGGAATTCCCAAACGACGGCGTGCGCTCGGTGGCAAGCCGCGCTGGCCGGCGCTGGGCGACGCTGATGAACAGGATGGTCGAACTGCTGCCGGGCGGGAAGACGGAGCTTGTCTTCCAACCGCTGCCGGCCCCGCCGGACGGGGGCAGCGAGCACGGGAGGAAAGTGCAGACACGAACAAGCGCGCGTTTGCGGATGGGTCCCGTGGGCGAGCAAGTCTTTTGCGTACCCGAAGAGGCTTACCACGAAGGTCCTTTCCACTACGGATTCTGCTTTCGGAACGATCAGGTGGTCTGGAACGAGTCAGGAACCTGGACCGAGATCCCGCTGGTTTGTGGCGACCATCTGGTCGAGCCGGAGAGATGGTGGAGCCGTGGAACCTATCCCCTGCACTATCATCATCGGATTGTCATGCGCCGCATTTCCGACGGGGTCAAAGTCGCGGCTGCGCCCGTTCAGCCGAGTACTGTGGTGGAGTGCGGCGCTCCCGGCGCAGTCTTGCTTGCCGACACCTCGGTCAGGGCCGTGCAACTCTCGACCGGGCATCGGCTGTGGTCCGCGCCGGTGCGTTCCGGCCACGCAGTGGCCATTGCCCAGGTCGGCGGCTGCACGACGCTATTGACCAATCACGGAACGATGACCAACATCTGCCGCAACCGACATGCGGATAGCCGGCAACCTGGCAGGGCGGGGCCAAATCCATGATCGACATTCTTGATCCCGGGACGCCAAGGTGCGGTTCCTGCTGGCCTCGTCCGCTGTTCGCCGCGCGATGGTTTTCAGCGTCCGGAAATTCTGATCTGCCCGGAGTGTTTTGTGGGATGTTTTTCGTCAGCGAGCATCCTGCAGCAACCACGTCCATGGGCAGCTGAAGTCAGGGAAAACAAGATGGCAGATCCCCAGGCGAAACCCGAAAAGAAGGAGGAGGTGCACTTCTATCCCGGCGAGAAGTTGCTCCTCTATTTGGTGAACGACAAGGTCATCTTGCCTGCCGAGGCGTGGGGCGGCCCGTCCAAGCGACAGCCCAAGGAAAAGGGCGAAAGAATTGCAGCCGTGCCAACCACTCCGGGAACCTTCATCATCGACGGCACGGAGGCATACACGACCACGACCTGGGATTGGTCGAGGGTTCGCTGGGGAACCCGTATCCGGAGGAGTCGGAGCCTTCCCGCCCGGGTGGCGGAATACGAGAAATCGCCTGGCAAGTGGCGCTCGCTCACTCGGGACTTCGGGTGGACTGTTAGCGACATCGGAGATGCCTACAAGAATCTCTACGGTCTCTGGGAATTTCCTGACCGATGGATATTCAACGACTTTGGCCCCAAGGCCATCAGGTACTACCGCGATCGAAACGCGAACCGCAGACGCGACGCCAACGAGCCCCTAGAAGGCGAGATGATCCACACGACGCCAGACAACGAGGCCGAATCGGACAAATACGGCGCGGATTCCAAGGAGGTCGAACTATTTGAGTCGCACGGCTGCATCCATATCAAGCCGATCGACTTCGGCGCCTTTCGTGATGCGGGCGCGTTTCGGCAGGGCATGACCCTTATCATTCACCGATACCCAGAGCGCTACGGCGCCATGGATACGGAAACGCCATGAGCTGGGCGCAAGCAATCCTGCCACTCGCGGCGGGATTGGTCGCGGCAACGAGCGTGGCCCTTGCGGCTGACGTTTGGCCACAGGGCTGGGATGACGAGCGGCTGATTCCATTGCACGATGGGAGCCTTGCACGGCTCAGGTTTGACACGAACAGTCTGCAGATCCGCTCCCCCGCTGGGGAGTGGTCGCCGGTGATGACGCTTCCACTGGACTACGTTTCCAAGAACGAGGCAGACGACGAGGGGCTTCTCGTCGTGGGCGAGAAGCTAGAGGCAAGGAAGCCTCACGTCGATGCCGTGTTGTTGCTAGGCCCTGATGGCAAGGAGATCGATCGCTGGGAATTCCCAAACGACGGCGTGCGCTCGGTGGCAAGCCGCGCTGGCCGGCGCTGGGCGACGCTGATGAACAGGATGGTCGAACTGCTGCCGGGCGGGAAGACGGAGCTTGTCTTCCAACCGCTGCCAGCCCCGCCGGATGTGGGCAGCGAACACGGGAAGAAAGTGCAGACGCGAACAAGCGCGCGTTTGCAACTGGGCCCCTCTGGCGAGAGGGTCTTCTGCGTTCCCGAGGAGAGCCACCACGACGGTCCTTGCCACTACGGATTCTGCTACCGAAACGATAATGTGATCTGGAACGAATCAGGAACCTGGACCGAGATCCCACTGGTCTGTGGCGACTATCTGGTCGAGCCCGAGCGGCGCTGGAGCCGCGGAACCTATCCCCTGCACCATCATCATCGGATCGTCGTGCGCCGCATTTCCGACGGAGTCAAAGTCGCCGCCGCGCCCGTGCAGCCGAGTACCGTGGTGGAGTGCGGCGCTCCTGGCGCGGTTTTGCTTGCCGACACCTCAGTCAGGGCCGTGCAGCTATCGACCGGGCGTCGGCCGTGGTCCGCGCCGGTGCGTTCGGGCCACGCAGTGGCCATTGCCCAGGTCGGCGGCTGCACGACGGTCTTGACCAATCGCGGAATGATGACCAACATCTGTCGCGACGGACACGCGTTGGGGCGACAGCATAGCCAGGCAGGAGCAAGACCATGAGCGATATCATCGATTCTTTGAGCACCACCAATTCTCTGATCACCGTGACCTGTTCCTCGGAACTGGCCGCCTACGACTTCCGCGTGGAGCAGATCGCAGGGCACGAAGAGCTGGGATGCCTTTTCGAGTATCAACTGGCCTTGACCAGCACACAGCACGATATCGATTTGAAATCCCTCCTGGGGAAGATGATGACGGTGCATGTTCCGCTGCCGCTGGGGCAGTTTCGCCACATAAGCGGAATGGTTTTCCGATCCGAACGCGGCGAACGAGAGGTGAACCACACTGTGTACCGGGTGACGCTGCTGCCAGAACAGCACCTGCTGAGCTTCTGCCACGACTGTCGCATCTTTGAGGGACAACCGGTACTCGATGTGGCGAAGCAGATTCTAGACAAGCACAAGCTCCGTCCCTACCAGACGTCCTTGTTCTGGAAGAGTTACCGTTCCTGGGACTATCTGACCCAGTACCAAGAATCCGACTGGGACTTTGTCCGGCGAATTCTGGCGTTGGAAGGGATCTACTTTTACTTCAACCACTTGACAGACGGCCACGAGATGGTTCTTGCGGATTCGATCAGCTCGCACCACGCCCGCCCTGGCTGGGAGACCGTCCCGCTGCTTTCACACGGGCGTCGCGACGCCACACCCGATTTCCTGAGACAATGGGGCGACACCTGCGAAGTGAGAACCAACGATGTGTCCCTGCGGGACTTTGACTTTCGTCTTCGCGGCGACGCTGCCATCCTGACCGGGCACAAGGGGACGAAGGTCGCGAAAGACCAGCCAACGCTGGAAAGGTACGAATATCCTGGCGGATTCGCGCTGGCCGAGAACAAAGACGGCGCGGACGCGACGACCAGCAACGCCGAGGGGGAGCGGCTGGCGAGAGTGCGGCTGGAGGAGAAGCAAAGCAGCGTGGACGTCTTCGCGGGCGAGGGCACGGCACGCGGGCTGGTCGTGGGGGCCTTGTTCGGGGTCTCCGAGCTTCCCGGTTTGGCCGGCCGGACGTTCATGATCACGTCGACTGAGGTGGTCTTTCGCAATCCATCCCCGGAATCCAGTGGTCAGATGGGCGACAAGAGCCACATCCGATTGACGGCGATCGATAGCGAAACGCCTTTCCGGATGCCACGCATCGAGAAGCCGATTGTACGGGGTCCGCAGACGGCACGCGTGGTGGGCGGCAGCGAGGAGGAGATCTGGACCGACAAGCACGGACGGATCCGGGTGCAGTTTCACTGGGATCGCGACAAGGACAGGAAGGCCGAAGACAAATCGTGCTGGGTGCGGGTCGCGCACCCCTGGGCGGGAAACCGCTGGGGAGCGATCCACATTCCGCGAGTGGGCAACGAGGTCGTGGTGGAGTTTCTGGAGGGCGATCCCGATCGACCACTGGTCACGGGCAGCGTCTACAACGCAGACAACATGCCGCCCTATACGTTGCCGGACAACAAGACCCAGACGGGGATCAAGAGCCGGAGCAGCAAAGGCGGCAATCCGCAGAACTTCAACGAACTTCGCTTCGAGGATCTGAAGGGCGACGAGGAAGTCTATTTGCAGGCGGAGAAAGACCTGACCATCCTGGTCAAGAACGATGAGACCCGCGACGTCGGGCATGACCGGGTGAAGAACGTCAAGAACGACGAGACCTCGACCATCACAGGGAACCGAAGCGAAGACGTCGGCAAAGACGAAAAGATCGCCATTCACGGCAATCGCAGCGAAACCGTGGACAAAGATGAAACCATCGCCATCACTGGGGCTCGCAGCGAATCTGTCGGCAAAGATGAAACCATATCGATCGCCGGCGCACGGACCGAGACCGTCGGCAAAGACGAGAAGATATCCATCACCGGCGCGCGGCAGGTGGACGTGGGCAAGGCCGATACCCTAAGCGTGGGGGCCGGCAGGACTCAAAACATCACCGGAGACGATCAAGTCACGGTTACCAAGAAGCTGCACTTCGATGCCGGCGACGAGATTGTCATCAAGACCGGAGACGCCAGCATCACCATGAAGAAAGACGGCACCATCATCTTGAAGGGCAAGGACGTCTCGATCACGGCCTCGGGGAAGATCAATGCCAATGCTTCCGGTGACGTCATCATCAAGGGCAGCAAGGTCAGCACGAACTGAGGCCACGAACTGGAGACGGCGAACCTGCGGAAACTAGCGCCAACGCCCGGCCAGCGGCGCGGCCGGCGAGGCGATGGACTGAAAGCGTGGCAACCGCACGGAACCACGACCGACTGTCGGAACAAGGGGAATGAAGCCTTCGCGAATGATGGCGTCGACCTTGTTTTCGGGCAGCCAGGCCTCCGCGCTGGGCATCTGTACCGACTCGCCGTCCTGCTGGACC
>PMLB01000462.1:9790-9915 GCA_003158735.1 Myxococcales bacterium | reverse complement strand
CATCCCAATAGAGGTGGCGCAAGCAGAGCTGCGCAAGGCTTGCCACGCCTGTTGGTCCGCGGTTGCAGCGAATCCCGCGGTCCACGCCGCCCAGCTCATCCCAGCCAGCAGAGTCGCGCCTCCGT
>PMLB01000462.1:0-9655 GCA_003158735.1 Myxococcales bacterium | reverse complement strand
CGCACTGGTCTGGTCGATGGTAGCCAGCAGAGCCGCCTGACGGGGATCGGCTTTGGCCGTGATGTGCGAACCCAGGGCCTGCCGAATCATGGAATCCACGATAGACGCTGGCGAGACCGAGGCGGTGCTCTTGTCCGCCGTCGTGGGAGCCCGCCCCAGCAGGCGTTGCATGTCGCTGCCCTCGGCGCTCGCTGCTGCTGGGCTGGTCGCCGCCTGATCCGCCATGCCCAGCCGAGCCGCCGCCGCCGCAAAGGTCTGGGGATTCTCGATCTGGCGGCGCAGCTCCCGCATGGGCGCGAAGAGATCCAGGCTGGCATAGAGATGGTCGGGGTGGAACTCGTCCAAATCGCCGAAGGCAATCGTGAATGGCGCCTGATCGCCCAGGCCGATGCGTACCCGTGGGGCAAGCGCCGTGCAGACCGACGGGAGGCTCTCGATGTTCACCCGGCGCGGTCGCAGCAGAGTCCCGGTGCGCACCTCGCCCTGGCCGGAATGTCCCCCAAAATCCGCCATGACCAACAGGCGCAGGGGCACCCCGGCGTCCGGGCTTGGCCCCTGCTTGTTCGACTTCCCGAAGCGGAAGTCCATCTCGATTCCAGCGCGTTTCTCGTCGCCCATGGTTTACCTCGGGCACGCAGGTCAGCTGGCCTGCTCCCCGGTCGCGGGAGGCGCTGGCGGCTGAGCGTCGAGGGCTGGCGCGGCCGGCTCAGTCGATTCGTCAAAGGCGTAATCGAAGTCGCCGTCTTTCACCGTGGTCGCAACCCGGGTGACAGGCTTGCCTTCCATCATGCGGGTAAGCAGCTCCTGACTGATTCGGGGCAGCAGGGTGTTGGTCAGGATCGAGTCGATCATGCGCCCGCCGCTCTCTAGTTCGGTGCAACGGCTGACAATCAGCTTGACGACATCGTCGTCGTAGGTGAACGGAATCTTGTGGTTCTGCTGCACACGCTTGGCGATGCGGCCGAGCTGCAGGCGCGCGATCTTGCCAATCATCTCGTCGTCAAGCGGGTAGTAGGGGATGGTGACCATGCGGCCCAGCAGGGCAGCCGGGAAGGTCTGCAGCAGCGGCTTGCGTAGCGCCTGGGCGATGTCGTCAGGATGGGGCTGGGCCTTGGGATCCTTGCAGACACGGAGAATGAAATCGCTGCCCACGTTGGTGGTGAGAATGATGAGCGTGTTCTTGAAGTCGATGACTCGCCCCTCGCCGTCTTCCATCCAGCCTTTGTCGAAGACCTGGAAGAAGATTTCATGCACGTCGGAATGGGCTTTTTCCACCTCGTCGAGCAGCACCACGCTGTAGGGACGCCGACGCACCGCCTCGGTAAGCACACCGCCTTCGCCGTAGCCGACGTAGCCAGGAGGCGAGCCCTTGAGCGTGGACACGGTGTGCGCTTCCTGAAACTCGCTCATGTTGATGGTGATGGCGTTCTGCTCACCGCCGTACAGGGTCTCGGCCAGCGCCAGGGCAGTCTCGGTCTTGCCTACGCCCGAAGGCCCGGCCAGCATGAACACGCCGATTGGCTTGTTGGGATTCTCAAGCCCGGCGCGCGATGTCTTGATCCGGCTGGCGATCATTTCCAGGGCGTGGTCCTGGCCAATCACCCGTTGGCCAAGCGTGTCGGCCAGCTTCAACACAGTTTCAATTTCATTCTTCACCATGCGGCCGACTGGAATTCCCGTCCAATCGCCCACCACCGAGGCCACCGCCTGCTGATCCACGGTCGGCAGGATGAGGGGTTGCTCCCCCTGCAGCTTGGCCAACGCGTCTTGTGCCGCGTGCAGCTTCTCGATGGCGCTGGCCGTGTCGGGGCTCGTCCCGGCCTGGGCCGGTGCTTCCGGTTTCTTTTCTACTGCCCCGGGCTTGGCTGCGCTGTCCGCGCCTTCGACCTTCCCGGTCTGTCCACGCAGCTTGGCGCGCAGTTCGAGAATCTCATCGACCAGCTTCTTTTCCGCTGCCCAGCGCTCTTCCAGGCCAGCCAGGCGTTGCTTTTCCGCGTCCAGCTTCTCCTGCGCGGCCGTCTCCCGGCCGGCGGCGCCGCTGATCCCGAGAGCCAGCTCTCGCCGGATGATCTCCAGTTCCGTGTCCAAGGCTTGGATATGGCGACGGCTGTCGTCGACCTCGGGCGGCACTGCGTGTTGGCTGATCGCGACCCGGGCGCAGGAAGTGTCAAGCAGACTGACCGCCTTGTCGGGCAACTGGCGGGCCGGGATGTAGCGGTGGGACAGCTTGACCGCCGCCTCCAGCGCCTCGTCGAGCACCAGCACTCGATGGTGCTTCTCAAGCGCGGATGCCGTCCCTCGCATCATCAGCAGCGCCTTGGTCTCGTCGGGCTCGCCCACCTGGACCACCTGGAATCGCCGGGTGAGCGCCGGATCCTTCTCGATGTGCTTCTTGTACTCGGCCCAGGTGGTGGCCGCGATAGTGCGCAACTTGCCGCGTGCCAAAGCCGGTTTGAGCAGGTTGGCCGCGTCGCCCGTGCCTGCGGCGCCTCCTGCGCCGATCAGGGTGTGAGCCTCGTCGATGAACAGGATGATAGGTTGTGGCGAGGACTGAACCTCATCGATGACCTGGCGCAGACGGTTCTCGAATTCACCCTTCATGCTGGCGCCAGCCTGCAGAAGACCGATGTCCAGCGCGCGCAGCGACACGCCCTTCAGGGGCGGCGGCACGTCGCCGCTGGCGATGCGCTGGGCGAATCCCTCGACCACTGCGGTCTTGCCCACCCCAGCCTCACCCGTGAGGATGGGGTTGTTCTGCCGCCGGCGCATGAGAATGTCGACGATCTGCCGAATCTCCTCGTCGCGTCCCACGATCGGATCCATCTCCCCACTCCGCGCCCGCTCGGTCAGGTCCACCGAGTACTTGCGCAGGGCCTCCTGCTTGCCCATGGCAGCCGGGGCCACCGCCCCGCTGGCTTCTCCGGGCGATGCGCCCCCGCCGGTCTGGAATCCGTCACTGGCGCCCATGGCTTCCTCGGGCGAGCCTTTCACGATGGTGCTGAATCTGTCCGTAAGCTGCTCGACCTTCACCTTGTCGAACTCGCGCGACATGGCGGACAGCGAGTTTCGCAGGCCGGGCGTCTTCAGGATTCCCACCACTAGGTGTCCGGTCCGCACTTGCGACTCACCGAAAAGCAGAGTGCCGAAGACCCAGCCGCGCTCGACGGCCTCCTCCATCCGAGAAGACAGATCCGAGATCGACGTGGCCCCGCGCGGAAGCTGGTCCAAGGCCGCTGTCATGTCGCGCGCCAGGCGCGAGGAATCGATGCCGAACTCGCGCACGATGTGGTGCAGGTCAGAATCCGGCAATTGCAGAATCTGATTGAACCAGTGGACCAACTCGACATAGGGATTGCCACGCAGCTTGCAGAAAACCGTGGCACTTTCGATGGCCTTGTAGGCCAGGGTGTTGAGCTTGCCAAAGAGGGAAACACGTGTGATTTCAGACATACTCTGTCGTCCTCCTACTCATCCAGGGTTGGTGATTGAAACCTGATTGCGCGGGTTGGCCGCGCCTAAGGAGCTTCCTTTGTGGGGGGCCAGGATCACGTCTTGCCTTCGCTCGCCTTGGGGGCATCGGCCCAGCCATGAAGTCCAGCCCAAACTCGACGATTGTCCCAAACGGAATGGCCTGTTGACTTGATGTTCAAGATGGAGGCGCACATCCCAGTTCAACGAATCACCCGTGTAGTTCCGCACCAGTGCGACCAGACGCCTTAGCCTTACCCCTCCCGGTAACAGGCTGTGGAAGTCATCCTCATTCAGAGGACCGAACACGAGGCGAAACTTGCTCTGCCGTTGCCAAGTCCTAGCGCCCGCCACGGTGGTCTGCCCCAAAGCCCCAGCCCTGGCGGAGCGGCCGAGGCGCCAACGCGCTTCCTCGGGCAACTTCAACCATTCGCCCGCGAACTCCTCAACCTTGACTGGCAAGCCGAAGAAGGTCTCCACGATGGCAGTCAATCCTTCACAGTTGCGCGTCTGGGCCGCAAAACGACCGGCGAAATACAGCTTGGCCCGGTCCGGAAACTCGTCGCGATCGCGAAGCGATGACATCCCCAGGCCAAGTAGGGATCCGAGATAGATCCTGAAGCGGTCTTCCTTGGGCCGGTCGAAGCTGACCGTGGGCTGCGCGTCGGCCCAAGCACGATAGAAAAGCGTCAAGACTCGATGGTGAAAGACGTCGAGAAAGCGGACCAGCGCACGGTCACCCGCGTTGCGCACGCGATCTCGAGCGTATTCGGTCAGGTGGAGGGGCAGAGGCCCATTGGGGCCAAGTAGCCCAAGGAAGTGAACCGAAAGACGCGGCGGCTTGCCGGCAGCGGACGGCACGAAGGAGGCCAGGGTCGACGCGGGAAATCCAAGGGACGCTGCCTGCCCCAATCGAATCGGCTCGTCGCAGGGACGGGGCGCTCGGCCCAGGCGGCTGCCTTCGGGATGGGCACACTCGAAACGCCGAAGGACATCGAAGAAGTCAAAGCGATAAGGCGCCCTTTCCAGTGCGCGCAGCATCTTCGCGTGGCGAGGAAGATTCCCCGCCGCCGGAATACTTTGTCGCGTGGCGAGCCCGCCGCCTTCGCCGGCACTGCGCGTGGCGGACCCTTGCGGAAGCGCAGGGGAACTCTGCGAGAGGCCCCCTGTCAGATCAGCGGACGACGTCCGATTCTTGCTGGCCATCGCGCGATCTCTCCGCGCTGCACGGTCTTGAGCGCGGTCTCGGTGAAAGAGTTGATGGATGCATACTTGCTGAAAAAACGCTCCAGCACCGCGCCGAAGAGGAAGACACCCATGCCCTCGAAGGCGGTTTCGTCACAGGAGAGTGTGACTTTGGTTCCGCGACCGAAGGCTGCAGGTCCGGGGAAGGGCAGCCGCCTGGTCACAGATTGGGACGTCACGGAGCGGACGCCATCGATTTGCCGTTGGGTAACAGCCTCCCCAGAATCACCGTAAAGCGCAAGTAGCTCCCGCAAGGCTGACGCCCCGCCACCGTCCGCTGCGTCGGTGATCGACATATAGTTTAGGGACAGGTGGCTGATCAATCGCCAGGTCGTGTCCCCGTGGGCGTGCGAGGGCCGCGGTGCCGTGGGTCCCGCGACGCAGCGGATCGCCAGCACGGGAGCCCCGGACTCCAACGAAAAATCGCCTGAGCCCTGGCCGATGGGTAGGTGCAGCGGCAGATCGCGATTCGTGCAGGTAACCGTGACTGAGAGTTGTTTTAGCTGCGATCGGAAGGGTGCCTCGTCAGAATCCACCAACGCTAGAAAGACCTCGCTGCCGACGTAGCTCGAACGAGCCCCCTCGACTTGCTGCTTGGTCGAGAGCATGCGTGGCTGGCGATCGAGGGTGTAGTAGGCTGTGCCGCCCACCGGCGACTGGTCACTGGTCGCGCAGAAGGGAAGGAAGACCTGCTTCTCGTCTGTGCCGGTACCATAGCCCACCACCTCTGCCACCGAGTGAACTTCAAAATCCATGGGCCGCGTGCGGTCGGGAACTACGTGGTACTCGTTTGCGCTCGTGGTCAGGTGGATGCGATCGGCCCGTCGGGGGAACAGGTTGACCACCGGCGTGCAGAAGAGAGCGAACTGAGCGATGCCGACCGCCTTCTCCAGACGCGGATCCTGGGCGTCGAAGACGACGACGATCTCCATTTCCGAATCGGTGCAGCGGCGCATGGCATCGGCGAGCCCCTGGAGATTGAAGAACAGGAACCGATTGGGAAAGGCAAAGTACTCCTGCAGCAGCCGATAGCCCTGAAAGCACCGTGGGCCATAGGGCAGCAGCGCCTGATCATCCTCAAACCCAAGCGGGCTCACTCCGGCATCGGCCATGACTTGACCTTGACGGCGGCCGGGGCCTGCCAGGCCGGCAACCAGCGCCACGGAGTGGGACATGAGCAACTCGTAGAGGCGCATGGCTATTTCGTCGCCGCCGCGGATAAAGACCGGCAAATTTCCAATCGCCAGGCGGTCCATGGTCAACCCGCCTGCGACGCGCAGCCGCAGCCGCAGGGCGGCCTTGCCCTTCCTGGGAAGCCTAAGGGAGCCCAGATCCGCCAAGAAAGACGTGTACTCGGCGCCCACCAGCTCCAGCGGCCATAGGGTCACATCGTGAGCCGTGTGATACTCGCAGGCGGTCTCAGCAGGCCGGCCGCTGAGGGCACGCAAGACCGACCCACGCGCGATGTGAAACCCGTCGGCCAGCGCGCCCTCAGAGAGATTGGGTTGCATCTCCAGCACGGCCATCGATGGCGTGGGCGCAAGGTAATGAGGGTAGACGATCTCAAGAAGGTGCTGGCTGAAGCGTGGAAACTCGGCGTCGAGCTTGAGCTGGACCCGCGCGGTCAGAAAAGCGAACGACTCGAGCAGACGCTCCACGTATGGGTCAGAACACTCCAGCGACTCCAGGCCAAGACGGCCCGCGATTTTGGGAAACTCGCGCGCAAACTCCCCACCCATCTCTCGCAGATACTGCAGTTCGCGGTTGTAGTAGCCCAGCAGCCGGGGGTCCATCAGGATCTCCCCTTGCCACCTTGGTCGGTCACCTCGACCTTGCCAGCCTCCAGATCAACTGCGGTTCGCAAGAACAAGTGAAGCGGCAGCGGCTGAGCCCACAGCTCCGCCTCCACGTCAAAAGTCAGGGCATTGTGACCCATCCTGTCCTTGTCCAGGACAAGCCGCACGCTCACCGAGTTGCGATCCAATCGAGGCTCGAAGTCGATAATGGCCTGACGGATCATCTGCTCCAATTCAGCGGTGGCCAAACTGGAAGCGGTTCGACCAGCAAGATCGGGCACGCCGTAGTTCAGCACCGAGTGCGCGACCAGGGGAAACTCGTCAAGGTCTTGCAGTGCCTCCATGCGCGTCGTGTTGAAGAGCCAAGCCAAGTCTCGGCGCACACACTCTCTCAAACGAGCGGGCGACAGAACCCGCGCTTCCCGTGACTCTGTCGCCCGTTCGGGATCGTCATCAGTGAGTCGATCGAGCAGAGAGGGCTGAAGTCTCTCCTTCGGCGTCAGCTCAGCCATGGCGCGGCGCCCAAGAACCGACCAAGGCTATGCAATATTGATTGGCGTTTCCGACGACTTGCCGTCGTCCTTCGTGTACACCACCACGGACTTTGTGAAGTTGAGGGTTACGGTCTCGGTGTACATGTCGTTTTCCCCAGCATCGCCAGTGCTGACGGACGACACAATCACGCTGCCCAGCAACTTTATGACCATGAACTCCAGGGGCTTTCCGTTCACATTCTTGAACAGGGTCAGAACAGCGCCAATGTCCACGCCTTGGTACTTGTCGCCCGTTAGCTGTTTGAGGGCGGTGAAGCAGTTAGAGAGCAGGTTCGGCGTCGCCGAATCAACCCACTTGGTAACGGTCAGATCTTGCACGTCGGCCGTGCTCATCCCTCCGCCTGCGGTGGACTTGGACGTTTGGCTGATGCCCCAGTGCCATGAAAAACAATCGATTTCATTCACGTGGGTCTTGGCCGCCGACAGTTTCTTGCTCGGATCCGGATCGACCCCCTTCGAATCGCCCGTTATTGTGCCAACCTTCAGCGTAATCGTGTGCGCCATACTCCTGACTCCTTCCTAGATGTTTATGTTGCCAATGGTTGTTGGTTGCGGAGGGAACTAGCCCCCCTTGGCTGACGGAAGCTTTGACACCAGTCGCAATGACACGGTGAGCCCTTCAAGCTGGTAGTGCGGACGAAGGAAGAACTTGGAAGAGTAGTATCCGGGATTGCCCTCGACTGGCTCTACGATCACCTCGGCAGCGGCGAGCGGCTTGCGCGCCTTCACCGACTCGGGGGAATGCGCGGGGTCGCCGTCCACATATTGCATGATCCAATTCTGCAGCCACGTCTGCATGTCGGCGTGCTCTTTGAACGATCCTATCTTGTCGCGAACGATGCACTTCAAGTAGTGGGCAAAGCGGCAGGTAGCGAACAGATAGGGCAGGCGCGCGGCCAAGGCAGCGTTGGCCGTGGCGTCGGGGTCTTCGTACTCTGCCGCCTTCTGTAGGGATTGCGCCCCAATGAATGCAGCAAAGTCGGTGTTCTTCTTGTACACCAGAGGCATGAAGCCGTTCTTGGCCAGCTCGGCTTCGCGCCGGTCGCTGATGGCGATCTCGGTTGGGCAGCGCATGTCAACCCCGCCGTCATCGGTGGGGAAGGTGTGAGTGGGCAAGCCCTCCACGGAACCGCCCGATTCGATTCCACGAATGCGCGAGCACCAGCCGTAAGTCTTGTACGAGCGGTTTATGTTTACCGCCATGGCGTAGGCGGAATTCGCCCAAGTGTACTTGTTTACGTCTGGCCCATTGGCGTCTTCCTCGAAGTCGAACGCCTCAACCGGGTTGGTCTTGGCGCCGTACGGACGCCGGGCAAGGAAGCGCGGCATGCAGAGTCCGATGAAGCGGGCGTCTTCGGATTCGCGCAGCGATCGCCACCCGGCATACTCGGGAATCTGGAAGATCTTGGTCAGGTCGCGTGGGTTGCTCAGCTCTTGCCAAGACTCCATCTGAAAGACGGTTGGCGCCGCCGCCGTCAGGAAGGGGGCATGGGCGGCAGCGGAAATCTTGGCCATCTCGCCCAACAACTCAACGTCCTGGGGGCCATGATCGAAGTAGTAGTCGCCCACCAGACACCCGAAAGGTTCTCCACCCAGGGTTCCATACTCCTCTTCGTAAAGTTTCTTGAAGATCGGACTTTGGTCCCAAGCCGCGCCCTTGTAGCGCTTGAGGGTCTTGTGCAATTCCTTCTTGGAGACGTTGAGCACCCGTATCTTAAGCTGGTCGTCGGTCTCGCTGTTCGAGACGAGATAGTGCAGACCACGCCATGCGCTTTCCAGTTTCTGGAAATCAGGGTGATGCATGATCTGGTTTATCTGCTCGCTCATCTTCTTGTCGATCTGGGCGATCATCGCCTGGATGGACTCGACCACGTCGCTGGAAATCAGCTGGCTGCTGGCCAGGGCCTGCTGCGCGAGTGTCCGCACAGCGTTCTCCACCTCTCGTTTGGCGGTGTCGGTCTGCGGCTTGAATTGCTTGTTGATCAGAACGTCGAATTCGGAGACCTGCGCGGTTGTTGCGCCGGCCTCGGCCTGTGTTTCTTGTTTCGCATCAGCCATGAAAGAACCTCACTTGTCCTTTCCCGTGTCGGGCTTGCTATCTTCGGCTTTGGGCGCCGACGCGAGCGCCTGCAGCAAGGCCGGATCGCGCAAGGCGTTTGCAATCAGGTCCTCGGCCCCAGTCCGCCCATCCATATACGTGACCAGGTTGGAGAGCTGCCGTCGAGCCTGCAGAAGCTCGTTGAGCGGCCCCACCTTGCGCGCAATGGCCTCAGGAGAGAAGTCATCCATGCTTTCAAAGGTGAGCTCCATGCCCATGTTTCCCTCGCCTGTCAAGGTATTCGGCACCTGGCATGTCACACGCGGCTGAATCGCCTTGAGACGATCGTCGAAGTTGTCGACCGAAAACTCGACATACTTCCGATCGGCAACCGGAGCCAGCGGCTCCTTGGGATTGCCGGAGAGATCAGACATCACCCCCATCACGAAGGGAAGTTGGACCTTCTTCTCCGAACCGTAGAGCTCCACGTCGTATTCGATCTGGACGCGTGGGGCACGATTCCGCGCTATGAACTTCTGTCCGCTGTTGCTCAT
>PMLB01000419.1 GCA_003158735.1 Myxococcales bacterium | reverse complement strand
TTCCGCGCCGAGAACATCGCCACGATACCCCGCCAGGCTGCGCAGGCTCGACCTGGCGGGGTGTGTGGCGAGCCTGTGGGCAGAGAGGCCCTGGCCAGAAAACCGCGGTGGCAAGTCCAGGGGTCGTCTGGCCGTGAGCCGGGCTGGCGCCCTATGCTTCGCCCGCCAAGGTCAGGATGTGCTCGCGGAGTGCTGCCGACACTCGGAACCGCAGTTCTTGCAAGCGATCCAAGATGGGGCGCACGGCCTGCACGTGGCCGAGTTGCTTGGCCACCAAAATCACGTTCAGGGTTCCCGTGACGTTGACTCCCAGTCGTGCCGCCACCCTTCGGGCCGGGAGTTCGTCGATGATGGCCACCGAGCCAGGAAGGGCCAGCGCCAGCGTCAAGGCCGCGCGCTCGCCAGCCCCGAGGAAACCGAACGGCTCCAATTGTGGAGAAAGCGGCGCGACCGTCCGCACGTCTGCCCAAGGCAACACGAGCGGATCGGGAAGGTCATAGCCGCGCGCGCGGCCGGCGCTTAGCTCGGCCACGACCTGGCCGGGCACGATCACGCGGCCGAGGATTGCAGGCAACACGTGCAGAATGCCCGCACGGTGCAGGTAGCAGAGCGGCGATGTGTTGGCGATGTAGTCAGCCAAGCGACCGGCGCAGTGTATCCTGGTCTAGGTCGAATTGCTCCGCCGTCGTGCGAAACGCCTCGACCCCGAAATCCGCAAGCTTGTGCAGAAACTCGACCTTGGGGATCCCCGCCAGGTCAGCCGCAGCGCCAGCCGACAAGTGCCCCAGTTCGTGGAGCTTCATAGCCGCCGCCAGACGCACCTTGCCCTCTGCCTCCGAAGGGGAAGGCCCCAGCGCCCGAAGCGTCGCCTCTGGTATCTCGATAGACAGGGTCACAGCGTAAGTGTACCAGGTTTCGCGGCAAGGGATGCCTGACCCCGTCAGGCCGCGTCCAAGGCGTCAACTCTGCCCGGCTCGGTGCCCACTTGGGTCTTCAGTGCTTGGCTTACGGGGGCAGGATCTGGCGCGGCTGCACCTTGAACGCCTTGGCCAGTTTCCAAACGGTGCGAAGGGTGACGGAGCGGCCGGCTTCGATGCGTTGATAGTGCCGGAGGCTGAAGCCAAGGTCCATCATGTCCTCCTGTGTGAGGGCGCGAGCCTCCCGAAGCGCGCGAACATAGTTCCGTTGGCTGCGACTCAAGAGGTGGTAGTTGACCTCTTATGTGAAAGGCGTAGCGGTAGAGATTCTGGGCAGTCTTGACCGCCTGCAAGCTCCCTCGCATCACGTGGTGCCAGGCCACGCGCCACACGTTCGCATCGCAGTTTGTCCTTGGTGGCGGCGGGATCGAACTGCTGTCCAAAGTCATGGGGCACGCCAGCATCACCACGACGGAAATCTACAGCCATCTTCGCCACGACCTGTTCGCGGAGAAAGCCTTCGATGCGGTGACGGTCGACCTTGCCCGACCCAAGGGGGATGTGGTACCCATTCGCGACGTTTCCGGTCCAAATGGGCACACTATGGGTACGTCACAGGAAGATAACGCAGTAAGAAGATCAGCATAACTTAGCGATATAACAGACATTTCGCCGGCCTAGCTCAGTGGTAGAGCATCGCTTTCGTAAAGCGAGGGTCCCCGGTTCAATCCCGGGGGCCGGCTCCAACGACTTTCACATCCCCGCGATCAATTGCATCGCAACCGCGGCCGTGACCCCGGCGATGCGCACCGTCTTTCGCTTGCCGGTTTCGCCGCGAAGAATGGTCACCGCCGAGCGGGGCACGCCGAAGGTTGCGGCCAGGACCCGCTGCACGGCTTCGTTGGCCTTGCCCTCAACAGGCGCGGCGTTCACCGACACCTTGAGCCTGTCACCCTTGACCGGTCCCACGCCTTCGCGCGGACAGCGCGGCTGGACCACAATGTCGAGCGTGGCCGCGCCGTCTTTCTCGCCTACTCTCAGTTCGGCCATGGTCGATCAGGGACTATTTTTCAGCTTACAACGATATTGACGATCTTGCCTGCGACCACGATGACCTTGCGCACGGTCTTGCCTTCCAGGTGCTTGGCTACATTGGGCACGGCCATCGCCTTGGCGCGCACCTCGGCCTCGGGCGCGTCGCGCGCGATCTGGACATCGCCGCGCAACTTGCCGTTCACCTGCACACCCAAGGTCACCACCGCGTCGATGGTCAGCGCCTCGTCGTAGCTGGGCCACGCGGCTTGCAGCAGGAAGCCCCGCTGGCCGAGTTTCTCCCAGGCCTCGTCGCCCAGGTGGGGCGCAAAGGGCCCAAGCAGCTTGATGAGCGTCAGCATATCCTCGCGCGTGGCACCGCTGCTGGTGAGTTCGTTCAAATACTCCATCATCGCGGCCACCGCCGTGTTGAAGGCCATGCGATCCAGATCGCCGGTTACCTTCTTGATGGTCTTGTGGCGCAGGCGCAGGTGCGCATCAGTGGCCGGCGCTGGCTTCTCGTTCAATTCTTCCACCAGACGCCACACGCGTTTCAAAAAACGCGCGCAGCCTTCGATGGCGCGTGCGTCCCAGGGTTTGGGCAGCTCGAACTCGCCCATGAACATCTCGTACAGGCGCAACACATCCGCGCCGTACTCGGCCACCACGTCGTCGGGGTTGATGCCGTTGAGCTTGGTTTTGGCCATCTTGTCCACAGCTGCCTTGAGCTTCTCGCCTGTGGCCTTGAGAATGACGTCGTCGCCGCGCAGCTCGATCTCGCTGCGGTCGTGGTAGCGGCCCAGGGCATCCTGGTACGAATAGGCGAGCACCGTGCCCTGGTGGCGCAGTTTCTTGAAAGGCTCTTTGGTCGACACATATCCCAGGTCGAAGAGCACCTTGTGCCAGAAGCGCGAATAGAGCAGGTGCAGGACCGCGTGCTCGGCACCGCCCACGTAGAGATCGACCGGCTGCCACTGCTTCTCGGCCTGCTTCGACCAGGCCTCGTGGTCGGCCTTGGGGTCGAGGTAGCGCAGGTAGTACCAGCAGGATCCCGCCCACTGAGGCATGGTGTTGGTTTCGCGTCGGGCCGGGCCGCCACAGGTCGGGCAGGTAGTCTTGACCCAGGATTCGATCCCGGCCAAAGGCGATTCGCCGGTGCCGGTGGGCTGGTAGCGCTCGACCTCGGGCAGGGTCACGGGCAGTGCCGATTCGGGCACCGGCACTGTGCCGTGCGTGGGACAGTGAACGATGGGGATGGGCTCGCCCCAGTAGCGTTGCCGGGAAAACACCCAGTCGCGCAACCGGTAGTTGACCATGGCGCGACCCAGGCCGCTGGCTTCCAACTGCGCCGTGACTTTGGTCTTGGCCTCGGGCGTGGGCAGACCATCGAGATCGCCTGAATTGATCGCGATGCCCTCGTCGAGGAACGCTTGACATGGGAACCCTGGGAGGGTTCGCTCCGCCCTTCGGCCCCCCACCTGCCACCGCCCCCCGCTCGCTTCGCTCGGCCTCGCCAAACACTCCCGCGATGGTGCGCCGCCGGCACAGCCGGCGGGCTCCCCACGCGACTGGCCTGCCTCGGGTGTGCGGCCGTCGGCGGGCCGCACCACCGGGCGGATGGGCAGATTGAACTTGCTGGCGAATTCATAGTCGCGCTGGTCGTGCGCCGGCACCGCCATGATCGCACCGGTTCCATAGCTGGAAAGCACGTAGTCGGCGATCCAGACCGGGATCTTCTCGCCATTGACCGGATTGATGGCCAAGGCGCCGGTGAACGCGCCGGTTTTTTCCTTGGCCAGGTCGGTGCGCTCCAGATCGCTCTTGCGGCGGGCAGCGACCTGATACGCGCGCACGGCGGCCTGCTGTGCCGGGGTCGTCAAACTGTCGACCAGCGGGTGTTCAGGGGACAGCACCATGTAGGTCGCGCCGTACAGGGTATCGGGCCTGGTTGTGAACACCTTGATTTCGTCCATTGACGGCAAGCCATCGGGCCCGACGACCTTGAAGATCGCCTCGGCTCCTTCGGAGCGACCGATCCAGTTGCGCTGCATGGCCAGGGTGGACTCGGGCCAGTCCAATTCAGCCAGGTCTTCCAACAAGCGGTCCGCATAGCGCGTAATGCGCAGCAACCATTGGCGCAGGTCTTTGCGCTCGACCCCGCTGCCACAACGCTCGCAGCAGCCCTGCGTGACTTCTTCGTTGGCCAGCCCGGTCTTGCACGACGGGCACCAGTTGATGGGCACCGTGCCTTCGTAGGCCAGGCCCTTGTGAAAGAGCTGCAAGAAGATCCACTGCGTCCACTTGAAGTACAGGGGATCGGTGGTGTTGATCTCGCGATCCCAGTCGTAGGCAAAGCCGATCGAATCGATCTGGCGGCGGAAGTTGGCGATGGCCTTTTCGGTGGTCACGCGGGGATGGATGCCGGTCTTGATGGCGTAGTTCTCGGCCGGCAGACCAAAGGCGTCCCAGCCCATGGGGTGCAGGACATTCCAGCCTTGCATGCGCTTCCAGCGCGTGATGATGTCCGTGGCGGTGTAGCCCTCACAGTGGCCCACGTGCAGCCCCGCGCCCGAGGGATAGGGGAACATGTCCAGCGCGTAGAACTTGGGACGCTGAGGATCGAAGGTGGTCTGGTGCAGACGGGCCTCGCGCCAGCGGGCCTGCCATTTGGGTTCAACGGAGCGATGGTCGTAGGGCATAGGGGCGCGAAGTCTACACCACCGCGGCCCCGATCAATCGGACGTCATGCGATCCGCCGCACCCGCGTCTGGAGGCATCGGCAGCGGCGGCAGCCCGACCAGCTCACGGCGCCGCTCGAACAGCGTGCGTCCGAAGAGAAGGGCGGTCAGGCAGGGATGCGGGGCCAGAGCGATGGTCTTTCCGGCGGCGCGCAACTCGACGTTCTCGTCGGCTACCACCCAGCGCGTGCTGAGTTTCTCGGCCCAGCGCACCTCCACCTCGACCTGTGAGGCCGTCAGCACCGCGTCCGGCAGCGGCTTCCAATTCTCCTGCAGCAGGCGCCGCAGCGCCGGCAAGCTGGTGTTTTCCTCGAAGACGTAGGTACTGCGACCCCCCAAAGTCTTCTCGCTGTCGCTGGTCTGAATTTCGTCGGAATGAACCAGCGCGGGTGGCCGCTCCCGACCGCGCGTCACATCGTCGAAGTAGTCCTGCACATGGCACTGGTCGTCGAAGATGACCTCGCGAGGCGGGACCTTGGCGAGATCGCGGCGTACCCCTACGGCACAGCCGACCAGCGCTGCCACGACAAGCACAGCAGCGCCGGTCGCGCCGGCCGCCAATCTCTTCCTGACCATAGGCGATATGCTCACACTATCGAACGACCCAGGCCAATTCTTTATCCTGCGTGACGGAATCACGGGCCGACCTCCGGCGCACTTTCGCCAGCCTCTTCGGAAGGCCCGTAGTCCACGCCCGGTTTGGGCAAGTAGGCCTCGATCGGCCGCTTCACCTTGCCCATGATGCGGCCTTCAGTGACCACCACCGGCACCGGCGGGGACAGCTCATAGTAGTAGCCACGCGTGCCCAAGGCGTAGTGGTACTGCTTGCCCTCGTAATCCAAATGCCGACGAATCGTGAGCGGCACGTTGCCCACGCGCTGGAAGGCGCGGTGGCGCAGCAAGAAATCGAACAGGCGCACGGCCCGGCTGTTCACCAGACGGTGGCAGCCGTGCGAGAACCGCCGCGCGATCGAGGTGTAGTCGACCGAGCCATGGGTGCGAATCTGGTTGTCGTAGAAGGTGTTCTTGCCGCGTTTCCAGTGATGGATCGCCATGACCAGGCCGTAGGCCGACTCATAGCCGGGGCCCATCACGTCGGTGTTCACCGCCGTCACCGACCCCGCATCGCGGTTCAACATCTTGCGTGTCAGCAGATCCTTGGCCGGCGTGCCCTCGGGCGGAATCCACACCGGCCCGGCCACGATGTCTTTCCACACGCGCGGGCCGACGTCTGAGTTCTTGTACTTGAAGTAGACCTTGCCATTGGGGCGCATTTCGCTGCGCCACGACCCGACGGTGGTGCGCCAGCGGCACAGCGGAATCCTCTGCTTGTTCCATTTCACGAAGAGCGTAAGGCTGGGGAAGTTCACGCGCGGCTGGGCGATGGGCTTGCCGCTTTCGTCGTAGGGGAAGTCGTACCAGACATCGCCGCGATCGATCTCGACGGAAAGGTCCATCTTGTTGCTGTAGTAGGGCGGAAGCTTGGGCGCAGGGAAGGCGACGCGGAGCATGTTCCCTATCCCCTGGGTCTTGAACGCATTCATGATCCTGAGCATGTCGTCAGGGGTGCGGGCTCCCAAACCCGCCATCAGCGCATCGGTGTATTCGGCGATGAGATTCGGCACCGGGTGTTGGACGCCCGCCGTGTCCTTGTAGGTGGCCGGCTTGGCTCCGCCCGAGACGGAGCCATCCTCGAGGATGCCGGCTGCATCGGCCACCCGTTCCATCAGGATGCGCCGGAAGGTGTCGAAGTGCAGGTCGAGCGGCGGCCGCTGCAAGGCCGCCAGGGTCTCGCCGCCCAGGAATCCCCAGCCGAAGATGTTGTTCTTGCGTTCCCAGGCCGCCAACGCCTCGTTGGTCGCCAAGTCGAAGTGTCCTTCGACGTGCTTGGACCGCGACGACAGCAGCCCCTCGCACACCAGGCGCGCCTGAACCGCCTGGATCGCGCGCAGACGCACCTGTCCGCGACGGGCGCGCTCGATGCGAGCTGCGGCCTTGGCATCGTCCGCGGCGATGAACTTGAGCCAGCCGTCGCGATCGCGTGTGGTCGTGCCCGCCGCTTCCTTGGCCTTGGCGATTTGCTTGTCGACCCAAGCCGCATCGCCGGTGGCTTCGTGGTATTCGCGATGGGCCTGCACGCGACCTTGGAACGTGACCGTGCCGTCGAAAGCCGCCAGGCCGGCCAGGTCCAGGTTGGCGTAGCAGGTCCTCGTCTCGTCGTCCTCGATGCGCTTGAGCAAGACATTGAACGTGGGCGGGATGCCGTAGGCGTCGAGGAAATTCGGCTCGCGCTGCAGACGCAGCGCCCGTCCGGCCTCGGCGATCACGCGCTTGCCCTGCGGGCTTTGTGCCGTTTCCTCGGTTCCGGGCAGGCCAGCGGCCATCAACACGGCGTAAGCCCCCTCGGAGCTGGCCAGGAAGATTTCATCCGGGCTTTCCCAGTCATTGGCCAGCGCGATGAAGGCGTGGCGGTAGCGGTTGGGCTTCACGTCTCCCTTGGGACCGTCCGATTCGCTGAAGATGAATGGCGCCCACTGGTCGTTGAGCTCCACGTTGAGAAGACCTGCGGAACTCGCCCAGTCCATGGGTTCGCGACCAGGATGCTCGGTTCCGAGCACGATGGTCTCGCCCTCGGTCATCTCCCCCTCTCCCTCCCAGGGCAGGGGCGGCGGCGCGGGCTGGACCGGACTGGGCTTGGTCGTGGACTCGGCCGCTGCCGCATCACGCTTGGGGCTGGGCGGGTGCGTGCAGGCCATCATCATCAGCGCTGCAAACCAAGGGATCGAGCGGACGGTTCGCATGACCGTCAGATTTGTAGCCGGGCGTGGGCCGAACGCAAGCGTCAGGCGTCGCATCCCAGAGGGCGCCGCTCGCGGGCCAGCTTCCATTTGACAGCTGCAGCGCCGGCGAGTAGATCGTTGCGTCCCGATGCTCCGGGAAACCGTCGCTTCGGGGCCTGGGGTGGTAGTTAAGTTGGTTATNNCCTGAGGGGTTTCGTGTATTTGGAGCGCTGACGGCAACCTCGCTGGAGCCCGCACGTGAGCCGTTTTCGTTGGCTGGCAGCACAGTGGCAGCAAATTTTTTCGCATCCGGTGCTGACGGCTGCAACCGCGTGCTATCCGGCGTGCTGGCCTTGGGTTCGAAGGCCAGTCTGTCGATCTCGCTGCGCAAGTACGCGGGCGCCAGGTGGCCGTAGGTTCCCATCGTGATCCGCGGGTCGGCGTGTCGGAGGATCTTCTGCACCGCCGCTGGGTTCGCGCCTGCCATTAGCAACAACGATCCGGTCGTGTGGCGTAGATCGTGGAAGCGGATCTTTCGGACGTGGGCCCGGGGCCAGAGCTTCATCCTGCACTTCGGGCAACGTCGCAGGCCGGCGTCCTCCGCCCGCTCCGAATGCCCGCATTCCCTGCGGCGGCAGACGTGGGTGTAGCCGGTCACGATTCCGGCGCGCGCGAGCGCGGACCGCAGGCGATCCTGGAGCGATGCCTCCTCGGACCTCATCGAGCCGTCCTCGTTCGAGAAGACCAGCTCGGACGGAGACTGCTTGATGGCGGCTTCGAGGTACGGCACCAGTTCGGAGGCGATGGGCACCGCCTCCGCGTGCCCGCCCTTGGTGGTGTCGCGCGCGTACGAGCGGCAAACGCTGATGAGCCGCCGCGGGAGATCCACGTCGGCCTTCCGCAACCCGAGCAACTCACCCTTGCGTAGCCCGGAGTAGATGGCCGCGGCGAAGAGCGGCCGCCAGCGCCCGGGAAGCGCGAGCAGGACGCGCGGAACCTCCTCCAGCGTCAGGAACGTTGGGAGGCGCTTGGGCACACGCCGACATTTCACGTCGAGGACCGGATTCTGGGTGACCTTGCCGGCGCGCCGAGCGGTGCTGAAGACGCGGCAGAGAAAGCTGCGCAGGTGGTTCACCGTCTGGGGAGCCAGCTCTTGCGTCTTCGCCTGGATGAACTGC
>PMLB01000319.1 GCA_003158735.1 Myxococcales bacterium | reverse complement strand
GATGATGGGCAACTCGGACAGAACCCACAGGTTGGGCCGTTGAGACTCGGGCAAGGTTTGCACCGCAGCCAGAATGCCGCCGGCCAGCGGCCCCACCAGCATCAGCGTCGCACCCCGACCTGAGAGGATCTTCCGCCAGGGGGCGTAGGCAGGCACAATGAAATCCTTGGGCTTCTCGTCGCGGCCCAGTCGCAAGTACGCGGGCCTGGCCGCCGCCATCAGGCGCGACACCACGGGGGGAATATCCACCGCAAAGGCTGGAACGTAGGCGGTGAGGTTGGGCAGTCCGAGCAAACTGCCGTAGTCCTCGATGGCGTGGTGGGTGGGGCCCATGACCCCGTAGGCGTATCCGCCACCGTTGCCCACGAGAAAAACCGGCAGATCGTGCAGGCAAACGTCGTTGCGGATTTGCTCGAAGGCCCGCGCATAGATGAAGGGCGCGATGCTGTAGACCCAGGGCCGCAAGCCCGCGTGGGCCAGACCGGCGGCAACCGACACCATATTTTGCTCGGCAACTCCGGCATTGATGAATCGCTCTTTGGCGACGTCACGCAACGGCTCGAGCACCATGAAGCCCAGATCGCCGGTGAGAAAAACGAAATCCGGCTCCTGGGCATGGGCAACCAGGGTCTTGCCGAGGATGGCCCTCACAGGCGGCTCGCCTCCTCGACGGCCATTTGGTACTGCTCGGCGGTCATCGGCAGATAGTGCCACTCCATCTTGTTCTCCATGAAGGAGACGCCGTGGCCCTTGATGGTCTTTGCCACCACCACCAGCGGGCGATCCGTGGCGGGCGTGCGCAAGGCTTGCTCGATGGCGTCGGTGTCGTGTCCGTCGATTTCGCGAACCTCGAGGCCAAACTCCCTCAGCTTGTTGGCCAGCGAGCCGAGGTTGGCCACCTCGGCCGTGGAGCCGAAGCCCTGCAAGCCGTTGAGGTCCACCAACAGGACGACTTCGCGCAGGTTGCGATGGGCGATAAAGGTCAACGACTCCCAGTTGGAGCCCTCGTTCCATTCGCCGTCTGACATCAGGCAGAACACCCGCCCCGGCAGGCCGCGCAGCCGCTTGCCCAAAGCCAGCCCCGCGGCCAGACCGAGCCCATGCCCAAGACTGCCGATGGCAAAGGGGATGTCAGGGATAGCGTGGGGCACGGGATGGCCACCCAGCTGGGTGTGATCCCTGTGGAACGTCAGCAGTTGTTCCTCGGTCAGACGGCCCAGTGACCAGAGCGTGACGTACAGGGCGCCGGCCGCATGTCCCTTGGAAAGGATGAACTGGTCGTCGGCCCCCATGACCCGATGGTGCAGGGTCAGCAGCATTTCAAGCGATGAGAGATTGCCCCCAATGTGCCCCACGCCACTGTCGAAATGCATCTTGAGCAGCCGCAGCGTTGCCTTTCGCACGAGATCCTTCAAAGCGATTCTCCCTTACCAGCCCGGTTCACCTAATAGGTTGCAGGTCTTGCAGATATCGGGCGGCTCGCGCCCAGGATCGATGAGTTTTTCGCGCATAGCCACCAGGGTTGGATGATTGAAGACAGAGTCAGGGTCGCTGTCAAACAGATTGCTGTCAGAACCCTGCAACATCATGTCGGTGCCGCAACAGATCGCCATGTTGCCCGAAACGTCACAGCCGATACGCTGCCACAACTGCGGGCAGAGCTTCCGGAAAGGTGCCTTCTGGACGGCAGCCGGCCAAAGACAAAAGCCGGGAAGCGCCTCGTCCACTTGCCGGCGGAATTCAAGATAGGCAGGAAGGCCATCGTCGATGATTTCCTCCGGATGCGGGTCGACGCTTATGGGACGATAAATCCAAAAACGCAGGCTTCTGCAGCCTGCGGCGCGGAGGAAACGCGCGGTTGTGACAAGCTCGACGGAAGCGCTCTCTACCTTGCTGCGCAGGAGCACCATACTCATGTGCACGGGAAAGACTCGATTGATCTGCGACAGATCGCGCTCGATGACTTCCCGATTGCTGTCGTATAGGGAGACATTGATTCGGGAGATACCAGCCCGTTTCAGGCCGGCAATGCGTTTAGCCAACAGCAGGCCGTTGGTGGAAGTGTTGACGATGTGCCCGCGTTCCACCAGGTAGGAGACAATGGCTTCGAGATCGGCGACCAGCAGCGGTTCTCCGCCCTGCAGATCGACCAACAGGCAATTTGCAAACAGTGGGTTGGAGAAAATGCGCCGAATTTTGTCAAGCGTGGCCTCGCCCTCGCGCCATTCCGCCCCCTGCTGGTTGACGATATTCCTCACAAAACAATACCCGCAATCGAGGTTGCAGCGCTTGGTGACCAGCACGGAGGCGATCTGCGGTGTGCACCTGCGAATTGATGTCCGGGCCGTTCTGGCTAGCGCACGGTACCGGAAATAGTTCCATAGCTTGGGCGCCGCGCGCACTGGGTGGAGCTTGCGGCCCAGTTCGAAGTAGTACGACAGCTTGGATGTCAAACGTCCACCTTTGCGCACGAAAGCGCGGAAGCCCTCTTCCGCCAGAGCGGAGGGATAAGGAAACATGCAAAGAATACCAGGAGAGAAGCGCCGGACACCCAGAAGCCTACGACCACGCTTGCGGGCCGGAAACGGAAGCTGACCCGGTGCTCGCCGGCTGGGACGACCACCGCCCGTTGCGTGACGTTTGCGCGATAGATGGTTGTTGGGCTTCCATCAATCTCGGCGATCCAGCCAGGGTAGTACGAATCGGAGAAAACCAGAATTGCATCCCGCGCAGTCTGAACCTTCATCTCGGCCTGGTTGGGTGTATACTGCGTGATCTCGACGTTCCCAGGCGCGCCTTCGCCTGGACGAAAGTCCGGCGGCATGGCCTCAAGCAGGACTGAACGCTCGGGAACGAATTCATCAGAAGTGAGCATCCTGAGCGCAATGGCATCATCCGCAACGGGCAGAACGTCATTGACCAGATAGGCCCGCGCGAGAAAATCACTATTCTGGTACAGGTAGGCGCCGCCGTACATGCCGAGCGGCCTGAGGTTGGGTGCTGGAGCGAAGCGCCAAAACGAGGTGAGATACTTCACGTTGTGCATGCGCATCAGCTTCCAAAACGCGGAAGTCGGTCGAAAGTTGTCACCCTGAGTCGACGCGGTCCGGCTGATGATGCCGGCGCGATTCTGATCGCCCCAGATATCGATTATGTACTTGGGCGTAAGGTTTGCGTAGCCGTTGGGCGAAGAAATGCCATAGAGTACGTTGCTGCTAGGCTGAAGGAATTCGCGCTGCTCCACAAACGGCTGGAGATCGCCTTCCCAGCCGCCTGCCTGTCGGAAGGCTCTCCTGTGAGCTTGATTGCCGCCCACGCAGAACATGCGGAAGAGAGACGGATCCTGCTTGAGAATCTCGACCGTCTTGGGCGGCGCCATCCATCTTGCGGAATCCACAATGGGATTCTGTCGAAGCTGGAAGTACAGAAGGTCGCAAATAACAACCAGCAGGAATACCGCCTGGACCAGCGGGGAACGACGATGACGCAACAGACTGCGCGTCTCCGACTTGGGAGCGCGGTCGAGGAACTGTTGAGCAAACCTGGTCAGTCCCAGCGCAGCCAGAACGGCGAGCGAACCATCGGTGATGAAGAGAAGCCTGGTGGGAAAGCGAAAATAGTTCATGCCAGGGACATAGTCGAAGACGAACCTATACACAGGCGTCGCCGGGCCCAGCACCAGCAAATAGGAAACCACGGCACTGACCGAGAAGAATCTCACGTGCCAGTTTCGCCACCAGCGCAAGGGGGCGGAGAGGGCGAGAAGGAGTGTCACGGCGCCGACGTATCCGTAGTCCTCCCAGAAAATACCTTTGCCACTGTATGTGAGATTCCCGATGTCGCCATTGACATAAGGGTAGAAGAACGTCCAGAAATCTCTGGGATCGTAGGGGTAGCTCGAGGCGTACTGAAACGTGACCCCGCCCGAGCGCTGGGAGAGAGACACCATTTCGTAGGTCGGGATCAGCTGAATGGCCGCGAGCAGTGAGCCGAGGATGAGTACGCCGGCGAAAAGCCAAGTGAGCCTGTTCCTAAAGAGACTGAGCACGGAACTGGTGAGGCTCGGCTTCCGCGATCCAGCCGGGATATCTCGCTGATTGTTGAAAAGGCGAAAAGGGAAATAGAAGAGATAGAGGACCCCGGAGTAATAAGCCGTCTGTGCGTTGCCGGAGAGATGCTGCAGCCCAAAGACAATTCCAAAGCAAAGGAGAAAACGACAATGTTTCCGCGCGACGGCGCGCTCAAGCAGGGTCAAGGCGAGTGGCAGCCAGCAGGCAGCGTTGGCAATGCTGGTATGCTTCAGGTTGGAGAGGAGGTATCCGCTGAAACAGAACGCGATTCCCCCGATGACGCTAGCAAGCTGACTGCTGCCGATCTCACGCGCGTAGAGATACATCCCGATGGCCGCGGTAACAATCGTGAGCAGGATTGTGAGGTTGAGGGCAAGGTAGGGAGGGAAGAGACCGAAGAGGAGGAGGTTGAAGGGGTAACAGACGCCCGCGTCCGCCCGCGCGAGCAGCGGAAAACCTCCATAGATCTCGCGGACCCAAAGCGGCAGATGACCGGACTGGAGAGCATTCCCCAGCGAGAAGCGGTAGGGAAAGTTCTCGTTCATCAGGTCGCTCGCGAAGATATCGTCGGTGATGAGCAGACCCTTCATCGACGCCAGTTTCCAAAATGCGGCGACAACCACGGCCAGAATAAATGCAACTGCGACCCGCGTCTGGACCTTCGCGTCCTGGTTCATCGTAAGGGGACGGGATCTCATGTGCGGCAGCCCAGCCGGCAGGGGAAACAAATCCGCCTTTTTCTGCTCGTCATCACGTCTCCACAGCGCGCAGTCTCTGGGGTAATCGTTCGGTCAACCGTGAGACAACAACGGCTGCCGCGCATGCTCCCAGGACGAGCAGCAAGAGTGCGTACGGTTGGATGCCGTCCCGTTCAACTGCCGCCCAGGGCATCCATGGGGTAGATGCGTGAATGTCAGGCGGCGACTCCTTGGCCCACAACCAAGGCGCGAGGTAAGAGAAGAGCACGCTCAGCGCAACCGCGAGGGCAGCCGCGATTCCCAGGAGCCGAAGCGCGGGATGAAGTAGCGATTTCATGAGAGTGCGTCCACAATATACGGAATTTCAGCCAGTGGCGGAAACGTGGGCGACCGCGTGCGTTGGCCTCTTCTTGCCGAATACGTTTTGGCACAAGATGGAAACGCTGCAAGAACGATGGTAGACGTCCCAGAAGAAGAGCGCATGACAGCATCACCGGAATCCAGACCCAATCTCTTGCCGGGCGTTGCGGAGAACTGGCGGCCGCCGCGCTATGTGCGATTGTCAAGCAGGTGGCAGAAGGTCCGTGCCACATTTCTGCGTTTTCTAGATCTCCAATCGGGTACGATCTGGCGGGATCTCGCACGACTTCTGCCCGGAGAAAGGGGCCAGATTCTAGACGTTGGCTGTGGGATGCAGCCCTACCGAAGCCTCATCGGCCGTGAAGCCAGCTACGTCGGCATCGACGTCTCCGGGGCCGAAAAGGACTTCGGATTCCAATCGCCCGACACGACTTATTACGCTGGCGACCGCTGGCCGGTGGATTCCGGTTCCGTCGATTGCGTTCTTTGCGTCGAAACCCTGGAACACGTGAAGGACTCCCGCGGCTTTGTCGCAGAAATCTCAAGGGCGCTTAGGCCTGGCGGGCGGGTGATCCTCACCGTGCCTTTCTGCGCGCGCTGGCATTTCATCCCGCACGACTACTGGCGGTTCACGCCTTCGGGCTTCGCCGCCCTGTTCGCGGACAGCGGGCTGACCGATCTCAAGGTCTGGGCTCGCGGCAACCAACTCACGGTCGCTTGCTACAAGGTGATGGCTCTGGTGTTCAGCCTTCTTTCCAAAGGCAAACGCCGGCTTCTGCGAGCGTTGCTCGGAATTCTATCGTTGCCAGTCTTCTTTCTCGCGCTGGTGCTGGCCAATCTCTCGCTGCGCGTGCCCGGCACGGTGGACTGCATCGGCTACACAGTCTTGGCCCGCAAAGAGCCGTTCGACCGACCCGTCAGCCTATACTGACCTGCCCGGGAATCTCGGCCTCTCCTGAAATGTGAGAGCATGCCTGAGACGGGATGATGAGGCTCGTGAGGAAGGCTCAGTTCCCGGCGCGACCGGTGTCGCGATACGGGAAGTCGGATTGATACAACGCGATTTGCGCCTGCACGCCCTTGGCCAGAGCGGCTCTGTTCTGGGCGTTAGCCAACTGCAGTGCCCGTCTGGCCGTCTCTACCGCCAGGGGGTACTGCTTGGCCTCGGCATAGGCGGCCGCCAGAGTTGCGATGAGCATGGGATTGCCGTCTCCGGAAACCCGCACAGCCTCTTGTGCCAGCGCGACGGCCCGGGCGCCGTCTCGCAGCGAAGCCTGCGGGCTGGTCGCGAACACCCAGGCCAGACTGCCGCGCGCCGCTGCGAAGCCGGGCTGGATTTCCAGCGCCTTCTGGTAGTGCGCGACGGCCTCCTGCACTCTTCCTTCTTGTTGGAGAAGCTTGCCCAGGTTGTGGTGGGCCAGTGCATAATCGGGGCGAATTGCCAGCGCCCTCTGGTAGTGCATGATGGCCTCTTGCACTCGGCCTTTTTGCCAGAGAACGCCGGCGAGATTGTTGTGGTCCTCGGCGCGGTTGGGCTGGACTTCCAGCGCCTTCTGCAGGTGAGTGATCGCCTCATCCACCTGGCCCTTACGGAGAAGAGCGACGCCCAGGCCATTGTGGGCTTCAGCATAGTCGGGGCGAATCTCTACCGCTCTTTTGAAATGGGCGATCGCCTCGTCCAGGCGGCCCTTCTGGCGAAGAATCTCACCGAGTTGGTAGTGGGCCATTGAATAGTCTGGCTGGATTTCCAGGGCTCGCTGGAAATGAGCGATGGCTTCATCCACCTGACCCTTTTCATTGAGAACGCCGGCCAGGTTATATTGGGCCCTGGCATAGCCGGGTTCTATTTCCACAGCCCTCTTGAAGTGCACCATCGCTTCATCTATGTGGCCCTGTTCAAAGAGAAAGCTGCCAAGATTGTTGTGGACCTGCCAGGAATGGGAATTGGCAGCCAGCGCAGCCCGCCAGAAAGTTCCGGGATCGGCGTAGAGCGTACTCTGCCGCCAGGTCAATCCACCCAGCACCAGGAGCAAGGCCGCGGCCATGGCGAGAAGCAAAGAGAGACGTCTTGTCCGCAGCGTTCGGCACACTGTGGCTATTGCCGCTGCTGCGAGTGAAATTGGGCCAATGATGGCAAAATACTGCCAGTGGTCAGCCACCAGAGACATCGACATGAAGCCAATGTCGAGAAATCCCAGGACGGGAAGGAGCATCACGACGAAGTAGCCCAATCCCCAAAACGGGCCTTTTCCCCAGCTTTGTCGGTAGCGTCCGCATGTCACAAGGACTGCCACCACGAGGAGCCCTGGCACATACGACCACCATTGTCCCCCATCGATCTGCCAGCGGGGATAGATGGTGCTCAGACCGACCGGCAGGACTGCCTTGTAGAGATAGAAGCACACGGCCCATCCCGCGCCGGCTAGCCGCGCCCAGAAGCTGTCGCTGCGCACGATGTCGCTGCCGATGGCTCGATGAGACTGGAACCAGAAGGAGATCAATCCCACCACGACTGCCGCGGCAAAGAAGGGCAAAGTGCGCCACACATCTCTGCGCTGCACCCGGCCCTGGCGCCACCAGATCAGTCCCAGCAACACCAAGGGCATGGGCGCAACCACCGTCTTGCTGAGCAGCGCGAGCAGAAAAGCGGCCAGCGAGAGCCAATACCAGCGGCGCTTCGCTGGCAGATCTCGGGGTGCGGCGCCGTCGGGCACCGGGGCGGGATCGAGGCGCAAGTACCACAACAGACTCAGCAGAAAGAAGACCATGGCCAGTACGTTCTTGCGCTCGGCAATCCAGGCGACAGATTCCACGTTGACTGGGTGTACGGCAAAGATCGCCGCTGCCAACCAAGCCCCGGGCAACTTCAGTCCCTGCAGCACCCGCCACAGCAGCACGGCACTGAGCGCGTGCAAGAGCACGTTGACCACGTGGTAGCCCATCGGATTGGCGCCCCACAGTCGCCATTCCACCCACAAGATGGTCGAGGTCATGGGGTAGTAGTCCACGGGTTGGGTGCTGAACCAGAATCGGTACAGACCGTCCGCCCGGCGGATGAGCGAATTGTCTAGGACGAGGCTGCGATCATCCCAAATCAGACCAGCGTGCCATACCGGCAAATAGGCAATGATGGTGCCGGTCACCAGCAGCAGAGCGAACCACCAAGTTCGCTTGGGCACTGTGGGCAGCAGTCCCCCGATCTTTTCGGCCCACGGACCCTTCGGGCTTGCGGCAGCGGCCTGGGCGCCATCTCCCGCAGGCTTGGTAGCCTGGCGATGTTTTGGCCGCTTCATTCAGCGTCAGCCTACCTAGGCGCTTGATGAAGATCAACGATGCGGGCTAATGCTGGGATTCGGAGGCGGGGGTTCCCCAGGATCGCATCCCCACAGTCGACATGCTGAAACTGACCATCAACAAGGCGGGCACGGGCACAGGCACGGTGTCGAGCGCGCCTGACGGCATTGACTGCGGGTCCACCTGCCAGGCGACCTTCGCCGCCGGAACGGCCGTCACGCTCACGGCCAAGCCGGATGCCAATCAGTCCTTCCTGGGCTGGGACAGCACGGTCTGCACAGGAAATGGGGCTTACGTCTTCCCCCTCACCGGCAACACGGTGGTGCACGCCTCCTTCTCCCCGGCGCCGAATATCGTGTTCACAACCTCGAGCACACAAACAGGGGCTTTGGGTGGGCTGACAGGGGCTGACAGCATCTGCGCAAACCTAGCTGCGGATGCCGGGCTGCCTGGGAAGTACGTGGGAGTACCCGCAAGGCGTGCCATGCAACTTCAACTCGAGCTAGCTTGCGTGTTTGCAGGAGTAGCTGAGGCGCGCAAGGCAGCACTTGCCAGACGATGGGATCTTGGTCGCCGTCGTGCAGCGGCGGCAGGGCGTCGTCACGCTGGAGCGTGCGGCGCGCGCTGCGCGCGTCTGCGAATCAATTCCAGCTGCCCGTCGGCGTGGTAACTGGAACGCACCAGCGGCCCGGACTCGACATGGGCAAAGCCCAGATCCAGAGCCTCCTGTTTGAGCTGGGCGAATTCTTCGGGCGGGACGTGGCGGGACACTGGCAGGTGCTGGCGCGAAGGGCGCAGGTACTGACCCAGGGTCAGGATCTCCACGCCTATGGTTCGCACTTCGCGCAGAACCGCACGCACCTCGTCCAGGGTTTCGCCCAGGCCCAGCATCAGTCCGGTCTTGCTGAGCAGGCCACGCTGGCTGGCATGGGCCAGCAGCGCATAGGAGCGGGGATAGCTGGCCTGCACGCGGACCTCGCGCGCCAGCCGCGGCACGGTTTCCAGGTTGTGCGATAACACGTCAGGCGCGGCGTCGAGCACAAGGTCGAGCGCGGAGAGGTCGCCGGCAAAGTCGCCGGTCAAAGCTTCCAGCGCGAGATCCGGGCAGCGCTGCTTGACCGCGCGGATGGTGGCCGCCCAGTGGGCCGCTCCCCCGTCGGTCAGGTCGTCGCGGTTCACACAGGTGATGACGGCATGGCGCAAGCCCAGGCCCGCCAGCACGCTGCCCACCCGGTCAGGTTCGGCAGGGTCGGGCGGCTGGGGCCGGCCGGTGGGAACGTCGCAAAACCGGCAGGAACGGGTGCACACGTCCCCCAGGATCATGATGGTCAACGATCGCCGACTCCAGCATTCGCCGATGTTGGGGCAGGACGCGCTTTCGCACACGGTGTGCAGCCCCTGCGCATGCACCTGGGCGCGCAGGCCGAAGTAGGCCGCGCCGCTGGGAAGCTTCATGCGAATCCACGGCGGATGCCGGGGCAACGCCTCCCCGGTCGCACGAGGCGCGCGCTGCGCGCGCAGGCGGCGGGATCGCGTGTCCACGGCGCGGCTCATGCGGAGAATCTGGTCGAATCGGGCGCGGCCTGCAAGGCTGAAGCTCTCGTCGCTTCGCGCTTGCTTGTCGAACCGTTTCCATGGCCTATGATGAAGGTGTCCCATGCAACGAACCATCATCGTCGGTGACGTCCACGGCTGCGTGGACGAGATGCAGGCTCTTCTGCGCCAGTGCGGCGTGGTGCGCGGCGACCGCGTGGTGCTGGCCGGCGACCTGGTGGCTAAGGGGCCGGACTCGCGCGGCGTCGTGCAACTGGTGCGCGAAATGGGCGCGCTGGCCGTGCTGGGCAACCACGATGACTTCTGCATCGACGTGTGGCGCAGACGCCACCAGGCCGAGGCCCGGCGTCCTCGCCGCTGGTTGCTCGACACACTGGACGAATCGGATTGGGCCTTCCTTGAGAGCCTGCCGCTCTTTTTGCGGCTGGGCGCGGAAGGCGAGGGAGGGCCAGAAGTTGCCGTGGTGCACGCCGGCGCGGTGCCAGGCGTCCCGCTGGAAGAGCAGGAACGCGACAACCTGCTCAGCCTGCGCAGCCTGGTCGGGGGCAGCGCTCCCAGCCGACGCTTGCTCATGCGCTGGCCTTGGGCCGCTGCCTGGCGGGGTCCCGAGCACATCGTGTTCGGGCACGACGCCGTTCGTGGTCTGCAGCAATACCCACTGGCCACCGGCGTGGACACGGGGTGCGTGTACGGCCGCGAACTCACAGCGCTGGAGCTTCCCTCGCGGCGTATCTACAAGGTGCCGGCCCGGCGTCGCTACGCGGGCGTGTGACGCTGGACCTGCATGCTAGAATCCATCTCAGCATGATGGTCGAGTTGAAGAAGCAGTTTCTCTTCGAGGCGGCGCACCACCTGCCTCACGTGCCAGCCGGGCACAAGTGTGCACGCGTGCATGGACACAGCTACCGCGTGGAGGTGGGTTTGCGTGGGCCGGTCGATGCGCAGACGGGTTGGCTGTTGGATTTTTCGCTCATCGACGACGCCTGGTCGATGCTGCAGCGCCGTTTCGATCATCACATGCTGAACGAGGTAGAAGGGCTGGAGAATCCCACGTGCGAAAATCTGTGCGGCTACATTTGGGCCGCGTTGAGGCCGCGCATCCCCCAGCTTTGCGCCGTGACGGTATGGGAGACTATCGATTCCTGCTGTACCTACCGGGGAGAGATGGGGTAGTGAACATCCCATCGTGCGATCTCTTCGTTGCCTTACTCTGAACCTGTGGGGAGCCGAGCCACCCCTGCAGCGTCGCATGGACTTGCTGGCCGCTGCTTTGCGCGAGCTCCAGCCCGACGTGGTGGGCTTGCAAGAGGTGCGCGAGGTGCCGGGCGAGCTTCCCAACCAAGCCAAGACCTTGGCGACGGCCGCTGGCTACCATCATGCCTTCGTGCCCACCATGCCGTTTGCCGGCGGTCAGGAAGGCCTGGCCATCCTGTCGCGCGAATCCATCCTGGAGCACGTGGCCTTTGGCCTGCCCCACGCGGAGCCCCAAGAGCGGCGCATCTTGCTGTCGGCGCGCGTGTCGTTCGAGGGCCTTTCGGTTTGGATTCACACCACGCACCTCAACTATCGCCTGGCGCACGGCAAGCAACGCGAGGATCAGGTTCAGGCGATCGACTCCATTGTGGCCGCGCGTACCGGCGACACGCCATCGGTATTGATGGGCGACTTCAACACCCGGCCCGAGTCCGATGAGATTCGTTGGCTGCGCGGGCTGGTCACGCTGAGCGGCCGGCGCGCCTTCTACCAGGATGCCTGGGATCGCCTGCACCCCGACGAGCGCGGCTGGACCTGGGCTAGCGCCAACCCCTACACCAAGCGGTTGGCTTTTCTTGAGCCTGACCGCCGCATCGACTACATCTTCGTCACGCCCATGCGGCGCGACGGGCGCGCTACCATCCGGTCGTGTCGTATCGTCTTGGACCAGCCGTCCGCTGACGGCACTTTCGCCTCCGACCATTTTGGGCTGCTGGCCGAGATCCAGATGGACCCTGAGGCGTCCTGATGTTCAGGCTCGCCCACGTCACCGATCTGCACGTCCGCAACTTTGCCGGCGCGCGGCTGCGCGATTTTTTCGGCAAGCGGGCCATCGGCGCCCTCAATCTGGGACTCATTCGCCGGCGCAAGTACCGCATGGAATTTCTCGAGGCGCTGGCCGAGGATTTGCGGGTACGGCCGCACGATCATCTGGTGGTGAGCGGCGATTTGGGCAACGTCTCGCTGCCATCCGAGTGGCGCGCAGCCCGAAGCTGGATCGAGCGCTCCGGCGCCTTGGCCGAGAGCACCACGGTCATCCCAGGCAATCACGACGTCTATGTGAAAGAGGTCGTGGTCAGTGGAGCTTTCGAGCAAATCTTCGCGGCATACCAGAGTGCGGATGTGCGTCTTGAGGCAGACACCTATCCCTTCGCGCGGCTGCGCGGCGAGATTGCCCTGGTGTGCGTCAGCAGCTGCGTGCCCACCGGGGATCTGGGCGCGTGGGGCCGCTTGGGCGAGGCCCAGCTGCGACAGGTCGAGGCCCTGCTGGCCGCGCCCGAGGTGCGTGCGCGCTTTCGTGTGTTGGTGCTCCATCACCCGCCGGTCATGCACCGGCCCCCGGAGAACCGCAATCTGCGCGACCGCGCGCAACTGGCCGAGGTGCTGGCGCGGGTCGGGGCCGAGCTGGTCTTGCACGGCCACGACCATCGTGACGAATTCGCCGAACTGGCCGGGCCCGACGGCCGCCGCATCCCGGTGGTGGGTGCTGGCTCGGCTTCCTATGCCGGCCCGGTCGAGAGGTGTTCTCGTTACAACATCTACCAGATCGATGGCCCACGCGTCGACATGCTCATCTACGCACACGACAGCGCGAGTGGCGGTTTCCGCGAGTTCCGTCGCCGGACCATCGCGCCGATTGCTAGTTGAGGACGTAGGCGCCTAGCCCGATGACCTGGTCCTTGAGCGCTTTGACGATGACCTGGGCGATCTGCTTGGCGCCGGCTAGCTGGAAGTGCGTGTGGTCCTGGCAGAAGAACTGACCCACCTTGCTGGTGGTCGAGGTGTAGTCGGCACTGTTGGGGCAGAGCCCAAGGCTGTTGTACAGGGCCACGCTGAGCGCGCCCAGATCAATGACCGGCACATTGTTGGCGGCGCCGGCGTCGTTGGTGGCGGTGGTGAAATAGGGGGTTCGGATATTGATGGCTGTGTTCCCGTCGGTGCTACAGCCGATGGCACCGACCGGAGGCATGAGGATGGGCTCCACTCCTAGGTTCTTTGCGGCCTTTGCCATGAGGTCAAGGTCGGCTTCGTACTTGGCTTCGCCCACATGCTTGGGACAGGAGCTATCGCCGTCGTTTATTCCAAACGAAATGAACAAGTAGTCGCCGGCCTTCATCGCGTTTGCCCCACTGAGCATGTTGGTCCAGCGCGACTGGAAGGCCGTGTTGGTGACAGCACACTCGCCGTTGGCATCTGGGGTCGAGCTGACGCCCTGATAGAGCCAGGTTTGAATGGTCAGACCACCGACGGCGTTATTCACGACGGTCACGTTGCTGTTGAACAGAGGATCGAGCTGAGTTCCGTAGCCGCACGGGCAGCCGGAGGCGGAGCAACTTGCGCCGTCGGCCATGGTGGAGTCGCCCGCCAACCAGACCTTGATGGGGGTCTTGCCGTCGCTGCTGCCCAGGCCGCCACCGGTCGCGCCGCCGCCGGTTGCGGTTGCGCCGCCCGTGGCGGCTCCACCGGACGCGGTCCCGCCGGTTGTCGTCTTGCCGCCCGTGGCAGCGCCGCCAGTTGTGCTTGTGGTGCCGCCAGCCGTGGTCTTGCCGCCAGTGGCTGCGCCGCCAGAGGTACCGGTGCTGCCGCCGACGGTGGTCTTGCCGCCGGTTGCGGCGCCGCCAGTCGCGCTGGTCATGCCACCGGTTTCACCACCCGTGGCCGCGCCGCCCGTCACTGCGCCGCCGGTCGTGACTTTTCCGCCGGTGGCGCTGCTGCCTGCCAGGCTGCCGCCGGTGTCGCTGCCAGCGACCGCTGAACCGCCCTGAGCCAGGGAGCCGGCTGGCGACTGGGTTTGCCCACCGGTCTGAAGTGTACCGCCGTTGTTCGTCGCACCAGCCGAACTTGGCGCGCTCGTCGACGCGGCGGTGGTGCCACCGGCGCTCACGCCGCCGGCGGCCGCGGTCGTGCCACCTGGGCTACCTGCTGAACCTGCCGGCGTGCCCGCACCTCCAGAGCTGCAGCCCGGAAGCGTGAGGCCAGCAAGAGCGATGCCGCCGGCAAAAACTCGGATGAAACAGGCTTTCATCGCGGAACCTCCTATGGCTCGACGGGAATTCTGCTAGTTGGCCAAGTACGCTGCCAGCCCAATCCCCTGATCCTTGAGCGCTTTGCCGACCATCTGCGCGATCTGAAGAGCGCCGGCTTTTTCGAAGTGCGTGGTGTCGTTGCAGAAGAAGGCGCCTGACGCGCCCGAGGTCACGCCGCTGCTCGGGCATAGGCCAAGGCTAGTGTACAGCGCTGCCGAGAGCACGGTCGCATCAATAACCGGCACGCCATCGGCCGCTCCCGCGGCCTTGGTTTCGGGCCCGAAGGCGCGGTTGGGCTGGGCCGTGCTGCCGGAACACTGCAGACCGCTCATCGACGTCAGGAAAATGGGTTGCGCGCCCATGTCCTTGGCAGCCTGGGCCATGGTGGTGAGGTAGGTTTGGAAAAGCGCGCTGCCGACGTGCCGAGTCTTTCCCGCTTCGCAAGTGGTCGTGGCGTCGTTGATGCCGAACTCGATGAACAAGTAGTCGCCGGGCTTCATCCCGGTGGTCGGGTTAGTCATGGCCGTCCAGCGCGGGTTGTAGGTCTTGGGATTGACGATGCACTCGCCGTTTGCGTCCATCTGCGTGGTCACATTAGGATCGTAAAGCCAGGTCTGGATGCTCCGCCCGGCCACTGAACTGTTGACGACGGTCACGTTCTTGTTGAACACAGAAGCGAACTGGCTTCCCCAGCCGCCGCCGTCGCAACCCGAGCCTGACATGGTGGAATCGCCCGCCATCCAGACCTTGATCGGGGTCGCGCCGTCGCTGCTGCCCAGGCTGCCACCGAGTGGAGGCGTGGTCGTGCCGCCTGTTGTCGTCCCACCCGAGGCAGTTCCGCCGGTTGTCGGCTTGCCGCCCGTGGCTGCGCCGCCCGATGCAGTGGTGGAGCCGCCGGCCTTGCCGCCGGTTGTCGGCTTGCCGCCGGTGGCTGCGCCGCCCGATGCACTGGTGGAACCACCGGCCTTGCCGCCAGTCGCACTGGTCACGCCGCCGGTGGCTGCGCCGCCAGTCGATTCGCCGCCGGTGGTGACTTCTCCGCCGGTCGCGCCGCCGCCCGCTACACTGCCACCAGCAACGCTGCCAGCGACGGCAGAGCCACCCTGTGCTAGCGAGCCGGCTGGCGACTGAGTCTGGCCACCGGTTTCAAGCGTGCCGCCGCCGTTGGTCGCACCTGCTGAACTTGTCGCGCTCGTCGATGCGCCCGAAGTGCCACCGGCGCTAATGCCGCCGGTGGCCGTGGTCGCGCCAGCTTGACTTCCTCCAGAAGAACCAACCGGATTGCCGCCGCCTCCGGAGCTGCAGCCCAGGAGCGAAGTGAGCGTGAAAATGCCGACGGAGATCGGGAAGAGAAGCGTCTTCATGGCGGAAAAACCTCCAAGGCGATGTGATCGCTAGTTGGCGAGGTAGGACGCCAGCGGGATGTTCTGGTCCTTGAGCGCCTGGGCGGCGGTCTTGGCGATCTGGAGGGCACCGGCCACTTCGAAATGCGTGTGATCGCCGCAGAAGAACAAGCCCACCTTGCTTGTGGTTGACGTGTAGTCACTGCTGTTGGGGCATAGGCCAAGGCTGGTGTATAGGGCAGCCGTGAGCACGGTCATATCGATGACCGGAACGTTGTCAGCTGTGCCAGCGGCTTTGGTCTGCGGCCCATATCCACGGTCGGGTTGAGCCGTGGATCCGTTGCACTCGATGGCGCTGGTTGACGTCAGGAATATCGGGTGCGCGCCTCGGTCAGTGGCCGCTTTTGCCATGGTGGTGAGGTAGGTTGGGAAAAGGGTCTCGCTGACCCACCTCGGACATGTCTTG
Organism: Myxococcales bacterium; assembly: GCA_003158735.1. Lineage (GTDB taxonomy): Bacteria > Myxococcota_A > Polyangia > Fen-1088 > Fen-1088 > Fen-1137. The sequence continues at coordinate 29,797 of PMLB01000319.1, read as the reverse complement.
GTGCCGTCATTGATGCCGAACTCGACGAGCAGCCAATCGCCCGCCTTCATCCCCGCCAGCATGGTATTCCAGTTATCCGAGTATGTGGTGGCGGTCAGGGTGCACTCGCCGTTGGCGCCCATGGTGCTACTCACGTTCTTCTCATACAGCCAGGTTTGAATGCTCCGGCCGGCCACCGACAGATTCTGGACAGTCACATTGCTGTTGAACAACGAGCCGAACTGGTCGCCCCAGCCGCCGCCGTCGCAACCTGAGCCCGACATGGTGGAGTCGCCCGACATCCAGATGGTAATCTTGCCGGTGCCGCCACCCGTTGTCCCGCCGGTTGTGGTCCCGCCGGTCGCGGTCTTTCCAGCCGCGGCTGAGCCACCCGTGGTGCCAGTGGAGCCGCCCGTGGCGGTCTTTCCGGCATTTCCAGCACCTCCGGAAGAAGAAGCTCCGCCCAAGCTCGTGGTTCCCCCGGCGACTCCGCCACCGGTTGCGCTGCCGCCAGCTACGCTGCCGCCGGCAGTGCTGCCGCCAGCCACGCTGCCGGCTGCGGCGCTACCGCCAGTCGTGGCTCCGCCAGTTGCGGACTTGCCGCCGGTTGCGCTGCCGCCAGCCACGCTGCCGCCTGCGGCGCTGCTGCCCGCTTTGCTGCCGCCGGTTGCGCTGCCGCCAGCCACGCTGCCGCCTGCTCTCGTCTGCCCAGCCGCACTGGTCACAGCGCCACCCGTGTCCGATCCCCCCTGAGCAAGCGAGCCGGCCTGCGACCCCCCACCAGATGCAGAGGTGCCGCCGCTGGGCAGAACGCCACCCGTGTCGGTCGTGTTCGTGGTTGTCCCGCCTGCGCTCACGCCCCCGGAAGACGTGACCTCACCGCCGCTACTTCCTCCAGCGCCGGGCGCAGAGTTCGTGGAGCTGCAGCCCAGCAGGGAAAAGGCAGTGAGAGCGAAAACGCCGGCGAAGATTCGGGTGAGACAGGTTTGCATGGTGGAAAGACTCCTGTGCGATGCCGTATATTGGTTCCTGAGGTTGCGGGGTGGGCTGCATCCTAGCCCGAAACAGCTTTGCGAAATGACCCGTTTGGGTTGGACGCTCCCCCTATATCCAATTACCCCCGAGGCAGTGGCGGCGGGAAAGCTCGCGGCTCAGAAACCTGATGCCGCTGTGCGCCCGGGCCGGGGCCAGGGCCGGAGCCGGTTCCCACTTCGGGGGCTTCGGGACGGACAGCCCATCCCACCTGCCCCGCGCGCTTCGCGCGCGCCCTCGCCGATCCGGGACCGGCCGCCGGATCCGGGACCGGCCGTCGGATCCGGCCGCCGGCCACCGGCCGCCAGCTCCTGCTTCGGGGACTTCGGGACCCGCCTCCCCACCTGCCCCAAGCGCGTCGCGCGCGCCCTGTCGCGCGCGCCCTAGTATCGGGCCGAGAAAGTCGGCAGGTAGGCAAGTTTGCCGCCCGCCGCAACCACTGGCATGACCGACAGGGCAAAGCGCTGGTTCTCGGTATCGAGTTCGCTGTGGCTGCGAGCATGTCCGCCCTCGAGGAATCCCACCACGCAGCCTAGAGCGGCACCTGAAAGCATGCCGATGGATGCGCCGAACAGGATGTGCTCGGCCTTCTTGGTCGAAATCGCGGCAAGCCCACCCGCGATTGCGCCCACGGTGGCGCCAAAGCCCACGCCGTAGGCCATGTCGCGCAAGATGTAGTGGGTACGACCTGGCTTGTTATTTGTGGCGTCGACAATACCCAGGGTCAGTCCAATCCCGCTGCCCACCAGCGCCCCGATGCCGACACCGTAGACCATGGGCTTCCAGTCCGACGAATGCAGGCCGCCTTCGCGGGCGACCAGGTACCCCGCGGCCAGTCCGGTGCCACCCCCCACCACCAGACCCTGGTAGGCGTAGGTGAAGACGCCGGGCCGCTCGTCCTCTGCCCGAGCCATCGCTGTCAGTCCGCAGATCACGAACGTGGCGACTAGAAAAGTCGCGTGGGGAGCCCGCCGGCTCCCCCTGCGGGGACTTCGGGACGGACAGCCCACCCCACCCGCCCCGCGCTTCGCGCGCCTTCGTCGCTGGTGGCGTACCATCGCGGGAGGGCATGNNGGGCGCGAGCGCAGCGAGCGGGTGCGGTCGGGCAGGTGCAGGTCCCGATGTCCCCGAAGGGGGAAGCGAGCGGGGGGTGGTGGCGGGTGAGGGGCCGAAGGGCAGAGCGAACCCTTTCAGGGTTCCCATATAAGATCGTCCGATGTTCTTCATGTTTTCACCAAACTTGTGACAGCGTGGACAACGGCGTCCGCGTCCAATCCGAACTTCTTCATCAAGACCCCGCCCGGGCCTGACGCTCCGAAGCGGTCGAGACCAATGGCGACGCCCTCGCTGCCCACCCAGCGCTGCCAGCCCAGCGTGACGCCCGCCTCGATCGACACCCGCGCCTTGATGGTGCGCGGGATGACCGAGTCTTGGTACTCGGGGCTTTGCGCCGCGAAGATCTCCCAGCAGGGCAGCGACACCACGCGCGCGCGAATGCCCTGGGCCAGCAGCTTCTCCTGCGCGGCCAGTGCCACCGCGACCTCACTCCCGGTGGCGATAACCACGGCTTGCGGCGCGGGCGCGTCGCACAGGACATAGCCGCCCTTGTGCACGCCGTTGGCCGAAGCCAGCTTGCTGCGATCGAAGGTCGGGGTTTTCTGCCGGGTCAAAATGACGGCGACGGGGCCATCGCTGCGTTTCATGGCGATGCGGTAGGCCTCGACGACCTCGTTGGCGTCGGCGGGACGAATGACCCGCAGGTTGGGAATCAGGCGCAGGGACATGAGCTGTTCGACCGGCTGGTGGGTGGGCCCGTCTTCGCCCACGCCGATGGAATCGTGGGTGAACACAAAGGTCACGGGCAAGCGACTGATGGCCGCCATGCGCAGGGCCGGGCGTTCGTAGTCCGAGAACACGAAGAAGGTGGCGGTGAAGGGGTGCACGCCAGCGTGGTAGGCGAAGCCGTTGGCGATGGCGCCCATGGCGTGTTCGCGCACGCCGAAGTGAATGTTGCGGCCCAGCCCGGTCTGGCCGTCGAAATCACCCTGGCCGGTGAGCGTGGTCAGCGTCGAGCACGACAGGTCCGCATCGCCGCCCACCAGCCAGGGGACCCTACCGGCGATGGCGGCCAACACCTTGCCGCCTGACTGGCGCGTGGCCAGCTCATCCTTGGGCGAAAAAGCAGGCAGGCCAGAATCCCAGCCCGCGGGCAGCTCGCCGTGCAGGGCCATGTGCCACTCACGGGCCAGATCGGGATTGGCCGCAGCCCAGGCATCGAACCGCTTCTGCCAATCGGCTTCGGCCTGGGCGCCGCGCTCCACGGCGGTGCGGAAATGGGCCAGGGCTTCGTCAGGAAGATAGAATTGCTTGTCAGGATCCCAGCCGAGATTCTTCTTGGTCGCCTTCACTTCTTCTGCGCCGAGTGGCGAGCCGTGGGCCTCGCTGCTGCCCGCCTTGTGGGGCGAGCCGAAGCCGATGGTGGTGCGAACCATGATGAACGACGGTCGCGTCGTCTCGGCCTTGGCTGCGACCAGGGCGCGGTCGATGGCTTCGATGTCGGTGTCGCCATGTTCGACGCGCAAGACCTGCCAACCATACGCTTCGAAGCGCTTGCCCACGTCTTCGGTGAACGCCAGCGAGGTGGGGCCGTCGAGCGACACCTTGTTGTCGTCGTAGAGCCAGACCAGCTTGCCCAGTCGGAGATGGCCCGCGAGAGAAGCCGCTTCGTGGGTGATGCCTTCCATCATGTCGCCGTCGCCCACCAGGGCGTAGGTAGAGTGATCGACGATGGTGTGGCCGGGCTTGTTGTAGCGACCAGCGAGAAAGCGTTCGGCCATGGCCATGCCGACTGCGTTGCTGGCGCCCTGCCCGAGCGGGCCGGTGGTGGCCTCCACGCCCGGGGCGAGAAACGATTCCGGGTGGCCGGCCGCGCGCGAGCCCCACTGGCGGAAGGTCTTGATGTCATCCAGGGACAGGTCGTACCCGGTCAGGTGAAGCAGCGAATAGAGCAGCATGGATCCGTGCCCAGCCGAGAGCACGAAGCGGTCGCGATCCGGCCACTTGGGGTTGCGCGGATTGTGCTTGAGGTGCCTCTGCCACAGCACATAGGCCATGGGCGCAGCCCCCATGGGCAAGCCCGGGTGGCCCGCATTGGCCTTCTGCACGGCATCGATAGAAAGGATGCGAATGGTATTGATGGCGAGGTTGCTGAGCTGGTCCATGCCCTTGCGCCGGTGCTAGCACGCGGCGGGCGGAATTGGTAGGGAGCTGGAAAGATCTGGGATTCGGAGAAGCGGGGAGCGGCGTAGTTCTCCGAATCCCAGGAAAGACCTACGACGCTCGCTTTTTGGCCGGAGGCAGCGGGTTCGCGCCACGGTCCAGAGGCAGATCCCATTCGCCGGTGCCCGCCTGGATGAAAGCCAGCGCCCGACGATCGACCATCGCGGGCCGCCTGCCTGATGGCCGCACGGCCTGCGCCAGCACCAGTCCCAGCTGGTCGGCGGCAGCGCGCAGTTGGCGGATTCCGGCGATGGCGATCTGTTCTTGGAAATGCATGGCCAGGGGACTGCCTTGCTGCACAAAGCGCTGAAAGGCCTTGCGCTTGATCTCAAGGGTTGTGGTGGCGGACTGGGCTCGCACCGAGGCCGAGCGGAGCGAGTCCTCGACCAGCCCCGTCTGACCCACTAGGGTTCCTGGTCGCAGGGTGGCGAGCACGTGCTCCTCCCCGTCGATAAACTTGACCATCTCCACCGCGCCGGTGGCGATGAAGAAGCACGACGAGGCAGGGTCGCCCTCGCGGCACAGCCAGGTTCCGGCAGGAAAGTGGCGAATGCGCGCGGCGGCCCTGAGGTGATCCAATTCCGCGTTGCTGTAGCCGGACAGCAGCCCCTGCAGGGCGGATGCTTTCATGCACTGCCTCGCAGGCGGCCCAGTAGAGCCGTCCATGCATCTGGCTCGTTCGGCTCGGGCGCTGGGCGGGCTCGGCCGCGGCGGGAAGGGGTGCGTGCGGAGGTGCGGGTCGCTTGTCGCAGTTCCGGGAGCCGCGCTGCCAGGTGGCCAGCCAGCTCGCGCTCGATGCGATCGTCCACGCGGCGCAGGCGCAGAGTCACGCTGCGGATCACCGCGCTCACGACGGCCGTCGCCACCTCTGGCGCCTGTTGTCGCATGGTGGCCAGCTCTTTGCGGCCGAATTCGTAGGCCGTGGTGCGCATGGCGGCCAGCATGGTGGCACAGCGCGGGGCAGGGACGATACACGACATCTCGCCGACCACTTCGGCGACGCCGACCCGGGCCACTTCGATGTTCCCGCGGTGTGGGCCTCGCATGACCACGGAGATCGCACCATCGGCGACCACCAGCATGGAGTCGCCTGGCTTTCCGCATTCGAAGATCGTCGCACCCGCCTCGTACTGCCGGATGCGCATGAAGCGCACCAGTTCCGCGCACTCTGCGTCAGACAGCGATTCGAATACCTTGACGGCTCGGATGACAGAGGTCATTACGCCCTAATCACCATCGGCAGATTTCCGACGGACTAGAGCGGGGGAGTCGTCGGTGGTTTCCGGCAGGTCGGGCGCGCGTCCGGTAGGGGCGACCTGCGGTCGCCCATTGACTCGCATTTCTACCGCAGCGCCTTCACAACCGTCCAGCACCCGAGAACCAGGGTGGCCACGGCGATGCCCTTCTTCATGGTTCGCTCGTTCAGTCGGCGCACCGAGCCGGTGGCCAGGGGCACAGCCAGAAGCGAGCCGGCTAGGACGGCGATGAGCAGCTCCAGGTTGTAGCGCCCGCGGCTGGCCACGAAGAGTGCGCTGGCCATGAGACAGGTCACGCCCTCGGACAGGGAGGTGATGGCGGCCGCGGCCTTGGCCTCCACGCCCACCAGGAGCTGGCCGCTGGTCATGAGCGGCCCATAGCCTCCGCCACTCAGAGTCTTGTTGAACGCGGCGACTGTTGCAAGAGTGAAGACCCCGGCCCGACGATAGCGAAGGGCATGGTCGAGGCAGTAGAAAATGGCGACGCCCGAGAGGGTGATGATGACGCCGATGAAGAGGGTGAGAAGCCGGGCCGAGGCCTTGAGGAACACAGGCGCGCCGATGAAGACGCCGAGCACGCTGCCCAGGGAAAGCAAAATCCCGGCTGACAGGTGCTTGGAGCCGCGGGTGAAAGAGACATTCTGATCCTTGGCGTGGAAGAGGGCGGCGCCGAATCCGGTGAGCAGCTCCGAAACCAGAATCACAGGCACCACGTCGGTGGGCGAGAACCCCGCCACGAGCAAGAGGGGCGCCAAGATGGTGCCGAAGCCCATTCCGAACGCACTGTCCACGAACTCGCACAGGAAAGCCGCCAGCGTGATGGCGAAGAGGGAAGTGCGCGGCACGTACGCTCCCGCGGCCACCAGCAGGACACACCCCAGCACCACCGCCCCCAGGTAGACAGGGTTGATCCACGGGCGTCGCGCGCTCGGCATCGGCCCAGGGTATTCGTGCCGAGAAAATTTTCAATGGCGGCCCACCCGCTCTTCAGCTGACAATGCAGGCGCATGACTGAAGGGGTGTTCACCCATCTCGACGTTCTGGAGGCGGAGGCCATCTTTGTCCTGCGCGAGACGGCGGCATGCTTCAATCGTCCCGCGTTGCTGTTTTCCGGCGGCAAAGATTCGCTGTGCATGGTGGCGCTGGCCCTGCGCGCGTTCAGGCCGGGGCGAATGCCGTTCCCGCTTTTGCACATCGACACCGGGCACAACTTCCCCGAGACGCTGGAGTTTCGCGACCGGTTGGTGGCAGCGGTCGGGGTGCAGTTGCTGGTCCGCCGCGTGCAGGACACCATCGACGCCGGCCGGGCGCGCGACGAGACGGGCCCCAAGCCCAGCCGCAATCTGCAGCAGACAGTCACCCTGCTGGACGGTGTGCGCGAGCTGGGGCTGGACGGGCTGATTGGCGGCGGCCGGCGCGACGAGGAAAAGGCGCGGGCCAAGGAGCGGATCTTTTCGTTGCGCAAGGATGCGGGCGGCTGGGATCCGCAGCAGCAGCGGCCCGAGTTTTGGCTGCAGCTCAACCGGGCCTTGCGACCGGGCGAGCACATGCGCGTGTTTCCCCTGTCCAACTGGACCGAACTGGATGTGTGGCAGTACATCAGCCGCGAGCAATTGGAGATCCCGGCGCTGTACCGCGCGCACCGGCGCCGCTGTCTGCGCACGCGCGCCGGCGTGTTGCTGGCCGAGTCGTCCCTCCTGGCGCTGGAGCCGGGCGAAAGCGTCGAAGAATTGAACGTACGTTTTCGCACCGTGGGCGACATGACCTGCAGCGCGGCCATGGAATCGCACGCGGTTTCCGTCGACGAGATCGTACGCGAGATTGCAGCCGCCCGCACCAGCGAGCGCGGATCGCGCATGGACGACCGGCGTTCCGAGTCGGCTATGGAGGAACGCAAGGCCGAGGGGTACTTTTGAAATGGACCTCTTGCGCTTTGCCACTGCGGGCAATGTTGACGACGGAAAGAGCACGCTCATTGGTCGGCTGTTGCACGACAGCCGGGCGCTGCTCGACGACCAACTGGATTCTCTGCGACGCGAGTCGCACGGGCAGGGCGAGGGCGGCCTGAACCTGGCCTTTGCCACTGATGGGCTGCGTGCCGAGCGTGCGCACAACATCACCATCGACGTGGCCTATCGCTATTTCTCGACGGGAAGACGGCGTTTCAATTTGGCCGACTGTCCCGGGCACCTGCGCTATCTGTCCAACATGGTGACCGGCCTTTCCACTGCGAATCTTGCAGTGGTTCTGGTGGACGTGCGCCACGGTCTGGTGGAACAGACGCGACGGCACTGTTTTCTGGCCTCGCTTTTTCGCATTCCGCACCTGGTCCTGTGTGTGAACAAGATGGACCTCGTGGGCTATGCCCAATCTGCGTTCAATCAAGTGCGCGTAGAGTTCGAGGCATTCTCGCAAAAGGTCGCGATCCACGACGTGGCGGTCATTCCCGTGAGCGCCAAGCTGGGCGACAACGTGGTCGAGCGCTCGGCCGCCATGCCTTGGTATCAAGGACCGCCGTTGCTGCGCCACTTGGAAGAGGTCCACATTGCCAGTGACATCAACCAGGTGGACTGTCGCTTGCCCGTGCAGATCTCGTTGGGCCCGCGCATTTGGGCTGGCCGCTTGGCGAGCGGGCATGTGCGTGTGGGCGACGAGGTGGCTGTGCTGCCTGGAGGCGCCTGCGCCGCGGTCGCGGGACTGACAGTGGCGGGCCGGCCTGTGGCCGAGGCGCGGGCGCCGCTGTCGGTGGCTGTGGAGCTTGATCGTGATGTCGAGGTTCAGCGGGGAGACATGCTTGTGCGCGTGCGCAACCGTCCCGAACTGCGCTGCGATGTGGACGCCATGGTTTCCTGGTTTGGAACCGAGCCGCTGGTTGCGGGCAAGAGCCTGCGGCTACTGCACGGGCCAAGACAAGCGCGCGCCACAGTCAGCCGGCTCGACTATCGCTTCGACATGCAAACCCTCAGCCGTCAGTCCAATCCGCCCGCGCTTGCCTGCAATGACATCGGCCGTATCGAGCTTCGCTGTGACCAGGCTTTGTGCGTGGACCGGTATCAGGACAACCGCGCCACTGGCAGCTTCGTGTTGGTCGATGAAGCGAGCAACGACACAGTGGCGGCGTGCTTGGTGAGATAGTATCACTTCCTTGAAACCTGGCCCCGGCTGGGTTGTCAGTTGAGTTGAAGGCCTGAACACCGGCAGCACGAGCGCCGGCAGCTGGGCCGCAACCGCTCGCCGTGCGGAGTCCGTGGCACGCGAGCCCAACGCGAGGAGTCTGCCATGTCCACCGTCGCGACAACCAGAGACGTGTATCGAGACGAGCCTTTACTTCAAAGCCTGGAGGTGCAGGCGCTCCTTCGAGGCCAGCTCATTGGCACCCGACTCCTGGACGAGCCCGGCAGCGCAGGCAGACGGCGGCCGGCCCAATATGTGATTGGCGCGACTGCGGGCGCCGATGCGCCGGTCGCACAGGAAATGATTGGCGGCGCTTCGTTGCCTCTGGTCACCACCTGGGGACAGGACTATCTGGTGAACGTGACGCCGGCCATGGGCGGCGAGCTGTGTATAGACGGGCACACCGTGCAGTTGCAGGACTACCTGCGCGGGCGTGGTGGCAGCTTCACCTTGCCGCCGCACAGCCACGCGCGCGTGGATTGTGGGCAGGTGGTGTTCGTGCTCGGCCGCACCGCGAAGGCCGAGCAGGTGCCGCGGCACTGGTTCAATCTGCGCTGGGCCGAGCACAGGTACACCGCGGCTGCGGCCATGGTGTTGGGTCTGTTCTTGCTTGCGCTCTTCGCGGTTCCACCGGACACGCGATCCTTGTCGCTGCAATCGCTGACCTGGGACAAGAACTTCTTGCCGTCGGTTGCCATCCCGCCGGTCGAGGAGCAGATGCCGGACTGGCTGACGGCCAAACGGCCCGACCCGCGCGGCGACGAGGGCAGAGCGCATGCGGGGGATTCCGGCAAGATGGGCAACCAGAAGGCCCCCGAGGCCAACAAGCGTTTCGGCATCAAGGGGCCGCAGGACAATCCGGAACCGCGCATGAGCAAGCAGGCGGCAGAGGAAAAGGCGCGCAACACCGGCATTCTCGGAATCATGAACAAGCAGAGCTCAAAGATGGCTTCCATTTTCAGCCGCGAAATGGCGCTGGGGAATAATCCAGAGGACGCGTTTGGCCACCTGCTCGGCGCACAGATCGGCGACGCTGCTGGTTTGGGTGGGCTGGGTCCATTGGGAACCGGACCGGACGGCGGCGGGACCGGAGAGAACACGCTCGGGACCGGCACCCTCGACACCATCGGCTCGGCCGGTCGCGATTCAGGCGGCGGCAGCGATTATGGTAGGAACGTCGCCCTGCTCACTCGGCCCAGGCGCAGTTTCGTTCCTGAGGTCGTCCCCGGCACGGTCAAGGTACACGGCTCATTGGACAAGGAGATCATCCGCCGCATCGTCCACCAGCACATGAACGAGGTGAAGTTTTGCTACGACCAGGAGCTGGCGAGAAGGCCGACGCTGGCTGGACGCATCTCCGTGCAATTCGCCATCTCGCCCGTGGGCCAGGTGATCACGTCAGTCATGCAGAGCACCAGCATGGACGACGCGCGCGTCGAGAATTGCGTGGTCAATGCTGTCCGACGCTGGGAATTCCCCAAGCCAACAGGCGGGGGAATCGCCATCGTTCTCTATCCCTTCAGCTTCACGTCGCCGGAGAGCTAGCTTTTTTCCCCTTCGGGGACTTCGGGACGGCCCGCCACCCTGCCCGCCCCGCGCGCTTCGCGCGCGCCCTCGTCACCACAGAGAGCACAGAGGTCACAGAGCCGGATCGGAAAGGGAAGGGTTGGGTTCTGTCCGGTCCGAACCCCTTCTTCTTTTCCGACCTCTGTGTCCTCTGTGCTCTCTGTGGTGAAACAGCTTGCTCACAGCAATCCACGGGCGCGCAGGGCTGCCACGACATGATCGGTGCTGGCCATAACGGTTTCGGCGTCTGTGTGAATGACCAGGTCTGGGTGGTCGGGCTCTTCATAGGGATCGGACAGGCCAGTGAAGTTCGCAATCTGACCGGCTTGCGCTCGCTGGTACATTCCCTTGGGGTCGCGCTGGGCGGCGACCGCCAGGGGCGCGCTGACAAACACTTCGAAGAAGGGGATGGCTTGGCTGTCGGCCAGCGCGCGGGCCTGCGCTCGTGCGGCCGCATAGGGCGAGACGGCGGCAACCAGCACGGCCACGCCGTTGCGGGCCAGCAGGCAGGCGACCTGGGCGATGCGGGCGATGTTGCGGTCGCGATCGGCGCGAGAAAAACCTAGGTCGTCGGACAACCAGGCGCGAACCTCGTCGCCGTCGAGGATTTCCACCGGCCGGCGCGCTTCTAGGATCGGGCGCAGGGCTTGGGCCAGGGTGCTCTTGCCGCTGGCCGGGCGGCCAGTGAACCAAACGATGGGGCCGCGAACGCGGTCTGTCATCGTGGGTCAGTGTGCCAGGTCCTGCTGCCCACGCACAAGGCGTGATGCGGGCGGTGCGCGCACGGCCTAGAGGCGCTGCGGTCTACCCAGCAGGTCCGCGACGCCCATGTCGCGAGGTACGCGAATTTTCGATAGGCCGGGCGGGCTGCGTCCCGGTTTTCTGAGGGTCAGGCCCGCCTAACCCCCATTTGTCGCGGGTCAAGTGCGCGGCACGAGCCTTGCTAGCCTGTCCAGACCGGAGGCCTACTATGCGCTCATCTCTAAAGCTTTTCGCGTTCCTGGCCGCAGGCTTTGCGGCGTCCTGCGCTGGTTCAAAAAGTTCTGTCAGCACGCCCGATTCTGGCGCGTCACACCCAGGGGACATCGGCGACGCGGGCGAGTTGACCCCGGGCCAGACCGAGTTCACCACCGAGCAAACCGGGAGCGGTCCAAGCCAGTCCTTCGGAGTGGCCAATGGGCTTCCTGTTCCCGCGGTCGCAGGCGGGTCCGAGACCACTGACTCCAGCAAGACTGCGACTCCGGGTGCCCCGAGCGGCCGCGATGCCACAGTCCAGGAAGCCGACATCTACCGCATCGACAACGACCGGCTCTTCTATTTCAATACCTACCGCGGCCTGCTCATCTACGATCTGACCGACCCCAAGAACCCCAAGCAGCTTTCGCGCTTGCCGGTCTATGGCTATCCCATCGAGATGTTCGTCGCGGGCAACACGGTGTACGCCCTGCTCAGCGACGCCCTCTATCTCACCCAGGTCAACGGCAAGCTGCAGTTCGACCGTCACTACGTCTCGCAACTGGTGGCCATCGACGTAACTGATCTCACGAATCCGAAGGTGCTCAGCACAGTGGACATCGTCGGCGAGCTGCGCGAGGGGGTTTCCCGCAAGATCGACAACACCATCTATCTGGTTTCCTACATCTCGCAGACCTACTACTGGGGCTGGGGCTACGAGGTCTCAAGCAACCCGCAGCCCGAGCAGGCCTGGGTTTACTCCTTCGACGTGTCCGACCCCAAGGTGCTCAAGCAGGTGGGTCAACTTCAGATCTTCCAGGGCGGCAGCGTGCAGGTCAGCGATCCCAAGGGCCTGTACTACTACAGCAAGACCTTCAGCGACGTGGCCATCTCGGCGACATCCAATGCGCTCATGGTGGACGAGAACTGGGACGTGTGGGGATATACCTCGACCGGCTCGATCAACAACGGCTACTACAATTGCGGCAGCTCCTCTGGTCAGCAGCAACAGTCTGTGGTGTCGATCATCGACGTGAGCGATCCCAAGGGGGCCATCAGCCTGTACACCCGCTTCGAGGCCGCCGGCCGAATCGGCGACCAATTCAAGATGACCTATGTCTTCGACACGACCAAGCAGACAGGCACCTTCTACGGGATCTTTGCGCGTCAGGGTTGGACCTATACCAACTGCACAGGTGAGTCGTACACCCAGAATACCCTCGAGTCCTGGGACATCACCGACAGCAACAACCCAACCATGCAGGCCAGCCTGGACTTCGGGGATCAAAATGAGACGGTGGCTGGCAGCACCTTCGATGTTACCCGGAATGTGGCCTACGCCGTCACCTCGCGGAGGATTGACCCGCTCTACGCCCTCAGCTTCGCTGACCCGAAGAATCTAAAGATTCTATCGGCGGTGAACGGCCTGTCCGGCAGCATGAGCGTGTTCCGCCTGATCGGCGACAACAACAACTTCCTATTGGCCATAGGCCAGGACAACAGCTCGACCTGCGCCGGCTTGCAGGATCCGAACGGCCCCCAGCCGACCAACATCGCGGCCAGCATCATCGACGTTCGCGACTTGACCAAGATTCGCTTGGTGCAACGCCAGTGTGTGGCAGTGCAGAACGCCGAGTGGGTGGGCTCGCAAATCACATGGAACCTGGACCAGGCCCACAAGATGATCGGCATGTACTCGGACAGCACGGCCAACGTGGTGACTGTGCCGGTGTACTACTGGACCAAGAGCGATCCCAACGACGATTGGTGGTGGCAGCAGTTCAAGAGCGCCGTGGGGATCATGGCGTGGGATCTCACCAAGTACGACGACACCAAGGACCCGACCCAGCAGACGGTGTTGCAGAACTACGGTACCTTCATTCACCCCAACGGCGAGGTCCGCCGCACCATCGTGTTCGGCCACCAGGCCACCGGCCAGCGCATGATGGTCAACCTGTCCGACACCCACGCCTCGATTGCCAGCCTGCAGAACCTGGCCAATCCCCAGTTGCAGTCAATTATCGAAATTGCGCCCTACTACAATCAAACCTTCCAATTCGGCAATTACCTGGTGGCGCAGGTGCAGTCGCAGCAGGACTACTACTACAGTGCCAACCAGGATCTGTCGCAGTTCAGGGTGCTCACGGCCGGCGGCGATCTCGATGGTGCCACTCCGGTGGCCAGCTTCTCAGTGGGGCAGGTGCAGCAGGCGATGAAGCATGGCAACCAGCTGCTTCTCTTCCGCTACCTGCCCTACGATAGCAGTACCGCATACAACTACTATCAGCAGCAAACTCAGGTCCTGGTCTACGACCTGACCGATCCGACGCATCCGCGGCGGGGAGGCTCAGTGATCCTGCCGAGCAGTGTGATCCCGTACTACCCATACTGGTGTGGCTGGGAGGGCTACTGGGGCTATTGGTTCAATGGGTATGGCAACTGGACCGAGGTGGAAAGTGGCCTGGTGACTGTGAACCAGGGGTACAACTACGACTACACGAACAACACGAGCACATACTCGGCGGGTCTGGTGTACCTGGATCTGACCGATGCCAATGCGCCCACTTTCCAGCAGGTGACCCTGCCCAGTTCCACCACGGACTGGTACGGGTATAGCCTGGTCGGTGATCCGGTGGACCCGACTGGGTTCTACCTGGGCCTGGGCGAGCCAGTGGGCCAGTCCACGGACAGCAACAACTACACCTTCTACCAATACAAGTACTATGCCCAGCGCTGGAACAAGTCAGGCAGCAGCTTCGCGGCGGCGGAGAAGATCAACGTGCCCGGTCCGCTGGTGCGCACCTGGGCGCCGTCCCCGGGCAACCGGAACTTCATGACCCAGGACCAGCAGTACGTCTACATCCCGCCAGCGACGAAGGATGGCTACGGATACTATCGGCCGGATACCCGCCTGAACCTTTTGCGCCAGGTGAGCGTGGGCGGCAAGCCGGCCGCGGAGTTGCTGGCCACCAAGGTGTTTAGCAACATCTACCTGGCTGGTCTCACCGTCTCGGGCGACACTATGTACGTGACCGGCGAGCAGAACTACTGGGGCTGGGGTTACAGCATGGCGATCGCGCCGGGCGGCGTCGCCAACTCGGGCGGCACCAGCACCCCGGACTGGCAGACCACGTCCGACCGCCTGATGATCTACGACCTGAGCAACAATACCTTCGCCACGCTCTACGACCAGCCCACCAAGGCGTACAACTTGCAAATCATGGGCGCCAAGCAGGGCCGCTTGTTCCTCAACCTGTCGGGCGATGGCATCCTGGCAGTGGACGTGTCCAATCCGGCTCAGCCCACAGGGGTAAATTTCCTGCGCACGTTGGGATGGGCCAACACCATGCAGGCGTTTGGCGATGACCTTTACGTGGCATCAGGCTACTTCGGCCTGAACCACATGAGCCTGACTGCGCCCGCGGCCATGCCGGTCAATTGATCTAGACCGGGATTAGCACTACTGATTGAAATTCGGACCGAGTCGGCGCGTCGCGAGGAGGCCCGGCCGCNNCGACGGCGACGGGAGAAATTCAATTAGTAGTGCTAGGACGGGGCCCGAGACGGGGCTCCGTCAGGATGGGCAGGGGCGGCCTGGGGCTGGGCATGGCTACAGAAGTTCATGGTACCGTCGTTTGGCCTGGTGTATCGTGTTTCACGCCATGGTCGTATTGGCATTCGTNNACCCTGGAAGGGTTCCCATGCCCTTCGGCCCCCCAAGCCCACACCCGCCCCGCTCGCTGCGCTCGGCCTCGCGCGATGGTGCGCCGCCGGCGAGGGCGCGCGCGAAGCGCGCGGGGTAGGCAGGCTGGCGGGCCGTCCCGAAGTCCCCGCAGGGGGCAAAGCCGGCGGGCTTCCCACGCGACTGGCATTGGGCGTGTTGCTCGCATCCGTGGGCTGCGCGATGCCGTACGCATACAGCTTCCATAGCGAGAACCGGGATGCTCGCCCCTCGGCGAAACCCAACCAACGGGAGGTGCTGGACGACGCCGACGTTCGGGCGGAGATTCTCGTCGACCCGACTGACGCGCGGGCTATCCTGTTGGACCTGACCAACAAGACCGACCAAGTGCTCCAGGTCGAGTGGGCCAAAATCACGATGACAGGCTCCGACGGAAGCTCGACTTCGCCGCGCCCGCATGTGGACCTGGGCTGGATTCTTCCCGGGACCACCATGAGCGCGCGGCTGGTTCCATTCGCGCTGCCCCCCTCCGGCGACCGGGCCGCTGGCTACCAAGGGAGCCGCTTCGAGCTGGTGGTTCCGATGATTGTGCGCAGAGAGCCGAAATCTTACCGCTATTCGTTCGTCGTCGACGTCCGGCCGATCTAGGAGTCGCTGGCATGCGGACATGGGCTCTGTTTGGATTCCTGGTTTGCGGCTGCGCCACACAGTTCCCCTTGCCCATGACGGCCGCCCAGCTGGTCCAGTACAACTCGGGGCCGGCCTTGGTCGCCTACCTCGCCCAGTCGGACGCGAGCCCGACCGTCTGCGACTTGCGTGCGCTCAGCCCCCACGTCCCCAGGATGACCGCCGACATGCGCGCTGCGCTCGTAGACGGGATGGTGGACGGAAAGATCAACCCAGTCTTGTGGCGCCGCTGTGCCGACGTCCTGCTCGAGAGACTTCCGCGCAACGAAATTCCGCCCCTGTTCGACGAGCTGGAGCGCGCGTACCGAAAGATTCTGGCCAATTCCGATCTCGAAAAGAATCCTTCTGTTGCCGGACGTCTCGCGACGCTCCACAGACTCTATCTCGATCGTCCAGCCGGCTTGGATAGCAACCCAAGCGCGCGCGCGACCTGGTTCGAGGATCTCCGCGCGGCACTTGCCAAGGGTCAGCTCGGCCCGGTCGCTGCTCCCTTCGCCCAGGAGCTTGTCGCGACCGTCGACGTCGAAAATGGTCGCTGGCAGGGGCGTGCCGTGGACGCGGCGATGATGGATGCGCTCGCGGCGAGCGGCAACGAGATGACGCTCACTCGCTTCGTGGAGCGTCTGCCCTCCCCGGAACTTCGGGAGCAGGCGCAGCGCCGGATCATCCGCATTCACATCGCCCTCTCCCCCTTTCAGGAGGTGCGCGATGGCTCCGCGGCGGTCGAAGACACCGTCATCCGGGAGGGGCACAATCGCATCGCGCTCAAGGAACACCCGCTTCTGAGTGCCACGCTGGACCCGAGCAAGACAGTGGCTCGGGACGTCCTGGTCCGCCAGCGGGTGTGGGCGCAAAACGCGACACTGCTGGCCTACGTCGCCAGTCGGTCCACCCTCTCCGTTCTCCCCGAGGTCTCCTTTCGCGGAGCCTTGTGGGCCAAACTCCAGAAGATTTCACGTCCCGTCAGCGTGTGTGAGCACTGGAAGAATCTGGATCCAAGCCCGTGCATCGCCGCCGATGATGTCTCCCTCGACAATCCTGTCGCGTATCGCGACAGTGGCGGGGACTTCCACTTCAAGGACGAGGTCGGCGTGAGCGAAGTCGTCGCACTGGCCAAGAACGACAAGTTCGTGCTTCCAGTGAGGATCGGCGGGCGCCCGGCCGTGTCGCTCAACTGGGGGCTGTCCTACGAGCGACCGGACGACCTGGCTTTCAACGAAACATCCTCCGGTCGTGTGGGGCCGAGGCTGAAGATTCGCGTGCAGCGACCTACTGCGACCCACTTCGTCTTCTCGGTGAGCGCGCCGCAAGGCACGTACGCGGTCGTCGTGGATGAGGCGAACATCCACGACTTTCACATCGTCAGTCGCGGGGCACCGGGCTCTTCCGGGGCGACTGGCTCCTCGGGCAGCCCGGGGGCAGCCGGCTCCGAGTGCAGCGACGGTGAACGGGGCGGCGACGGCGGAGCAGGCGAGGACGGTGGACGGGGAGGCGACGGGGGAGAGGTGTTCGTCGAGGTGGCGTGCGGCGGTGCTTCATGCCCCGACACGGTCGATCTCCTCCAGCAGATCATCCTCAGTGTGGGAGGACCGGGTGGCGCAGGCGGCTCTGGGGGCGCGGGCGGACCTGGTGGACCTGGTGGCTCAAGCCGCTCCCCGTCGACCCACATCAACTCGTACGGCGAATCCGTCACGGATGATCAGGGATGCAGCGCGGGCGCCAACGGAAGCGCGGGTTCGAATGGGGCCAGCGGCTCGCCCGGCCGTCCGGGCCGCCCCGGGAAGGTTGCCTTCAGACTCGTACCTGCAGAGGGGACCTAGTGCCTCCGGTCAGAATTNNCTTCTGACCGGAGGCACTAGGGGGCGTAAGCAGCCCCGTAGTCGTCCCGGCTCCGGTCTCCTACAGCGCTTTCGCGACGCGGGCGGCTCTAAGGTTCTTCGGCTGGGGAGCCGATATCGACCTTGATAGCCATGGCCACGATCGCCAGTCCCAAGCTACAGGAACGCTTTGTCGCCACGGCCAAGGAGCGAATTTCCCGCGGCCTGGGGCTACTCGGCAAGGAGGGCCAGGGGGCGAGCCTGGCTGGAGAGCTGCACACAATGGGGGGCGAGGCTGCCATGGTCAGCCAGCCTGAAGTGGCCTGCGTGGCGTGGGAGGGAGAAAAGGTGGCGCGCCTCTTGGGCACGGGGTCGGACCAGCAGGCGCGGGTCACCTGCGGCCGCTTGCTGCGCAAGCTGAGCTATCTCGTACAGGAGCTGTCGGGCAAGCGATCCACCCCGACCCCCGTGCCGGCGCCTAGCCCGACCGGTGAGAGTCACCGCGTTCTGGTCGTGGACGACAGCCCGGTGGCCGCGCAGGCACTGGCCGACGTGTTCGAAGTGCGCGGATTCGAGGTGCGCAGTGCCACGTCGCTGGACCTCGCGATGTCGGTGTGCGCGTCGTTCGCCCCGGCCGTGCTGGTGTCGGACGTGCAGATGCCAAGTTTAGATGTGGCCGAGCTGTGCCGGCGTTTCCGTGAGGTGACGCGCGGTCAGCGTACGGCTGTCCTGCTGATCTCCGGACGTTCTGAGGCCGAGTTGCGTGATCGCCTAGACGCGATTGGACCTGAGGGGTTCGTGTCCAAATTGGCAGGCGCCGACGTGGTGGTGAGCCGCGTGGCCACGCTCTTTCAGGGGCTGGGGCAATGAGCCACGCCAGTGCAGCTCGACCCGCGTCCCCACCCGAAGAGGTGAGTCGCGTGGGGAGCCCGCCGGCTCCGCCGGCGGCGGACCATCGCGGGAGGGTTTGGGAACCCTCTGAGGGTTCCCATGTCAACGATTGGGTCGCGTTCATGCTGGTGCGCCTGGGCGGGCGGCGGTTCGCGCTGGACGCGCGCATGGTCCAGGAGGTGGCGGTCAAGGGAGCGGTCACGCGGGTGCCCACGGCGGCGCGCCACGTGCTGGGCGTGGCCAGTCTGCGCGGCAGCCTGGTGCCGGTCGTCAGCCTGGAACAGATGATTGGGATGGTGGGGCCCGCGCGATCCGACGTGGCCACGACCCTGCCCCGCCTGGTGGTGGTGCGCGCCGGCGAATACGAGATCGCCCTGGTGGTTGACGAGATTTGCGGAATCATCGAGGAGCGGCCGGCGGCATTCACGCCGAAGGTCAGCAGCGCGGGTCGGCCTCGCTTCTTGTGTGAGGAGTTTGCCTGGCAGGGCAACCTGGTGTGCGTGCTGGACGTGTCCCTGCTGGTCGCAACAGCGGCCGGGCGAAGCCAAGGGGGCGACTGATGGCTGCCAAGGGCCGTTCCCCATGAACGCGCTGGTGTTGCGCGCGAAACTGATCCTGGCGTTCACGCTGCTGATCGCCTTCGTCACCGTTTGTTTCGCCGGCTACTTCTTGCTGCACCAGGAACGGACGGCGAGCGCGGCCCTGGTCACACGCGCCTCGGGCATCAGTGGCGTATTGGCCCGCCTGGTGGCTCCCGCGGTGGAGCATGACGACCGCCACGAGGTGAGCAACTCCCTGGCCGCGGTTCGGGACCAGGCGGATTTGCGCTACGTGGTGGTGTTGAAAGCCACCGGTGAGATCTATCAACGCCAGAGCGTGGGCGCGCTGGCGCCCGGTGAGGAGTTGCACGACATCAGCCATGACGAGCGGGTGGTGCAGACGCGCGGGGGCTTGGTCCACGTGCTGGTGCCCCTCTATAGCAACGGCAACTTTCTCGGCACCCTGGTGGCGGGTTTCTCGCGCCAGTCCATCAACGACGCCCTGCGGGTCAGCCAGGTCGCCGTGTTGGGCGGGGCCATTCTCATTCTGCTCATCGGCGTGGGCGTGGCCTGGTGGGTGTCGGGCAACATCGCGCGTCCCATTCGGGCAGTGGCCAAACGACTGACCCAGCTTTCGCAGGATCTGGTGGACTCGGCCCGCAGTCAGGAGAGCGCGGGCATGCAGCAGGCCTCGGGCATCGAGCAAACCCGGCACACCATGGAGGTGGTTCTGTCCGCGGCCCAACAGATCGCCGAGAAATCCAGCGCGGTGCTAGGCAACGCCGAGCGGACGGTGATGGGAAACCGAGATGTGGCACTGCGGATCAAGGATCTCAACAGCCACGCGGAGAAGGCCACCGAGATCCTGGTAGCCATCATGCAGGTGGCGGATCGCACGGATCTCCTGGCTCTCAATGCCGCGCTCGAGGGCACCAAGGCGGGCGAGGCCGGGCGTGGCTTCACCCTGGTGGCGGCGGAAATGCGCCGGCTGGCCGAGAGCGTGATGGAGTCGGTGGCCGGCATCCGGCGGTTGATGAATGACATACGAGGCGCTGCGCAGGTCGCGGTTCAGGCCGGACAGGAGGGCGTGGCCCTGTCCGAGGAAACCACGCGCTCAGCTCGTGACATCGCCCTGGTCACCCAGCAGCAGCGCAGGGCCACCGAGCAGGTGGGGCAGAGCATGGACGACATGGCGGCGACGGTCACCGATGCCATGTCGCGCACGCGACAGACCGCCGCCAACGCAGCGGAGTTGGCCGAGGCGGCTCTGCAATTGGGCGCTCTGGTGGGCAGTGGCTCGGCGACCCCACCGGCCCGGGTCAGCGATCGAGCGCCCCTGCGGGTGAGCGCAACGGCCGGTGGAAACAGCCACTAGTATGGAGACCAGCGATCTGGAAGCCCGCCGGCAGAGGCAGCGGGAGACGTTTCGCAGAGTGGCGGCCGAACGGCTGGGCCGTCTCAACCTGGCGTGGATCGACTTCGAGACCAAGGGCGTCGACCCGGCCGGGTTCTTGCGCGAGAGCCACACCCTGAAAGGCGAAGCCAGCCTGACCGGTTTCGTGGAGGTGTCGCGCCTGGTTCATCTCATCGAGGGCTTCGTGAAGCTGGTGCGCGATGGGCACGAACGTCCCGACCAGCGTGCCGGGGATCTGATTCTGCGCGGGCTGGATTTGATCGGCGCTCTGCTGGCGCAGAGTGAGCCGGGGACCTGGCCTTCCGAGGCCGCGGCCTTTGCCAGCGAAGTGCAGGCGTTGTTGCCCCCGTCGGAAGCCGACGAGCACGCGATCCCCGGCGGGTCGGCGCCAGCCGCTCCGTCGGCGGTGTCCCTACTTCCGGCTCCGCCCGCCGAGCGGCGCGAGGGCTCGGTGCGTATCGCCTCGGAGAAGATCGATCGTCTGCGCGACGTCGTCTCAGACATGTTGTTGTCGCATGTGCGCTGTCGCCAGTTGGTGCGTGACCTGCACCATGTTCGCGAGACCGCGGCCGACGCACGCGACGCGTTCGCGTCGACCCCGGACAGTCTCCGGGCGCGCTCGTGGGGGTTGGTGGTGGACGGCCTGGCCGGGATCGAGTCGCGCCTGCGCGAGGAGAGCCACGGTCTGTCGCGGGTGATGGCGGAACTGGACAGCGCCACGCGCGAGCTGCGCATGACACCGCTGGGAACACTGCTGGAGCGATTCCCCCTGCCCCTGCGCGCGCTGGCTCGCTCGCTCTCGCGCGAGGTGCGGCTGGATATCGAGGGCGAGCAGGTCGAGGTAGACAAGGCGCTGCTCGAGATGTTGGAGGAGCCTCTCTTGCATCTCTTGCGTAATGCCGTGGATCACGGGATTGAAGACGCCGAGACACGCAAGCGGCTGGGCAAGCCAGTGGAGGCCACGCTGCGGGTGGTCGCGAGTGTCGCGGGCCAGCGCTTGCACCTGCGCGTGTCCGATGATGGGGCCGGGATCGACGCGATGGTGGTACGGCGGCGCGCGGTCGAGATCAACCTGTTGGACGCGGCTCAGGCGGACTCGGCCCCCGACGCGCAGATCATGCGCACAATTTTTGCGGCGGGTTTCTCGACGCGGCGTCAAGTGACGGAGCTGTCGGGCCGTGGCATCGGGCTCAATGTGGTGCTCGACGTCGTCGAGGGTCTGGGCGGGACCGTGGAGGTGACCACGCAGGTTGGTCAGGGAACCACCTTCGACATCTACGTGCCCATCACCGTCGCCATCTCCCGCGCGGTGCTGTTTCGTGTGGGCATGGGCAGCTACGGTTTGCCTGCCTCGTCGGTGCGCGCGCTGGTGGAGGCTCGCTCGGTGCCCACGGTGGAGGACCCCGACGGACCGGCCATCCGCTACAACGACATGCTGCTGCCGTTGCTCGATTTGGGCAAGGCGCTCGACGAGACTCGGGGCACCGGCGCCAACACGCGCATCATCATCGCGCAAAGTGGGGCCGACCTGGTCGCCTTGCAGGGCAGCAGCGACCACTTGGAGCGCGAGGTTGTCTTGAAGCCCATGGTGAAGTTTTTCGAGCGCCAGCCCCTGGTCACGTCTGCGGTGACCCTGGAAGACGGGACCCTCGCGGTGGTGCTCAAGGCAACCGAGCTGGTGTTGTTGGCGCGCAGCCAGCAAGCCAAGGCCCGCGCAGCCGCGGCAGAGCCGCCGCTGCCCAGCGGGTCGGATTGCTTGGCGCTGGTGGTGGACGATTCGCCCTTGGTGCGTGACATCGTGGCCGAGGCGCTGCGTGCCCATGGCCTGCGTGTGCTGGTCGCCAGCGACGGCGAGGAGGCGTTGTCCGTGCTGGCGGCCGAGCCGGGCGTGGACATTGTGCTGACCGATATGGACATGCCCCGGCTCGACGGGCTGGGCTTGCTACGCGCCATTCGCAGCCTGGCGCAGGGCGGGGACGTACCGGTGGTGGCCATCTCCATGCGCGGCAACGAGAGCGAGAAGAAATCCGCATTGCAGGCAGGCGCGCAGGCCTACATCGACAAGAGTGACTTCAACCAGGCCCTGCTGTGGAGAACCGTGAGTCCCCTGGTGGTGCGGCCGTGAAGACGCGGGTGCTGGTGGTTGATGATTCTCCGCTGGTCCGGGCGGTGCTGGGCGAGGCGTTTGCGGCAGTCCCGGATATCGAGGTGGTGGGCGAGGCGGGCGACGGCAAAACTGCGGTCGAATTGGCCGAACGACTGCGCCCCGACGTCATCACCATGGACGTGCTCATGCCCGTGATGGACGGGCTGGAGGCGACCGCGCGGATCATGCGTGACTGCCCCACGGCCATCGTGGTGGTGGCTCGCGACGGTGGCGATGTGCGCACCCTGGCGATGGAGGCCCTGGCTCGCGGCGCGCTCGAGGTATTTCCCAAGCCGGCCACAGGGTTCGATGCGACGGCGGCTGCCGCGCTGGCTGCGACCGTGCGCCGCACGGCGCGCGTGGCGCGCATGCAGGCTGTGGTTCGGGCTCCGGGGGAAGGCAGGGGAAGCGGGCCGATCGTGACTGGCGCGCCAGCGCGCATCCGCGTGCTGGTGGTCGATGATTCGCCAGTGGTGCGCACGGTGCTGCGCGCAGGACTGTCACGCGAGTCCGACCTGGAGATCGTGGGTGAGGCAAGCGACGGGGCGCAGGCGGTGCGTATGGCGGCTGAGCTACGCCCCGACCTTGTCACCATGGACCTGTTGATGCCCATCATGGGCGGAACCGATGCCACTTTGCGCATCATGCGCGAGTGCCCCTGTCCGATTCTGGTACTGGTGGGCGCGCCGGGCTCGAGCAGCCCGTCCGAGCAGGACGCGCTGGCCGGTGGTGCCCTCGAGGTTTTCCACAAGCCGGCCGAGGGATTCGACGACACCAGCTTGCAGCGGCTGGTGGGGACCATCCGCCGCATGGTGCAGGTGGCGCGCGCCCGCGTGCTGGCCCAGCCGGTGATTCGTCGCTCGGTGCCTCTTCGTCCCAGCGAGGTTGCCGTGGTGGGGGTGGTGGGCTCGACGGGAGCGCCGCGCGTGCTGCGCGATCTGTTGGCGGGCTTGCCGATCGACTTTCCCGCGCCCATCGCGGTCGTGCAGCACACCGAGCGCGGATTCGCCACGGCGCTGGTGTCGTGGCTGGCGGCTGCCAGCAAACTGACGGTGAAGATCGCGCGCGAGGGAGACAGCGTGTCGCCCGGCCAGGTGGTGGTGGCGGGCGACGACGCGCACATGGAGCTGGCCCTCGACGGGCGCGTGCGCCTGCAGTCGGGTGATGCGGTCGACGGCTTCCGGCCCTCGGGCACGGTCTTGCTCTCGTCGCTGGCGGGCGCCTTTGGCCGACGCGCGCTGGGCGTGGTGTTGTCGGGGATGGGCAATGACGGGGCCGATGGACTGGGCGCGATCTGCGCCGCCGGTGGCACCGCGGTGGTGGAAGATCCCGAAAGCGCCGTGGTGGCGGGCATGCCCGAACGGGCCCTGGCGCGCGCCACCGGTGCCTTCGTCGAGCGCGGCGAGCGCCTGGCTTGGCTGGTCAACGAATTGGCTGGCGGCAGTTAACCAACGAGCCAGACGAGGCCGCCGCTACGCTGGATCGCGGTCTGTCGACGGTGCCCAGGGTGGCAAAGTGAGAAAGGCGATGAAGATGGCGAGGGGAATGGTGTGCAAGAACAGCCGCTCGATGGAACAAGTCAACTGCCACTGCAAGTCCAATGGCGTAAGCATGTACACAACGAAGTACCCAGCGTTCACCAGAAGAAACGTGGCGATGAAAGACAAAGTCGACGCGTTCAACAGCCGGCGACGATCAAACCCCCATGCGACAGCCAAAAAGCAGGCGCCGATGAGCACGGATCGGTGGACGTCGTAGCCGCCCGTCTTGACTCGCATGAACAGGACGTCCCCCAGCAGTCCCAGGACTGCCAACAGCAGTGCCGCCTTGGTCCCGGTCCGCCGCAGTCGCGCCGGATCAATCCCCATCGGCAGGAGCAAGAACATCGTGGCCAACAGATTCCAATTCCGCACGACACCCAGGCTGACATAGCTCGAGGAGAAAGTGACCGGCGTTTCCAGCTCCTCGCGGGCCTTTGCGACAATCAGCAGAGCGCGTTCTCGACTGAACAACTTGTGCCACATGTCTTTGCCTTGACCGGCAACCAAATAGCTGGGCGAGGCATACGACTTGAAGAGCAGAAGCACTAACAATACTGGCGCCAATCCCGCAAGAACCCATGTCAGAGACCTTAACTTGCGTCTGAAATCACCCCCAAGGAGCAAGTGAACCAGCCGCCCGGCGCCCAGCGCCACAAGGAACAGACTGCCTTCGTTCTTGGTCAAGGCCGCCATGCCCGCTGACAATCCCGCCAGAAGATACAATCCCTTTGCTGGAGTATCGGACGAATCGGCACGGTGAAGGAAAGCCACAGTCAACAAGAAATAGAACGCCAGGGGCATGTCGGCGTATTGGGACATCGCGACGCCGAGAAAAACCGAACTCGTCGCAAGGATGGCGCACGCCAACGCTCCCATCGTGGCGCTGCGCGCGTGCGTGATGGCGGATGCTATCAAGAGGAAGCTGGCGACGGCGAAGAGAAATGCCAGGCTGACCGGCACCAAGGGTATCGATTTCCCGACGTGCAACCAGCCTTGCGCGACCAAGGCCGGCAACAAAGGGGGATAGTCGGGATGGGAGAGATCCATGATGGGCGCGAAGACGGCTTTCCATGCCCCGTTCCCCGGGGCATTGAGGAACTTCGCATGCACATTCCAAATGGCCCAGGCATCCCACGCGCCCCCCTGGTTTTGCAGCAACAAGGATGCAACCACCCCCAGGCCGACGACGCAAAAATACAAAGCCAGCAGGGCTGAGACCCAGCCCCATTCCTTCTTCCGGGGACTGTTCGCCTGGTTTCTTGGGCAAGAACGCCACCAGAGCAGACCCATTGCGAGGACAGCGAATGCCTCGTAAACCACGAACCCCTCTGCGGCGCTGCCCGTTACTGCAATCCACAGGAAATAGAGTGAAGCAATGATTCCGGCCCCGATCCCCCACGCGGCGCAGGCCTGAAAGAGTTTGTCGTTCAGGCTTCGTGGGTGTTTCCCCCATAGCAGGGCAACCACGAAATAGCCCATGAGCCAGGTTAGCGCGAAGGAAACGAAGACGGCACCAAGTCGATTCATCAGGGCTTCCGCCGAAAGAGCTTCATGTCACGCGCAAAGGAACTGGCGCCGCGAAAATCGGTAATCAATCGATAGTTGGGCAAGAACTGCGGCGACTTCCGGTTTCCCATGGGGTAGTCCACCAGCACCAATTCGTGTTTGGTCCAATCGAAATCCAAGAGCAAGGGAGCCAAGAGATAGCGCAACTCGTAGCGTCGTCCCTCCCACTTTTCGGAAAGATACCCAACCGTGCCCGTCGCTGGCAGCGATCGGCGGACCAGGGACAGGTCCTTCTCAATCGCGGAAACCTGGTACAGGTCGCGGCCCTTCATTCTCCCATCGCGAAACGGCTGAAAGACGTGCGTCTTGCACCATCCCGCGGTCGTGTTGAATGCAAACAGCAGGAATCCTAGAACCGCCAACGCCCGCAGGTAATCCAAAGCGGAAAGACGGCGTCGCCACCCCAGGAGCCAGCGTACCGTTCGGGCCCACGGGCTCATCGCAATCGTTTGGTCATTGGTGGGGTTCGACATTGCTGTGTGGCCGAGGTGGCTCTCGGGGCAGGTGGACTCGCCCCCGCCATCGGGACGGCTTTTGCTGAGCCTATCACGTCTGCCGGTTCCGTTGTCCTTGGGAAAGGGGAACAGGTTAGCACTGGCGGCCACGGGTCCTCCTGCGCAGAATGGGATAAGTCACGGCCCCCGGGGGCCGACGGGTCGTCCATGCTTTCCCTTGAGCTTCTCGCACCTGCCAAAGATCTGGAGTGCGGCCGCCTTCGTGCTTGACGAGTTCGAGGCATCACCAAGACACAAAGAGGCGGCCGACTACCTTGGGCTCTCCTTAGACGCGTGTTCATGACAGACGCGCTGACATGCCCGAAGCGCCATGGGCGCATGAAGATCCTGGCCGCGATCACGAAGCCAGACGCCATACGCAAGATCCTGGACCACCTCGGAATCTCCAGCGAAGCCCCGCGCCGCAAGCCGAGCTTTCGGGCACGGCCGACCTCGCCGAGGTCGACTACGCTGACCCGCCCAGCCCCGAGTGGTGATCGAGCAGCGCCCCCAAGAGCGGGGCCAGGGATAGGCTATGCCCACGACGGCACCCACCGCAAAAATGGGCTTGTTTTCCCCCGGCTGTGGGATAGCTTGGGTAGAATTTCATGAATTCATCGCATGATTCACTCCTTTCGGACCAGCCTTTCCTGGTCGCACCGAAAGGGCCATGCACATGCCCTTTGCTCCCATCCTGGTCACTTGCGGCACGAACACGGAGAAGATCCCAGCCATGTCCTGGTCCGTACGGAATTTTTGCGGCGGACAACGACTGACATTGAAGGTTTTCGCAGGATCCTGACGTTACCTAGTATTGACTGGACCCTTCAGAGCCGCCCGCCAAGGAGAGTGCAGCATGAGACGATTGTTGCTTGCCGCCGCTGTGTTTTGCTGCCCGCTGACCGCCGAGGCGGCTCTGACGCTGAAAGAGGTCCGCACCGCTTCGAACACGGTCATCGACGTCTACTTCACCAGCACCACGGTCAACGCGAACGAGGTGGACACGTCGAACGTCTCGCAGTGGACGGTGGGCGGCCAGCCCGCAAACGCGGTGAACAGGTACATGATGCAGGTGGCGAAGACCGCCGACCATCACGTCTACCTCACCGTACCGGCCCTGGTCAGCGGCACCAGCTACGACATCAAGACGCCGTACGGGAACGCGACGCTGGCTTTCGACGACCACAAGACCCTGTGCACCTCGATCAAGACCAACCAGGCCGCCTACAGCGCGCTGGCCAAGAGCAACTACGCCCTCTTCGCGATTTGGCTCGGCGACGGCGGGACTCAGCAGATCAGCGGCGCGCTGCCGACCTACGAGGTGTTCGAGACCCTCACCAACAAGGTGGTGGCGACCGGGACGTTGACGGAGGTCGGGGCGGACACCAACTCCGGCGACTTCGTCTACCGCATCGATCTCTCCGCGGTTCCGCAGGGCGGTCCCTACCGGGTTTCGGTGAAGGGCTACGGCGCGTCCTATCCCTTCGGTGTCGGCGGGGACT
Organism: Myxococcales bacterium; assembly: GCA_003158735.1. Lineage (GTDB taxonomy): Bacteria > Myxococcota_A > Polyangia > Fen-1088 > Fen-1088 > Fen-1137. Next base: position 2,278 of record PMLB01000319.1, on the reverse strand, counting down.
TCTCGCGGCGGCTCGCCTACACGATCATGCGCGGCCAGTACTACCAGCGCTGCGGATGTCCGATCCATTCCCCCTACGGGTGGGACATCCGGACGAACCCGTGCCATACCACCATCTACGATACGAACTCTCCCGCTGCCGAAACCATCGCCGCTCCCTCCGGCACGGAGCCGACCATGTTTATCGTCGGTGGCTACCACGATGCCGGCGATACGGATCGCCGGGTGTATCACATCTCGAACCCGATCGTGAATCTGATGGTCTACGAGGCCTTCCCCGAGATGTTCAGCGATGGCCAGTTCGACATCCCGGACCAGTTCGACGACAAATACAACATCGTGGGACAGGGCAACGGCGTCCCTGACATCATCGACGAGGCGGAATGGGGAACGCTGATATGGGAGATGCTTCAGAAGAGCGACGGCAGCATCTACTATGGCACCAACTGCTCCGGGTATTCGGATGGCGCGCCCTACGACACGGCGGACAAGAAGAAGTACGGGACCATGGCGCCCGACGACCGGGGCCCCGCGGTGGCGGCGGGGCTGTTTCTGCACCTTGCGCGGCTTCTCAAGCCGTACAATGCAGCACGCGCCGACAAGCTCGCGACGGAGGCCCAGCTCGCCTTCAGCTACATCAGCGGCAAGACCTGGGCGAATCCCGAAAAGCTGTACTACTACATTCAGAAATACCTGTACGACGGCGATGCAGCCGCCCATACCCAGGTACAAGCGCTCGCGAGCGCCGTCGACAACTACAAGAACAATGCGTTCGCGGTGCCGGGATATTCGCTGAACAACGCCGCTTTCGACAATCCCGGCTACATCGTTTCCTACATGGTCGAGAAGACGCGGTTAACCGATCCGGCGGTGGTGGCGCGATTCACCGCCGCCATCAAAGGGGCCGCCGACGCGAACATCGCCCAGCTCAAGGCCCACGCCTATCCGGTCGGCACCAGCAGCGGCGGCTGGGGACACAACACGCAGCAGGGGATCTTCGCCGCCGCGTCCCTCTTGTACTGGCGCTTTTCACAGGACCAGAGCTATCTGGATGCCGCTGCCAGCTTGCTGAACTACGTTCTGGGCGTCAATCCCATCGGGATCAGCTACGTGACCGGTCTCGGCTTTCACAGCGTCACCGATCCTCACGATCGACAGAGCTGGTACACGAACAGTCAGGCGACGTGGATGAAGCCCGTACCGGGAATCCTAGTGTTCGGCGCGAGTGGAGGCACTGGCAACACCACGTTCCCCGCCATCGGGACCCTGCCCATCGAGCGCAGGTACGCCGATAGCCATGGAGACATCCAGGAGAACGAATTCACGATTTTCGAGAGCATGACCCACTACGCCCTCTACGCGGTGCTCGCGGGCGGCGGAAAATGGGATCCTGCCAACGATCCCTTCGTCGTGGGCGCGGGTCCAGTAGGTGGCACGGGCGGCGCGCCGGGCAGCGGGGGAACCGCGGGCGGCGGCGGGACGGGGGGAAGCACCGGGAGCGCGACTGGCGGCTCGGGGACCGGTGGCCGTTCGGGAAGCGCCGGCGGTTCGGTTGGCGCGGGCGGCTCGGTTGGCGGAAGCACAACCACGCCAAGCACCTCCAGTGGAGGTGGCGGCGTTTCCTCCGGAGCCGGTGGCAACCCGGGCTCGACGGGCGACTCGGGAGGGATTTCCGGGGGCTCTGCGGGAGGAGCGTCGACTGAGTCGGGCGGCGCCGGCGGTGCAGGCGGCAGCGGCGCCGGTGGATCGACGGTCACGAAGAATGCCGCGTCCTCCGGCTGTTCGTGCTCGGCCGGCCGGAACGAAATCGCCCGGCAGTGGACCGCGGCCTGGACCCTGCTACTACTCGGCGCTTTCGTGCTCAGGGCGAGCCGGCGCAATGCCGGTCACTCAAGGAAGACTCACAGGGAGGAATAGAGGAACAGGAGCTGGCCGAGCGCGTGGGCGTGGCCATCGCCCGCGAGACCAAGGGCCACGCCGTCAGGTCCCCAACAAGCGCCGAACAGTGTCGCGCACTTTGCCGTAGTCGTTGGGCACTTCGACCGGCTTGTTCGAGTACTGCGGACGCCAAGTGAAGGCCTGCGGAAGAGGCGCGTTTGTCGTGAGCGGAGACGCCGTCGAGAGCCCATGCGATACCGTGATCCACGTCACAGATGCAGAGTGGGGGGCGCATGGATCTCTTGTGCTCACCCGCGCCCTCACCGATCATGCCAACCATGATCGGCCCCCAGCCAGTCCTGCACTTTCTGAATAGGGATCGAGCTGTCATGAAAAGACTC
>PMLB01000315.1 GCA_003158735.1 Myxococcales bacterium | reverse complement strand
ACCTTCTTCGTCGGTGGCACGACCGGTTTCTATGGCGGCACGACCAGCGCGGGCGGTACCACGAGGGTGGGTGGCACCACGAGCACAGGCGGCCTCACTGCAACGGGTGGCACAGGGGGCACCGGGGGAACTTCGGCAGGAGCCGGCGGTTCTAACGTCGGCGGCGCTTCCGCCGCGGGCGGTTCGGCAACGACCGGAGGCGCAATCGCAACTGGTGGTGCTTCGGCCGCTGGCGGGGCAACCGCAAGGCCTATGACGACATTGGCCCAAGCTTGTGCGCATAATTGCGCCCTTGCTAGTGGGTTGGCCCTTTGCTCCACCACAGAAGCTGTGTGTGAGCAGAGCTGTATGAAGACGTACGACAACACGTATGCTGTCAATGCGGATTTGGGAAAGCAGTACACAGTCATGATGGTTTGCGTAGCTAACGATCCGGCTTTCGCCACGTCCGCTGGCTTCACTTGCGCGAAACCAGACCGCGCTTTGAACAAGTGGTCGCCCGTGGTTGACGCCAACGTTATGTCACCGTGTAAGACGGAAATCTGTGATTGGAATTGCAACGACGGCACACTCGGGAATTTTGATCCCTGGGTGGACATCTCGTGTTCCTGCACAGCTGTCTGAACGCCGCCGCAATTGCGAGACGGTGCTACGACGCCTTGGCGTCAGGCGCGGCCGAGCCATCCGCGTCCGCATCGGGCTCGATCGTCCAGCCGCAACCCTCGGCCAGGCAGCGCAGGCGCACGCCCGCGCGTGACACCTTCTGCACCACGAAGGCGGCGTCGCACTGCGGGCAACGCTGGGGCAAGGGGCGATCCCACGACACGAAGTCGCACTTGGTCTTGGAGTAGTTGGAACAGCCAAAGAAGATCTTGCCCCGCCGCGAGCGCTTCTCGGTCAGGTATCCGCCGCACCCGGGACGGGGACAGGCCACGCCCAAGGAAATCGGGCTGGTGGTCTTGCAGTCGGGATAGCGCGAGCAAGCCAGAAACTCGCCGAAGCGACCACGCCGGATCACCATGGGCGAGCCGCAGCTCGGACAGATCTGGTCCGAGGGTCGCGTGGTGGGTTGTACCGTCAGGGTGCCGTCCGCGTTGCGCGTGTATTCCTTGGTGTTGCGACAATCCGGGAAGCCGGAACAGGCCAGGAAGTAGCCGTTGCGGCCCCACTTGATCACCATGGGCTTGCCGCATTTCTCGCACACCTCTTCGGTGGGCTCTTCTTCCCGCTTGAGGTCGCGCATCTCCACCTTGGCACGCGCCAGGTCCTTCTCGAACGGTCCATAGAAGTCGCGCAGCAACTTGACCCAGTCCACCACGCCTTCCTCCACCTGGTCGAGCTGCTCCTCCATCTGCGCGGTGAAATCGCTGCTGACGATTTCGGGGAAACTCTTGACCAAAAGGCCATTGACCACCACTCCCAGCTCGGTGGGACCGAGGCGGCCTTCTTTCTTTTCCACGTAGCCGCGATCTTGAACGGTCGACAGGATGGTGGCGTAGGTCGACGGCCGGCCGATGCCCTTCTCCTCCAGCTCGCGCACCAGGGTCGCCTCCGAGTAGCGCGGCGGCGGTTGCGTGAAGTGCTGCTCGGGCTGACAGCCGAGCAGACGCAGAATTTCGCCTTCGTGGATGTCAGGCAAGCTGCCGGCGGTTTCTTCCTCCGGGCTGGCTGCTTCCTCCGCCTCGGCGTAGATGGCGAGGTAGCCGGCAAAGCGCATGACCTGGCCGGTGGCCCGCAAGCCGACCTGGCCCGCGTCGATCTCGATGGCAGTCTGGTCGAACACAGCGGGCGCCATCTGGCAGGCCACGAAGCGGTTCCAGATGAGGGTGTAGAGTTTTACCAGGTCCTCGGTTTCGCGCGCGCCTCGCTCGCTCGGGGTCTTGGCCAACAGACGCCGCACGGTCTCTGGATCGTATTGCGTCGAGGTGGGCCGGATAGCCTCGTGCGCGTCCTGGGCCGATTTCTTGCTCTTGAAGACGTTGGGTTCGGCAGGACACGAGGCTGTGCCATAGCGATCCACGATCCACGCGCGCACGTCCTTGACCGCGTCCTCGGACAGCCGGGTGGAATCGGTGCGCATGTATGTGATGAGGCCGGTGGGGCCCTCGTCGCCCAGCTCGACACCCTCGTACAGGCGCTGGGCCAGGCCCATGGTGCGCTTGGGTGAGAAACGCAGCTTGCTGGACGCTTCCTGCTGCAGACGCGAGGTGATGAAAGGCGGGGGCGGATTCTTGCGGCGCTCTTTGCGCTCAACCGCGGCGACCCGCAGGGTGGCCTGCGAGAGCAGCGACACGACCTCGCTGGCCTGGCCTTCGTGCGAGAGCACGGCCTTCTCGCCCCGCACCCGGGCCACGCGCGCGGCAAACGGGGGCGGTGCGCTGCCTTCCACCTGCGCCTCGATGGTCCAGTACTCCTCGGGACGGAAGGCCTTGATCTCGGCCTCGCGATCCACCACCAGACGCACAGCCACCGATTGTACCCGGCCCGCCGACAGACCGCGCCGCACTTTGGACCACAGCACCGGGCTGATCTCGTAGCCCACCAGGCGGTCGAGCACGCGCCGCGCCTGTTGCGACTCGAATTTGTGCATGTCGAGTTCGAGCGGATGCAGGATGGCTTCGTTCACGGCCTTCTTGGTGATCTCGTTGAAGAGCACGCGCTGGATGTTCGGGTTGGCGGGCCGAATCTCCTCGGCGATGTGCCACGCGATGGCCTCGCCCTCGCGGTCGGGGTCGGGCGCCAGCAGGACCTTCTCCGCCCTCTTGGCCGCGGCCTTGATGTCCGCGATCACCTTCTTCTTACCCTCGATGACCACGTACTCGGGCTGGAAGTCGTGCTTGACGTCGATGCCCATGCTGGCCTTGGGCAGATCCTTGACGTGCCCCACCGATGCCTTGACCACGAAGCCCGCGCCCAGGTACTTCTTGATGGTGGCGGCCTTTGCGGGCGACTCGACCACCACCAGCGTGCCACTGCCGCCGACGCGTTTCTTTGCGGACGGCTTGGCGGTGGGTTTCTTGGTCTTGGACGGCTTGGCCTTTTTCGTGGCTGGCCCGTCGGTGCCTGACTTGACTTTCTTGCTAACAGCCACGTCGAATCACCTCGTATTGGTTGCCTGGGATCCTGAAAAGCCAGCCGTCCAACTCGGCCTCGACCAGTGCCGCCATCACCGCGGGCAAGGGCAAGCCGATTTTTCGGCTGAGCACGGCTGGTGTGGCCGCACCCTCGCGCAGGGCTGCCACCAGCGATGCGACGGTTCCAGCCGGCGGCTCAGCCTCTCCTGAAGAAACAGGCCCACGCCCGGCCAGCGCCTCCTCGACGTCGGCCGCCGAAGTGATGGGCGAAGCTTGCCCCCTTTGCAGCAGGCGATCGGTGCCGTTGCTGCCAGGAACCGCGAGCACGGGGCGGCCCAGCGATCGCGCCAGAGCCGCGGTGATGAGCGCGCCCGAGCGGTGGGCCGCTTCCACCACGACCACCGCATCTCCCAGCGCTGCGATGATGCGGTTGCGCGCAGGGAACTGACCGGCGCGCGGCGGCGTTCCCAGTGGGTATTCCGATAGCAGGCCGCCCTTGGCCGCAATACGCGCGAAGAGCCGGACGTGACGGTCGGGGTAGGTCACGTCGACGCCACAGCCGAAAACCGCGAAGGTGGGCGCGGCAGCGGCCTCCAGCGCGCCTTCATGGGCGGCTGCATCGATGCCAAAGGCACCGCCGGAGATGACCACCACACCCTTTTGGGCCAACTCTCTCGCAAGAACGCGCGCTCGTGCACAGCCGGCGCCGCTGGCCGCGCGTGCCCCCACCACGGCGACCGCACGCCCACCATCTGCGGGCACGCACCCGCGCACCCAGAGGACGGCGGGCGCATCGGAGAGGAGCAACAGCCGCGACGGATATCCCGACTCTCCTAGTGCGATCTCCTCGACGGCCGGACCTGTCTCCGAATCGGGGGGCCTGCGCACGGGCAGCATGATCTGTCTTGTCGGACGAGAATCACACTGGTTGTCTGCCGCATGCATTGGGAACGCAAGCTGATAGCGCCAGCGCGGCGGAAGATCAAGCAGCGGCAGAAAAAGTCAAAGAAATCAAAGGACTTGCGAGATGAACTACTAGTAGCCTTTGCGCATCTCGGTCGTTTCGCCCACGTGCAGCTCCTTGGAGCTACGCGCAATCCAGGCCACCGAGGCGTTTTCGCGCACGTCGATTACCCATAGCTCACCCACCACTTCTTTGGGGTATTCCGGATCCATCTTCTCCCAGTTCTCAAGCACGCCTCGGTAGCCATCACCCCGCCGGATGACGAAATTGCGGTTTCCAACCTGAACCCCATCGCGTCGACCCCGGTTGATGACTACGAAGCGCTCGGCAGAAAGAAACTGCGTGGGCGTGAAAGCAGCCACCACGCGCGCATCCAAGCTGACATCACTCGGGCGCGGCTCGACGCGCCTGAACTGCCGAATGGCGCTGCTGACCCGGGCGCCGCGCTCGATGGTGTCGACCACGTCCGTAATCGTCCCGCGTGCGATGTCGTCGCCCGAGATCTGATCGACCACAATGTCGCCACGCACCTTGATCAGGTAGCCATAGACCTTGCCAGTATCAGGATCTTGGACCGGATGTTCCGTGTCGGTTTCGAAAACCGAGTAGCGTTCGCCCGCGCGAATGGGGCGGTCCTTGGGGAAGCGCAGGTAGGCCTGATCGCCGGAAACCAACATGATCTTCTCTTCGCGCGAACCGCTCACGATTGCGGCCTGTGCTAGATCCTTGGCTTCGATGAATCCGATCTCGCGCAACACCACCGCGTTGCTCGCCAAGGCGGCCAGGCGCTCGGTCGAGAAACTGCGGGCGGAATCCTTGGCCGGCTTGTCGCTACCCGCAAACGGCGCGGGTGTTTCGCCCCCGGAGCCCCCGAGGCGAATGATGTCGCCCGGGAAGATCCAGTGCGGGTTGGTGACCGACGGGTTGGCTGCCCACAAGCGAGGCCAGCGCCAGGGGTCGCCGAAGTATTTCGAGCAAAGGCTCCACAGCGTGTCGCCCTTCTGCACCACATGAAGCTCGGGAGTCTGTCCCGTGCCTTGCCCGGCCGCCGGTTCGCGTGCGCCTCGCTCGTCGCCCAGCCCCGGATCGAGCCCCATGACGCCCCCAGGGGGCAACAGGCCCGCGGAGGTTTCCTCAATTCGTCTCGCGCTGGGATCCTTGCTGCCATCGCCCAGCGTCTGCGATCCCTTGCGGCTGCGCTCGCCTGCCGGAGGAAGGGCTGGGATGGGCGTGACATCTGATCCGGCAGGATCCGGCGACGCGGATTGCACAGGCGGGTTCTTGAACTCCTGGACATCGAGCGGGATGGTGCCGCCCGTCTGAGCCCAGGCCGCAGCCGACAGTGAATCCATCAAGGCGACGGAGAGCAGGGAATGGAGATTGACTAGCCTCACGGGGCCTCCTCGGGAGCGTGCGCGGTCTTCACGGGCGGGTTGGCAGGCGGACGGGCATCGTGCGAGGAGTGCGCGGCCCCTGCACGGTCGAGCTCAGCCAGGCGTGTCGTTGCCAGCACGGCGGTTTCGTGCCGCGGATAGGATCGGACAAGTTGTTCGAGGGTCTGCTTGCCAGCGTCGATGCTGCCCAGGGCCAGATAGCTGTAGCCGACCTTGAGCAAGGCATCGGGAACCTTGTTACCGTGGGGAAAGCGCTCCACCACGCGACGGAACTCACGCACTGCCGCCGGGAAGTCCTTGCTGTCGTAGTAGCACTCGCCCAGCCAGTACTGCGCGTTGTCAGCCAGGTCGTGCGTGGCGTAGCGGCGCAGGAATTCGCGAAACCCATCCACGGCTCCGTCGTGCTGGCCCTGGCGAAGCGCCTCGTAGGATCGACGGTAGAGCCTGAACGCTTCCATGTCAGGGTTGCGACCCGCGTGGACTGAACCCTGGCTTTCACGGGTTGCGTGCCCTGCGCGCTCTTCCCCTTCGGCCGCGGGACGTTCCGAGAATGTCGACGCGTGCTCACCGTGCAAGCGAAGAACCGGACGACTGCGGTTCGATTTGGCCGCCTCGCCGGCGTATTCCACCTCCGATTCGGGCGCTACCATCGTGGTGGCCGGGGCCAGGGTCGAAGCGGTGTCCGACGAGGCTGAATCGTTCTCCGGATGCAGCTTCACCGTGGGAAGCTGGGGCGTCGCCACCTTCTGCTCGTTGACTTTCCGACTTTCGAGCTGGTCGGTCAGAATGAACACGCGGTTTTCCAGCTCCTCGACCTGCTTGGCGTACTCTGCGTTCTGGACCCGCAGCGATTCGATGCTTCGGTTGAGCTGCTCCACCGGGGCCGGATCAGCCCCTCGATGAGCGCAGGCGGACAGAATCCCCGCGGCCGCCACTCCTATGGCGCACTTAGTAAACGACATCCTCGATCACCATGGGATCATAGAGTCGTTCGGCAGTTTGGTACAAAAAGTTATGGGAACCCTCAAAGGGTTCCCATACCCTTCGGCCCCCCACCTGCCACCGCCTCCCCGCTCGCTTC
>PMLB01000266.1:238-12222 GCA_003158735.1 Myxococcales bacterium | reverse complement strand
CCGGTCAGAAGAGCGGGCATGTGTCGGTGGACGAGGCGCCCGGACGGCAAGGCGCGACGAGGGCGCATACTTGACGTGTGTAACCGAGGAGCAACGCAGCCGGCCGGGCTGGATCGGCCGCCCAAACGTGGCCGAAATTCTGACCGGAGGCACTAGTCCCGCTCTCCTCAATCAGCAACCTGTCGGTTGTCCTCCCGCGAATTCCGTCTATAACCACGGGCCATGGAGACGCCCGCGCAACTTGGGTTTGCCATGCCTGCCGAGTGGGAGCCCCACGAGGCCACCTGGCTGGGCTGGCCGCACTGTCGCAGCGACTGGCCGGGCAAGCTTGGCACCATCGAATGGGCCTACGGCGAGATCGTGCGCAAGATCGCTGAGGCCGAGAAGGTGCGCATCATCATCCACGGGCCGCAAGCCAGGGCACGCCAGGTTCTTGCCCGCGCCCATGCCAACTTGGCCAATGTGGAATTCTTCCGTGCCCCCTCGGATCGCGGCTGGGCACGTGACTTTGGGCCCATCTGCGTGCGCAAGCCAGGACCCAAACCCGAGGTTGCCATCGCCAAGTTCAAGTTCACCGCCTGGGCGAAGTATCGCAACTGGCACAAGGACAACCTCATCGCAGAACGAATCGCCAAGCAGCGCAAGATGCGGCTCTTTCCGGTCACGCACAAGGGTCAGCCCGTCGTGCTGGAAGGCGGCGGCATCGATGTGAACGGCTGCGGCACCCTGCTGACCACGGAAGAGTGCTTCCTCGACCAGAAAACCCAGTGCCGCAACCCCGGCATGAGCCGCGAGGAATACGACCGCGTCTTTGCCGACACTTTGGGCACGCCCAACGTCATCTGGCTGGGCCACGGAATCGCAGGCGACGACACCCACGGCCACGTCGACGACCTGTGCCGCTTCGTGAACCCAACCACGATGGTCGTCATCCAGGAAGAAAACCAACACGACGTGAATTTCAAGCTCCTGCGCGAGAACTGGGAACGTTTGCAAGACGCGCGCTTGCAGGATGGGGCGCGTCCTGAAGTGATTGCCCTGCCCATGCCCGCGCCGCTCTTTCATGGCGACTGGCGCCTGCCGGCCAGCTACGCAAATTTCTACATAGCCAACGCCGCGGTCATCGTCCCCACCTTCAACGATCCCGCGGACCGCATCGCTCTAGGAATCTTGGGCGAGCTCTTCCGCGACCGCCCCGTGGTGGGCATTCACGCTGTGGATCTAGTACTCGGCTTCGGCACCTTGCACTGCCTGACCCAGCAACATCCCGGGTGCATCAGGCGCAAAAGCACGTAGATTCGTCGACCCATGAGTGGGGATCACACGCGCGGCGGACGCAAGCTGGAAGCCGCGTTCGCGCACTTCAAGTTGGCCGCGCGCGTGCGTGGAGTCCACGCTCTCGATCTAGGCGCGTCCACTGGCGGGTTCGTCGCGGTGCTGCTCGAACAGGGCGCTAGCCATGTGACCGCGGTTGACGTGGGACATGGGCAGCTTCTGGCCGATCTGGCTCGCGACCGGCGTGTGACTAGCTTGGAGCGCGCCGACTTCAAAACCTTGTCGCTGGATGTGGCGCCCGGACCTTTCGATTTCTTCACTGTGGACGTCAGCTTCGTTGCCGCACGAAGCATGTTGCGCGGGCTGGCCTTTCGGCTGCGCGCAGGCGCGGAGGGCGTCGTTCTGGTCAAGCCGCAGTTCGAACTGCCCAGCCACCTGGTTAGGGACGGCAAGGTCGACACTCCGGATGTGCGCAAGCGCGCCGTCGAAACCTTTCGCGCCAAAGCCGAGCGACTGGGTTTCCAGCTGCTGGGATACGTAGATTCGCCCGTGGCTGGCGGCAGTGGAACCATCGAGATCCTGGCCCACCTACGCTTTGCCGGCCGGCCCGAGAGCATGCCCAGAATCGGCGAGCGCAAACCCGCGCGCCCGCAGACGAAAGAATCGCCGCAGATTCCCGGCGAACTGCACTGGTTCGCGGTTGCATCGCCCGGTCTGGAACAACCCCTGGGTATCGAGTTGGCCGCGCTTTCGGCGGTCGAGCAGGCTCGCGCGGTGGATGGCGGCGTCGAGTTCTCGGGAACGCTGGCCGCCGGCATGGCCGCCAATCTGCACAGCCGTATCGCCACCCGCATCGTGCTGCGCATGGGCGAGGTCAAGGCACGCGACTTTGCGCCTCTGCGCCGAGGCCTGGCCAAATTGCCGTGGCCCAGCTACGTCGCGCGCGACCGCGCCCTGCGCATCGACGTCTCGACCAGCCACTGCCGCCTGTACCACACAGGCGCCTTGGCAGAGACAGTGGAACTGGCGATTGCCGACTGCGTGGGCCAGCTGCCCAAACGCGAGAAACCGCCCCAGCCGACCGAAGATGACGACTGCACGCGTATTCTTCTGCGCGGACAGGACGATCGCTTCACCGCCAGCATCGATGCTTCGGGCGCGCTGCTACACCGCCGCGGCTGGCGTCTGGAAGCAGGGCGCGCCCCCCTGCGCGAAACCTTGGCAGCGGGCCTTCTGGCCTTGTGTGAGTACGATCCCGCGCTGCCGCTCGTGGATCCCATGTGCGGCGCGGGCACCATCGCCGTCGAGGCCGCAACCATGGCGCGCAAGATGGCGCCCGGCTTGGCGCGCCCCTTTGCCTTCGAACGCTGGCCTGTCCACGATGCCTCTTCGTGGCAGGCATTGCGCGACTCGGCGGTGGCTCTGCCGAGCGCGCCCGCCCCGATTCTTGCGATGGATCGGGACGCGCGCGCCGTGGACACCGCTCGCCGCAATGCCGAGCGCGCGCACGTGCAAGATGATGTTGGTCTTGCCACAGTCGTGTTTGGCGAGGGCGAGATTCCGGCCCAGGCCGGGCTTCTCGTCGTCAATCCGCCCTACGGTCACCGTCTGGGCGACCACGGTCAAGCCAACCGTCTTGCGCGCGAGCTGGGAAGGACGGCGGCCACGCGCTACCGGGGCTGGCGCGCGGGCGTTCTCTGTCCGAATCCAGCGTTCGTCGCAGCGGTGGCGGCAGGAGCGCGGCAGACGCCAAGCAAGACTCACGCACTTCGCAACGGTGGATTGCGCGTCCTTCTAGCCATCTGGCTTCTGTAAGGCTATTCCACGTGGACCGCGTAGTTTCGCACCTCAGTTCTTCCCGATCCGGAGGCCACCTCGTTCCCGAGCTCCAGACAGGCGACGTAGACGTTGCTATTCAGCAGACGTGTCTGCACCAGGTAGTCGATGATGGCGCCGATATCGAGAGGGCCATGCAGGATGGGTTTGTCGGACACCAAGGAAATGATGGTCCAGGTGTTGGAATTGGCGCCCGAGGAATCGCCGTGGTTGTTGGCAAAGTAGACGTGGAATTGATTGCCGCCAATGGTCGCCGCGGCAACCAGACTGCCCGCCGCGCTCAGGCGATTCTCGGCCAGCCAAATCATCACCTCGTGCGCTATCCCGCGCTTTTCCACCACGGGAGAGGTCGTGGTCCAGAATTCAAATGCCAGGTCGTAGGTGCCCGACGCGTGCATCGACACGTCGAAGTCCGCCACGATTTTCTTCGTGCCCACGCGAAAGGGGAATCCTGAATTGGGGGCGACCTCGCCGACCCAGGGACTGTTGCCGACTTGGATCTCGGGGTAGCTTGCCACGTCGGTGCCGCCCGCAAACCATTTCCAAACCCAGCCGAAGATGGGTTTGCCATTCGCTTGCTTCACGAAAATCTTCTGACGGTGTGGCCCCATATTGGCCTTTGCGTTCCAGCCGTTGTTGAAAATGCGATAGCGGTCGCCGACCGTCGTGGCGTCGAAATTCTTTTCCGATTCAAACACCGTGGTGCCTTCGATGCTTGAGATATCGAAATCTCTTCGCGCCGAACCAGCGCAGCCAGCCAGCAACGGCAACGACGGAATGGTCAAAAGTAGAAAGAAAAGCGGGCGTCGCATGGGTGTCCTCCGAGAATCATATGATGCCGTGGCGTGCGCGGCCGAGACAAGGTACAAGTCGCATGCCTGCCGGCGCGGTTCCCGCAGTTGCTTCCGGCGGCCCAGCGCCGTATCGTGGCCTGGCTCTGGCCGGGCAGGTGTGACCGCGTCCGGTGCCAGGCGGCGACGTGAGCAATGAATCTTCTGCTTCCACTTTTCTCACTCTTGGTCTTCCAAGCCGGCTCGACACACGAGATCGAGTCGACCTGGCCAGCCGACTTCAATGCCTCGCTTTCGGGCGGGGGCTTTCACCAGCCCGAGTTCTATGACGGCTGGCAAGCCGGCGGCAGCGTGGGCGCGAATTGGTACTTGCGGCGCCCACTGGTGGACGACGGAACACCGCTGTCAATGCAAGCCTTTCTCCAGCGCCTCAACCGACTTTCCTTCAACCTGGACACAGTTGGCTTTGGTGCCAAGGACAGTGTTTCACTCTATGAACACAGCGGGCATTCCGGCGATGTTTCGCTGTCCGGGCTGTTCTATCTGCGCGACATGGTCCTGGGCGGCGGGATTCACTACGATCGGATCTACGACTTTCAGCATCCCTCGCCCTTGAGCGGATTGACATCCGACGAGCGGCACACAACCCAGCTTGTCTACCCAGAGCTGACCCTCGGTGTACGGTTGGAGATGTTCGAATGTGAGGCAAGCTACCTATTCAAGACCTACTTTGATGACGGAAAGACTCGCTCGCCCAGGTGGGGACAGGCGACTTTGGGCCTCCGCAACTTCTCCGATGAGCAAATCTACTGGAGCGCATTGCTCTATACTCTCGTCCACGGTGCAGGGCTGTCGTTCGATTTTGAGTTCTTCTCCTCGCCCCGGCTTGGAGTCTGGTTAAAGGGCTATCTCGATCGTGGAGTGGTCTATGCAAACAGCGAGAACGACTACTGGCGAGAGAGTCTTTCGCTTGGCGTAGGCTGGTGGAAATCCAACCGGCTCGAATTGCAGTTTTCCGTTGGCGTCTCCACCGCCCAGCGGGACAGCGCGGGCTCCTCCACCTTGATCACCGGCCTCGGCACCTTCGGCGTGGTCGTGCGCGCTCCCAGGCGCGATCAGGCCAAAGTTGTTGTCCCCTTGACCGATCCCGTGCCGGGCGCATAGGCCCCTGCGCCTCTCAATGAGGTCGGGCGGCACCGCAGCATAGCGCCGAGCAGGAAAGAGTCACCAATCCGCTATTCCCCGGCGTACCCCGAGGGAAACCAAGCGCCATTCGACAAAGTTGCGGGCGTCGCGCACGGATCAGCGCCTGCGTTGCTTTCTGGAAATATCCCGTGGCTCCGAGTAGTTATACGCCTTCGGAAATTCCCATTCCCTAGGAGAACGCATGGACGTCCGTGTCATCAATGAAATGGTCCAGCAGCAATCCGCTTTCGTCGACAACCTGACCGCCGAAGTCGGCAAGGTCATCGTCGGCCAGAAGGCCATGGTCGAGCGCATCCTCATCGGCCTGCTCGCCGGGGGGCATGTGCTGCTGGAGGGCGTTCCGGGTCTGGCCAAGACCCTGACGGTCAAGACCCTGGCCGATTCGCTCGACATGCGCTTCCAGCGCATCCAGTTCACGCCNNGCCGACGAAATCAACCGCGCGCCTGCCAAGGTGCAGTCTGCGCTCCTGGAAGCCATGCAGGAACGCCAGGTCACGGTGGGCGACGAAACCCATGCCCTGCCCGACCCCTTCCTGGTGATGGCCACACAGAACCCCATCGAGCAGGAAGGGACCTATGCCTTGCCCGAGGCGCAGCTCGACCGATTCATGTTGATGGTCAAGGTGGGCTACCCAAGCAAAGAGGACGAACGCGCCATCATGGACCGCATGACCACGGGCATGACGGTGCGGGCTGCGCCGGTCGCCTCGCCCCGCCAGATCGCCGAGGCGCGCTCCGTGCTGAGCCAGATCTACATCGACGAGAAGATCCGCGACTACATCGTCAACATCGTACACGCCACCCGCGATCCAAAGGCCTACGGCCTGGCCGAGCTGGCCGACTTCATCGAATACGGCGCCAGCCCGCGCGCTTCGATCTACCTGAACCTGGCGGCACGCGCGCACGCCTTTTTGCGCCGGCGCGGCTACGTCACGCCCGAGGACATCAAGGCCATCGGCGTGGACGTGCTTCGCCACCGGGTCATCCTGACCTACGAGGCCGAGGCCGAGGAAATGACCTCCGAGCAGGTGGTGCGCAAGCTGTTCGAGCACATCGAGGTTCCGTAACCCGTTCATGCTGACCCGCGAGCTGCTGCGGAAAATCCGCACCATCGAGATCGTGACCGAGCGCCTGGTGCGCGATCGGNNCGTATCGGCGCGCATGAACGCGCCCTACATCAAGTTGTTCGTCGAGGAGCGCGAGATGACCGTGCTCTTGCTGGTCGACATGTCGGCTTCGGGGCGCTTCGGTTCGGTGGGACAAGAGAAGCGCGAGCTGGCGGCCGAGCTGGCCGCGGTGCTCGCCTTTTCCGCCATCCGCAACAACGACCGCGTCGGGCTGATCATTTTCACCGACAAGGTCGAGCGCTTCGTACCCGCCAAGAAGGGCAAAAAGCACGTCCTGCGCGTGATCAGCGAGATCCTGTCGTACCAACCGAATTCGCCCCACACCAACCTAGGGCTGGGCCTGGATTTCCTGGGGCGCATCGCCCGTCGGCGCGCGGTCGCCTTCCTGGTTTCGGACTTCCTGGCGCCACCCGAGCAATATGAACGCTCGCTGCGCATAGCAGCCCGGCGGCACGATCTGGTTCCGGTGGCAGTAACCGATCCGCTGGAAGAGCAGATACCGCAGGTGGGACTATTGCAGATGCAAGACCCGGAGAGCGGCGACGTCGTGGTGTTCGACACCTCGGGGCCCGAAGCGAAAGTCTTTGCCGACAAGAGTCGCGCGGCACGCGAAGCGCGCGAAGGCCTGTTCCGCCGCCTGTCTCTCGACGCCATCGCGGTGCGGACCGATCGTCCCTACCTGCCCGCCCTGACCAGTTTCTTCGAGGCGCGGGCGCGGAGGTTGCGGCATTGATTCAGTGGATCCTGGCCACCCTGCTGGCCGCTGTGCCGCCCGATGCCGGGGCCCACGCCGACGCACAGCCGAGCGCGCTGGGCGCTCCGGCGCGCGCCGACGCACCCACGGTGACCGCGCGCGTGGACAAGACCGAAGCGCACGTGGGCGATGCCCTGCACCTGTCGATCACAGCAGTCGGTCCCATCACCACGCCGGTCATCCTGCCGGAAAACATCGATCTCTCTCCCTTCACCGAGCTTTCGCGACACCTGGAAGAAAAGGATCTGGGCGACGGCAAGATGCGCCGCGAGTTTGCGCTGACTGTCGCGACCTATGAGCCAGGTGCGCGGGAGATCCCTGCCGTGGAGGTTACCTACTTTGGCAAAGGCGGCGAGGTTCTCAGCGCGCACACGCAACCGATTGCCGTCACCATCACCAGCCTGATCGCCAACGAGCCTGAACCAAAATTGAAAGAAAACGCTGGCCCGGTGCCGGTGATCCAGCGCGACTATCTTTACGCCTACATCGCCGGCGGCCTGGCGGCTGCTGGACTAGGCGCCGCGCTGGCGCTGTTAATTCGCCGCCGCTTGCGCGAGCGGGCCGCGCGTCGCCCGGCGGCGCCGCGGCGGCCGGCGCACGAGGTGGCGCTGGAGCGTCTCGATCGCCTGGGCGCTCGCCTGGGAACCAGCGACGACTTGCGGCCCTTCATCTTCGAGTTGTCCGAGATCATCCGCGAATACCTGGGCGCTCGCTTTTCCTTCGACTCGCTGGAGTTGACCACGGAAGAGCTGGTGCTCCGGTTGCGCCGACGGGTTCCTATCCAGGAAATGCGCGGCTTCGTGCTGGGCGAAGTGGAAGGGTGGCTGGCAGGTTGCGATCTGGTGAAGTTCGCCAAGGTTTCGCCATCCATGGCCGAGGCGCGCGGAGCGCTGGAAACCGGCATTCGTATAGTGGAGTCGTCGCGTCCGCGACCTGAGCCGCCGGTCCCGGATCCTGGCGTGGACGCCGCAAGCTCCCCAGGAGGCGCTTAGATGCTAGCCACTATTCTCTCGGGATTCAACGGCCAACGGCGCGATCCGGAGTTTCACCACAGAGAGCACAGAGGCCACAGAGGCCGGAAGGAAAGGGTTCCGGATCCGGCTCCGAACCCTTCTTTCCTTCCCATCCGTCTCTGTGATCTCTGTGCTCTCTGTGGTGAAATCCGGGGCAAACCTGCGGAGGCGCCACATGGCTGAGCGCCCCGAGAAAAACCGAGCGGTTCAAGGCGCGATTCCGTACTCGTTGCTGGCTGCCGTCTTCCTGCCGGCGGGATTGGTCTATCTCGGGTGGTTTCGTTCGCTGGAGCTGGTGCGCTTCGCCCATCCTGCGGCCCTCGCGTTGATCCCGCTCGGCGCAGCCCTGGTGATTTGGGCTGGCATCAGGCGTGCACCGTCACGCCATCCTGTGCTAGTGCACTCGCGCGCCGGCGAGATGCGGCTGCTGCGACGGGGATGGGCCGCGCGGCTCGCCGATCTCCCGGTGGTGCTGCGCCTCTTCGTCGTGGTCGCGGTGGCCTTGGCGCTGGCGCGACCGCAGACCCCGCAGAAGGACGACGATCTCGAGCTGGAAGGCATCGACATCGTGGTCACGCTCGACCTGTCCGGCTCCATGGAAGAAACCGATTTGCAGCCCAATCGTCTGGAAGCGGCCAAGGCCGTGATTCAAGACTTCGTCACGCGGCGACGCGGGGATCGCATCGGGCTGGTGATCTTCGGCCGCGAGGCCTACACCTACACGCCGCTCACCCTCGACCACGGCACCTTCCTGCGCATGCTGGCCGAACTGCAGCCGGGTATCGTCGATGGGCGCGGCACCGCCATCGGCAACGGGCTGGGTGTGGCGCTGTCCCGTCTGCGCAAGTCCGACGCCAAGTCCAAGGTCATCATCCTGCTCACCGACGGGGACAACAACTCGGGCAACATCTCGCCGCTGCAGGCCGCCAGTTTCGCCCAGAAAATGGGCGTGAAGATCTACACCATCCTGGCCGGCGCGCATGACAGCAGCCGCGAGGCGGACGACGCCAATCCGCAACAACAGCGCTACGCGGTCAATCCCAAGTTGCTGGAGCAGATTGCGGGCATGACGGGTGGCTCGCCCTATCTGGCCACCGATACCCGCGCCCTGGCGCAGCGGTTCCAGAACATTCTCGAGGAACTGGAGAAGTCGCGCATCCGCGATCGCGGCGTGCTCTATGCCGAGCTCTACCCGCGCTTCCTCTGGCCGGCCTTCGCGGTCCTGCTGCTGGAGATTGCTTTGCGCCTGTCCCGCCTGCGGAGGCTTCCCTAAATGCGCATAGCCAACCCGCACATGCTCTGGCTCCTGCTGGCGGCTCCCACCGTGGTGCTGGCCTATGCCATTGCCTTTGCCCGGCGGCGCCGCCTGCTCAACCGGCTGGGCGAGCCGGCGCTCATTGCGCGCATGGCGGCCTCGGTGTCAGTGCCGCGCAAGGTGCTGGCTGCGGCCCTGGTCGTACTGGCGGTGGCGTTTTTGGCTCTGGCTCTGGCGCGGCCCCAGGCGGGTGGGCACGCACGTCTGGAAAAACAGCGCGGCCTCGACCTGGTGGTGGCGNNTCCAAGTCCATGTTGGCCAAGGACATCTATCCCTCGCGCCTGGAGCGCGCCAAGCGCGAGTTGGAAAGGTTGATGGACCGGCTGGCCGGGGATCGCATCGGGCTGGTGGCTTTTGCGGGTGAAACCCTGACCTACCCGCCCACCACCGACTACGCCGCGGTCAAGCTCTTCTGGCGCGACATGACCCCGTCGGACATTCCCGTGGGCGGCACCGCTATCGGCCGCGCGCTCAAGTCGGGGCTCGACATGTTGAAGCGCCTGCGCGCCCAAGGCGGCGAGACGCGGGGACAAGTGATTCTGCTGCTCACCGACGGGGAAGACACCGACAGCGAGCCCATGGAGATGGCCGACGAGGCCGCCAAGCTGGGGGTTAAGGTCTTTGCCGTGGGCATCGGGTCGCGCTCGGGCGAGCTGGTGCCGGAAGTGAACGAAGAGGGCCAGGCTCAGGGCTACGTCAAGGATCGCGAGGGCAAGTACGTCACCTCGCGGCTGGGCGAAGACCTGCTGTCCAAGATCGCCGCGCGCACGGGCGGCGAGTACCTGCGCGCCGATGCGCGCCACTTCGGCGTGGAGGCCATCGAGGCCGCACTGGTGGGGCTGAAGCGCACGGAGAACGAAGCCCGCCTGGTCAAACGCTACGACGAGGTTTGCGAATACCTGCTCCTGCCCGCCTTTCTGCTTCTGCTTGGCGAAGCCTGTCTGAACCAACGCCGCAGGAGGAAGACATGAGCGTGAACCGTCGCCCGGCCGAGGCTGCACTCAGGTTTCCCGCTGTGCTTGCACTGCTGCCGCTGCTCGCGGCATGGAATCCGCTGGAACGTCCCAACCGCGCCGTCACCGACGGGAACGCCAGCCTGCAGAAAGGCAAAGCCGAGGAGGCGCTGGCCCGCTACGACCAGGCGGTCGCCGCCCTGCCGGCTGACCCGGCGGTTCACTTCAATCGCGGCACGGCTCTGTTTGCCCTGTCCCGCTACGACGAGGCGATTGTCGAACTGATGCGGGCCACTGAGAGTAAATCGCCGTCGCTCAAGGCGGCTGCCTTCTACAATCTGGGCAACAGCTATTTCAAGGCCGACCGCTACGCCGACGCCATCGCCGCCTACAAGCATTCGCTGGCCTTGGAACCCGGCGACATGCGCGCCAAGTGGAACCTCGAACTGGCTCTGCAGAAAAAACAGGAAGAAGACAAGAAAAAGCAGGACCAGCAAGACAAGGATAAGGACAAGAACAAGCAGGACGACCAAAAGAAACAGGACGATCAGAAGAAGCAGGACCAGGACAAGAAGCAGGACGAGAAGAAGCAGGAACCCGACGCCGGCGCGCCCAAGCAAGAGCCGCCCAAGCCGCCGCAAGGCCAGGACGCTGGAGCCCAACCGCCGCCGCAAGAAGAACCGGCTGCCCAGCCCAAGGATGACAAAGCTCCCGAAATGAGCGAGATCGATGCAGTCTTGGACAGCCTGGAGCGAAGCCCCAAAGATCTTGAGAAGATGCGTGCCCGTCTGCGCGCCGTGCGCCGCGCGCCGCCGGCCAAGGATTGGTAGCGATGCGGACTTCTTGCCGCCTATCGATCGTCGGGCTGATGATCGTGACTGCCGCGGGCGTGGCCCGCGCCGCCCAGCCGAGCTTCGTCGCGCGCGTGGACCGCACCCAGGTCGGCGCCGGCGAATCGTTCACCCTGGAGATCACCCTGTCGGTCGAAAACGGCCGGGTGGACGGCTATCGCGCGCCGGACCTGCGCGGCTTGCGCGCCCTGTCCGAGCGGCCGAGCCAATCCACCCAGATGCAGATGGGTGGCGGCGGGACTTTCGTGCGCCAGGTATACGGCTGGCACTACGAGGTGCTGGCGCCCGACCGCGGCACCTTCAACATAGGTCCGGCGCACGTGCGCGTGGATGGTCAGGAACTGCGCACGGAAAAGATCACCATCACCGTGGTTGACTCGGGTCAGGCGCCGGCGGCGCGTCGTCCTGGCCGCGGCTTTCCCCACGGCATTCCCAATCCTGGCCTACCCTTCCCCGGCCTCGGCGTGGAGGACGATGCCCCGCCTGCCGAACCAGAACAGGGCCGCGGCCGGCGCAATTTTCTCCGCGTCCAGACCAGCAAGATCAAAGCCTACGTGGGCGACCAGATTACAGTGGAGTGGTTCCTCTACCTCACCGAGCGGCAGGACAAGTACGGCACCACGGCCGAGCCGCGCACCGACGGTTTCTGGGTCGAGGATCTGCCCTCTGCCAATCAACACGCCGGGCTTTCGCTGACCCAGCAGACCTACGAAGGGCGCAGCTATCTGGTCGCGCCGCTGATGAAGAAGGCTCTCTTTCCGCTGCATCCGGGTCGCCTGACCATCAGCCCGCTCGAATCCGAGATCTCGCGCGTCGATTTTTTCGGCGCAACCCTGCGCACCGAGCGCCTCAAGACCGAGCCT
>PMLB01000266.1:0-209 GCA_003158735.1 Myxococcales bacterium | reverse complement strand
TGCGCAAGCTGGCCGCGCCGGCCCTGCCCCGCCTGGACGGCTGGAAGGTGTACGAGCCCAAGGTGTCGGTGACCCTCAACCCGGGCGAGCGGGTGGAGGGCAGCAAGGCGGTCGAGTACCTGCTGTTGCCGGAGCGCCCAGGCGTGACGACAATTCCACCCTTCACCTTGGCCTTCTTCGATCCCGAACGCGGCACCTACGGCAGCGAG
>PMLB01000042.1:1029-3051 GCA_003158735.1 Myxococcales bacterium | reverse complement strand
AGCAAGATGAACGCAGCCGTGCTGCCGATCTTCTGCCAACCCAGGATACCGAGCCCCGCCTTCGAGACTCCCGCCCCGATCAGGCCACCCACCAGAGCGTGGGAAGAGCTGGACGGCAGGCCCCACCACCAGGTGAGCAGGTTCCAGGCGATGGCCCCGCCCAAGGCACCGATGATCACGGCGACGTCGACCACGCCAGGGTCGATGATCCCCTTGCCGATGGTGCCGGCTACGTGGAGCTTGAAGAGCGCGAAGGCAATGACGTTGAAGNNGATGGAGTTGGCTGCGTCGTGAAATCCGTTGATGAAGTCGAAGGCCAGGGCAGCGGCCACCACCACGACGATGAGGATGATTTGGTTGAGATCCAAGGAGCTCATGAAGGCACAGACACCAAGGGCGCAGAGGGCGTATCGCGGCAGATCGCTGTCATCGGCAGGACTCCTGCGTGCTTCGTGTCGCGTTCCTGTACCACGAAGACGACGGTCTCGGCCAGCGGCGTTATTGGCCCGCCCGCCTAGCGCTGCAATACGGTGTCTGAGATGTTCACGCCGCCAGCTTCCAGCTTGCCAGCCAGGCGTGATGGCGTGCGGGTGGCGATGAAGCGACCTTTGCCTTTGCCTTTGCTTTGCCAGGCCAGAAGGGTCTCGGCGCGCAGTTCGCCAGCGGATCCCAAAGTGGGCTCGGCAATCTCCATGACCCGGAGGCTCCCGTCGGTGAGAGTGACGGCATGGACCAGCACGTCGAGGCTCGATCCGAGCAGGTCATTGGGCGTCGACGATGAACCGTAGGTCGCACCCATCACCCGCAGTCGGTAGAGGGCATCATTGGACGAGCGGGCGATCAATGCGGTGAGAGCGCCGTTTTGTCCCCGGGCGCACTCGCGTAGCAAATCGCCCAAGAGCATGGACGCAGCGGCGTCGGCGACGACATAGTCTGGTCTGAGCGCCACCGCGGCGGCGACCAGGTCAGGAACGCGGGCCGCGACCGGCAGTTTCAGCCAGGCAGATGCGCTGGCAGGCGGGGTGATGGTTTCGGCCAAAACCACGACGCGTGCCACCCGATCGAGCGACCAAGCCAAGGTGCCTAGCAGCAGGTCGCAAGACGCGCGGTCACCAGCAATGAGCAGGTTCTGCCGGGTGCCCACGCAGGCTTCGAGGACTTGCTGCATTTCCGCAGAAAGTCCGCCGTCGGTCACCATTTCGTCCAGGGTCTTGTGGCCAACATTCGGCCGTCGGATTGAGGCGCGCAGGCGGTCGCACAGGGGCGGGAACAGGGCCGTGATGCGTGTGCCATCGGCGAGGGTTGTGTCGATGACCGGCGCATCGGGTTCCGGTCGCGGCACGCCTTTGGCAGCCAGCCTACGCAGATGGTCCGGCAGCGTCGCCAAATCGGCGGATGCGACCACACCAGCCTCTCGACGGCCGTTCCGCTCAACCTCCACCGACTGCGTTCCGGAGAAGAACGCAGCGGTTACATCCTCGCCGTCCAGCAAGCGAACCAGCCAGGGCGGGTAGTCCCCCCCCACCTGCGCAGGTGCTGCCGGAGGGGCGGGCAGGGAAGGGACGGCCGAGGAAGGGGCGGCCGGAGGCGGCGGGGGCGGAGGCGGCGGGGCCGCGGCTCGCTCAGGTTCTCGGAGCAGTTGCGCCGGGGGCGTGCCCCGGGGCGTGGTCAGAGGCTCGTCGGGCGCCGGAGACGGTGTCGGCGTTGGGACGGGAACCGGCGGTCTCAGCGGCGGGAGGTTCAGTCGCGGCGCAGGGCTGGATAGCGCATCATCATCGTCCAGACTGATCTCCGTAGGCAGCGGAGGCGCAGGAAGCGGCTCCGCTGCCACCACAGGAATGGTCTTGCTTTCTCGCCTGGGGGGCGGCGGGGGCGGTGGCACGGGGACATGGGCTTGCGGCCCGTGGGAGGGCTTGGGCTCGGAACCCTCATCGCCCCCGTACAGGGAGCCGGGCCGCGGGGGCGGCGGAGGCGGCGGGGCGCGACGGGGCAGGGCTGTGCTGAGCGAGCCTGCTTCGGCCG
>PMLB01000042.1:0-1013 GCA_003158735.1 Myxococcales bacterium | reverse complement strand
AGCAGCAGGCGACAGTGGTGCTTGGACACGTTGCCCTTGGGAAGGACGATGTCGTTGTCCCGGACCCGTCCTACTCGAATCTCAGTCTTGTCGAAGGTGAGATCCTTGGACTCTCCACCTTTCTCGGCCAGCGTCAGGATCAGCATGGCATCACGCTAAGCAAAAACGCGTCCCTTGTCCACTTGGGTCGTCGTAGGATTTGGCGACTACCCCGTCGGGCCGGTCTGTGGTGCAATGGGGGAGCCCGTTGCGGCCGCAATCATCAACTGTTCAAATGGAGGGCGTGACCATGCAGATCTCAAGAGTCGCTGCTTTGGCTGGAATGCTGACCGTGGCATTTAGCTTCTCAGGTCGTGCCCGTGGCGACTCAGCAAAACCAAAGTATTACTTTACCATAAGTAATATAACATCTGAAGATAAAACGATTATTTCTTTGGCAAAAGAGCTTCTCGCCAAGGAAATTTCGTCTCGATCCGAATTCACCCAGGACCTGGGCGGCGCCGAGGGTGAGGCCGCAGCCACCGCGGAGATGAAGAAGCGAGGCCTGAAGGGCTTTCAGGTCAACCTGCGCATCATGACCTTCAAGCAGGAGATCAAGCCGCCGGTGCCCGGCCGACGCGATCAGCAAATGGCCATCCAGGTCAAGCTGGGCGTCTACGGCACAACCTACCCGGGAGGCAAGCTCAACTTCACCGGCGACGGCGAGGCGTCGCTCCTGGGCGAGTTTTCCGAGCGTCGTAGGGAGAGCGACGTGCAGAACCTGACGAGAACGGCCCTGGCCAGTGCGCTCAAGCAGGCGGTCAGCACAGCGGTCGACAAGATGTCCACGGCCACGCTGCCGGAGTCGCCTCGCCGCAAGGGCAAGAAGCAAAAGTCCAAGTAGGCAATCGCGTGGGAAGCCCGCCGGCTCCCCCTGCGGGGACTTCGGGACCGACAGCCCACCCCGCCCACCCCGCGCTTCGCGCGCCCTGGTTGCCGGTGGCGCACCGGCGCGCGAGGCCGAGCGCGAGGGC
>PMLB01000205.1:933-3951 GCA_003158735.1 Myxococcales bacterium | reverse complement strand
CGTGCCGTTCGCTATCGGGATTTCAGTTCTTCCGGTCTCGCTCGTCATGGCGGGGCTGTGGATAGGCTCGACCGCAGGTGAGCAAGGCAAGGCGTAACCATGGGTCCACATTCCACCTGGTTTGAACTTCTGCCCGGCTACGAGGCGCTGAAGGACAATTTGCAGATCTATCTCGGCCGTCGCTGGACCTGGCAGGTGTTCACGTCCACCCACTTCGAGATCGACCATCTCTTGGGCGGGTTGCTGGTCTTTCTGGTGCTGGCCTTCTTCGCGGTTCGCTACGCCATGAGCGTGCGCAAGTCGGCCGACGGTGGCGCCGTACCGCCACCGCACTTCTGTCTGCGCAATGTGCTCGAAACCTTTGGTGACATGATTTTCGGTCTGATGGAAGGTCCCATGGGGGCCAAGAACGCGCGCCGCTACCTGCCGCTTGTCGGCTCGCTCTTTCTCTTCATCCTGTTCTGTAACCTGCTGTCGCTGATCCCCGGCTTCCTGCCGCCCACCGACACCCTGAAGACCAACGTGGGACTGGCGGTATTGGTTTTCTGCCTGACCCACGTCTACGGCTTGCGTGCGCATGGTTTCAAGTACGTGAAGCACTTCATGGGGCCTCTCTGGTGGTTGGCGCCGCTCATGCTGCCCATCGAGCTGGTCAGCCACATCGCCCGGCCGGTGTCGCTGTCGATGCGCCTTCTGGGCAACATCACCGCCGACCACAAGGTTGCCGCCGTGTTCTTTGCCCTGCTTCCCTTCCTGGTTCCCGTCCCGTTTCTCGTGATGGGCGTCTTCGTTTCCGTGGTGCAGGCCGTAGTCTTCTCCCTGCTGTCCACGATTTACATCTCGACCGCTATTGCTCACGAGGAGCACTGACCGTATTGTCCTAGCCCCGTTCCTAAGGAGGATCCCCAGATGCGCCGAGTCACCAAGAGTCTCGCCCCGCTTGCCACATTCGTCGTTGCGCTGATGTCCAGTGCCGCGGCTTTCGCTAGTGATGCCGCGCCCGACGTCACCAAGGGCTACCTTGGCATCGGCGCAGCCTTGGCCATTGGCTTGGCGGCCTTGGGCGGCGGCCTGGGTCAGGGCCGTGCCGCTGCCTCGGCGCTCGACGGAATTGCGCGCAACCCGCAGGCGTCAGGAAAGATCTTCGTCCCGATGATTGTCGCGCTTGCGCTCATCGAGTCGCTGGTCATCTACGGCTTGCTCATCGCCTTCAACCTGGCCGGCAAGATCTAGCGGCCCGCCTTCCTGCGCGGGCAGGGGTGTGGAATGGGCATTTCCTGCGGCATNNGTCCACGCTCTTCAATGCGCTGTCGGCCGCCGGTGCCGAGGTGGCAAATTACCCGTTCTGCACGGTGCAGCCCAACCTGGGCGTGGCGCAGGTGCCGGACGCGCGGCTTGATGCCGTGGTCGCGCTTTTCGTGGGCAAGCCTGCTGTGCACGCCACGGTCAACTTCGTGGACATCGCCGGCCTGGTGCGCGGGGCTTCGAAAGGTGAGGGTCTGGGCAACCAGTTTCTGGCCAACATCCGCGAGACCGACGCCATCGCGCATGTCGTCCGCTGCTTTGAAGATCCCAATGTCGTGCATGTGGAAGGGCGCATCGACCCGGTTTCCGACGTGCTGACCGTGGACACTGAGCTGTGCCTCAAGGACGTGGAAAGCGTGGGCAAGCGCATCGACAAGGCCCGCACTGCGCTCAAGGGCCCGGCGCCCAAGGAAGAGAAGGTCACACTGGCGGTGTGCGAGCACGTGCTGGCAGGGCTGGAAGCCGGCACGCCGGTGCGCGCGCAGGGACTGTCCCCCGAGGATCTGACTCTCATTCGTGACTTGTTCTTGCTGACCCAGAAGCGCGTCTTCTTCGTGGCCAACGTGGCCGAGAAGCAACTCGCGAATCTGGATGGCGACCCGCATGTGGCAGCGCTGCGCGCTCATGCTGCCAAGGAAGGCGCGCCTGTGGTGCCCATCTGCGCCGGGGCCGAGGCCGAGATCGCCGCGCTTGAGCCCGCGGACCGGCCCGTGTTTCTGGAAACCCTAGGCCTGAAAGAGCCGGGGCTTTTCGCCGTGGCGCGGACCGCCTACCAGATCCTGGACCTGATCACTTTCTTCACCGTGGGCGAGCACGAGTGCCGTGCCTGGACCGTGAAGCGCGGGGCTCACGCGCCGCAAGCCGCGGGCGTGATCCACACCGACTTCGAGCGCGGCTTCATCAAGGCCGAGGTGGTGCGGTGGGAAGACATGGTCAAGCTCGGCTCAGAAGCCGCCTGCCGTCAGCACGCCAAGCTGGCCATGGAAGGCAAGGACTACGTCGTGCGCGACGGCGACGTGATCCATTTCAAGTTCAATGTTTGAGCTGTAAGGACTATCTCGCCATGGCCGAGGCTGACAACGTGGTCCCGCTCCGCCCGAAGGTCGCCAGCCCGGCGGGGTAGCGCCCCGGAACTGTTTGCGGCGAATTCCGCACGAGGCCACAATGGTTTGCATGGCTGCCAGGCTGCGCATCGTGCTTTCGGGTCTGCTGCTTGCGTGTTCGTGCGAAGCCCGCGGATTGCGGATCTCGACGGCTGTCGACGCTGGGAATATAGGCGGCACCATAATGTTCGCCACGGGGGACGCGGGTGCAAGTGCCGCCGCGGGCACGACCGGCAGCACGGGGGGCGCGACCGGCTCCACGGGGACGGCTAGCACCACGGTACTGAAAGGAGTTTTCGTGCCGACGGGCAGCATGACCGCAGCGAGGGAAAGCCATACGGCGACGTTGCTACCGAGCGGGATGGTGCTCATCGCCGGCGGAGCATTCTATACCGCGCCTCTCCCAAGCGCGGAACTGTACAACCCAGCGGCCGGGACATTCACCGCCACCGGCAACATGACCACGTACAGGGACAGCCATACGGCAACGCTGTTGCCGAGCGGAAAGGTGCTCATCGCTGGTGGCGCAGACGATAACGGCACGGCTCTCGCGAGCGCGGAGCTGTACGACCCGGCGACCGCGACCTTCACGGCCACCGGCAATATGACC
>PMLB01000205.1:0-901 GCA_003158735.1 Myxococcales bacterium | reverse complement strand
AAGGTGCTCATCGCCGGCGGAGTATCCTGGGACGCCACGACCTACGACGCCACGACTTCCGCGAGCGCGGAACTGTACAACCCAAGCGCCGGGAAATTCACCGCCACAGGCAGCATGACCGTGGCAAGGCAGCAGCACACGGCGACGTTGTTGAATGATGGAAGGGTGCTCATCGCCGGCGGCGAGAGCATCGGAGTTGTGGACTTCAATCTTGCGAGTGCGGAACTGTACAACCCAGGAACCGGGACATTCACGGCCATCGGCAACATAGCCACGTACAGGGAAAACCACACGGCGACCTTGTTGGACGACGGGAAGGTGCTCGTCGCCGGCGGCGACGCCATCAACGGTGCGAGCGTGAACCTGGTGGAACTGTACGACCCAAGCGCCGGGACATTCACCGCCACAGGCAGCATGACCGTGGCAAGGCGGTACCACACGGCGACGTTGTTGGGCAACGGGGAGGTGCTCATCGCTGGCGGCGATGGCTACGATGGTGGGGTTGACCGGATCCGCGCGAGCGCGGAACTGTACGAATAGCTCCGACGGCGAGCGCCCGCGAAAGAGTGGCCGCGGCCGAGAATGTGCTCCCGATGCACTCGAAGGCATCGACCCAATCCGGTTGATGGTGTACAACATAGGCATGACCAAGGTTTCCACGGCCGTAGCGCGCAAGCGATTTTCCGACGTGGTCAACCGTGCTTCCTACGCCAAGGAACGTGTGGCCCTGACCCGCTACGGCCACACCATGGCAGCCATCGTGCCCGCGGAGGATCTGGACTTGCTTGAAGCCATGGAAAACCGGATCGACGCAGACGACGCACGCAAAGTATTGGCCGACATGAAAGCCAAGGGCGAGAAACCGATCCCGCTGGCCAAGGTCAAGAAGCGACTTGGGCTG
>PMLB01000099.1 GCA_003158735.1 Myxococcales bacterium | reverse complement strand
TACTTCTTGTTGAAGCGCTCGATGCGGCCGCCGGTGTCGAGGAACTTCTGCTTGCCCGTGTAGAACGGGTGGCAATTCGAGCAGATGTCCACCATGAACGACCCGCGAGTGGAATAAGTCTCAACCGTGTGACCGCAGGCACACGTGATGGTGGCGGGCTTATAGGCCGGGTGAATCCCCTTCTTCGGCATGACGAGCAACCTTCCTTGGAAGCCGGCGTTTATAATCGCCCGCAGCAGCAAGAGCAAGTAGCAATGCGCCAGGGGTGTGCGATGTCGCCCTGCCCTCTTCGCGTTATGCTTGACTTCAGGCGCTCACTGGCGTCCACGCACCTCCGCCATGTATAGTCTGCCGCGCATGGCTGAAGAAAGCCCACCCGACCGGGGGATTCGCCACTCGGCCGTCTACAATTACCTGCGACCCATCTTGATAGGCCGACGGGTGTTGGAGCTCGGCTGCGGCACGGGTGAGAGCGCAGCTCACCTTGCACGACTGGGCGCGCGCAACGTGGTCGGGGCTGACGACTCAGGCGCGGTGGCCGAGGCGCGGGCTGGGAACCGGGAGGGTGCCCTGAGTTTCCTTACCATGACGGCCGCAGCGCTGGAGCAGGCCGGTCCCTTCGATGTGGTACTGATCCCGGAGGCCGCGGACATCCTGCAAGGCCGCGGGCCTTTGCCCCTGCCCGCGGTGCTCAAGCTGGTGGCAACGGGCGGACGCCTGGTTTGCGTGGTGCCCAACGGTGATCGAAGCGACATCGCCGCGCCTGGGGTTTCGTACTACGACATCGTCGACCGACTCAGCCCGCACTTTCCCAAAGTGCGCATGTTCGGTCAAACGCGTTTTGCCGCCTGGGGCATCGCGGAGTTCGACGAGGCCCCGGCCGAGCTGCGGGTCGAGCCTGACCTGGCCCAGGCCGAAAACGAGACGCCCAGCCACTACCTCGCCCTGTGCGGCCACGACGAAGCCCTGAGCCTGGGTTATGCGCTGGTTCAGATCCCAGCGCGCGTGAGTGAGGACCAGACAGGCGAAACGCCCGCGCCTGAACTTTCACAAGGAGCCAGGGCCCCCGACGCAGCACTGGCCGAGCTACGCCACAAGCTGGCCGAAGCCCAGGGCCAAGCCGAGGGCTTGGTGCGTGTGTCGCGCGCACAGTGCGAGGAGATCGAGGAGTTGCGCGGTCGCGTGCGGCGTACAGTGGAGGCCCGCGCCGAACTGGACGGCGAGGTACAACGGTTGCGGCGAGCGCTGCTGGAGGCGGACGAGTCGGTCGTCAATCTGACCCGCAAGACTACTGACGAGATGACCGCTCTGGCCCAGCGTCTGACCGCCGGACTCCGGCCCAGCGAGCCGCCGCCTGCCGCCGGCCTGGCCGATGAACTCAACCTCCGCGAGGCGGAGCTGGCCGAACGCGAATCGGCCTTGTCGGAACGCGATGATCGCATCGCGGCGCTGGAGGCGGCCCGGCAGGCGGCCACCTGGCGCGCGGAGGCCGCCGAGGACGATCTCGGCCGCGTGCGCGCCCAGATCGCTGAGCTCCGTCAAGCCCCGACGCTGGCCAGTTCGGTTCCCGATGAGCTGCTGGCCACACTGAAATCCCGCGAGCAAGCGCTCGAGGAGTTCCAGCGAGCCGCGGCCGCTCACCTCGACGACATGGGACGGCTGCGCGACGCCCTCAACGAGCAGTCAAGCCTGGTGGCCGAGCTGGAGGAAGATCTGGCCGCCGCGGAGAAGCGCCTGGCCGATGGGCTCGAAGAGTCGACGCGGTTACGCCAGTCACTAGCCGAGGTGGAGGAGGCCGATCGCCAGCGCCGTTCGCGTCTGGCGGAGCTCGAGGGTGTGATGCTGCGACTTGAGCGCCGTGAAGCCCAGGCCCAGGCGCAAGGCGATGCCGAACAGCTCAAGGGCCGCATCGCCGATCTCGATGTCCAGGTGGTCGATCTGCGCGATCGGCTTGGCGAGACAGAGCGCCGACTGGCGGATTCACTGCGTCTGCGCGACGACACCGAGCGTGCACGCAAGCAGGCCACTGCGCGAGCTGAGGAGCTGGAGCTTGAGTTGCATGCGAGTGTCGCACGCGTGTCCGAGCTGGAGAGCAGTCTGCAAATGGCGAGCACCGCCGCGGCCCGCACGGCCGAGCTCGAGGCCAAGCTGGCCATCGCCGAGACAGCGGCCGCCCAGGCAAACGAGCTGCTGGCGCGTTTGAAAACGGCTGAAGCAGTGACAGCGCGAGCCCGCGAGCTGGAAGCGCTGCTGCGAGTGGCGGATTCCAAGCTGGCCCGTCTCGCGGAACTGGAAGCGCAGAGCAAGATAGCCGAGGAGACGGCGGCCAAGCTGGCGGAACTGCGCGCCGAGGCACCGGACCCCGAGGAGGTCTTCGAGCGCCTGGTCTTCCTGGAAGCCGAGCATGACGCGTCCATGCTAGCGGCGGCCCGCGTGCCCAGCCTGGAAGCAGAGCTGGCAGCGGCCAACGCCTGCATCGCGGAACTCCGAGCCCGCAATCCCGAGTAAGTCACTCTGATATGGGAACCCTGAAAGGGTTCGCTCCGCCCTTCGGCCCCCCACCCGCCACCGCCTCCCCGCTCGCTCCGCTCGGCCTCGCCATGCCCTCCCACGATGGTGCGCCGCCGGCGACGAGGGCGCGCGAAGCNNGCGGGGCGGGCGGGGTGGGCTGTCGGTCCCGAAGTCCCCGCAGGGGGAGCCGGCGGGCTCCCCACGCGACTGGGGTAGGCGTTGTCCACACACGCCGACCGGGTGGCGCGAGAAAGCGCATGCTCGCCGGGCGTGGTCTGCTATCTTGAATTTGCGAATGAGTGGGCCGACGGATTTGCTGATGTTTGCGCATCTGTTGCGCCAGCCCGATCGTGAGCTGGATCTCGAGAGCACGGCTCTTTTGCTCAGCGAGCCAGAGTACCCGGGGTTGGATATCCCTGGGTTCCTGGGCAAGCTGGACGTGATGGGTGAGTTGGCGCGCATCCGCCTGGAAGTCGAACGTCGCTGCGGGCCCGCCCCGGCTGACCGCGTGCTGCCCATCCTTCGGCTTCTCTACGGCGAGTTGGGATTTCAGGGCAACGTGGCCGACTACTACGATCCGCGCAACAGCTTCCTCAACGAGGTCATTGATCGGCGCACGGGCAATCCCATCTCACTGGCCATCGTGCTCATGGCCGTGTGCCAGCGCGCGGGCGTAGAAACTTTCGGCATTTCGTTCCCAGGTCATTTTCTCGTGGGCGCGCGCCGACGCGACCGCAGCCTGGCGGTGGTGGACCCCTTTGACGGACGCATGGTGCGGCGGCCGGAGTTGCGCGCCCTCTACGAATCCGCCACCGGAGATCCCACTGACATCGACGAGCACTATCTGGTGCCGGCCACCCGACGCCAGATCCTGGTGCGCGTGCTCAACAACCTGCGCGCTATCTACGAGGTGCGCGGCGATCAACGCCGGCTGCGCTTCGTGCTCGAACGGATGTCAGTACTCAGTCCGTCTGAGGAGGTGAGAAGTCGCCTCAACGCCCTGGTTGCGGATGTAGCCATCGCGCCCCGGGTGAGTGTCAACTAACCACTACTAGTTGACTCCGGCTTTGTGACGGTCGACCGTTAGGGAAGAATCGGTCGCCCGTCCATGCGCTTCCCCTCGCTTCTGTCGTTGCTTGTCCTCCTGCCCTCGCTGGCCCAGGCGCAGCCCTCGGTGGCGCCGCTCGAGTCCGAGACCGCCCAGCCCGACGGGTTCGTCCCCAGCTACACCATCGAACGCATCGAGGTGCGCGGCAACCACAAGACCCGCACGGAGCTCATCCTGCGCGAGATCGCTCTTTCGCCCGGCGATACGGTAGCCGCCGACGATGCGCGGGTGGAGCGGGCGCGTCTACGCCTGTTGGCGCTGGGCTATTTTCTCGACGCTCGCCTGTCCATGATCAAGGGCGAGCGCCGCGGGGGAGCGGTGCTGGTCATCGAAGTCGAGGAACGCGGAACCATCATCCTCAATGCTGTCTACCTGGGCACCAGCGAAGCCACCAACGTGTGGGGCGGGCTGGACGTGAGCGAGCGCAATCTGCTCGGCCGCGGGCTGACCCTGGGTGCCGGCTTCGTCAGCTCGACGCGTCCCAAGGTCGACGGCGCCAAGCCGGCCCTCGCCTTTGCCTTGCGCATGGCCGGTCCTCCACGCGTGCACGGCCTGTTGCTTTCGGGAAACGCTCTTTTCTCCCAAGGCAGCGAGTTTTTTCGTGCGCGCGGCCCCTCGACCGAGCCCGCGCCCGCTGATTTCGTGGCCGTCAACCTCAGGCGCGCCGGCGGCGTGCTGGGCGTGGGCGCGGTTCTTTCGCGCACGGCCTATTTGGCGGCCGAAGGGCGTTTCGAGGCGGTTCACGCCGAGCTGCCCACCCTGAGCGACCGCGACCTGGGCCTGGGCCAGAGCCAACCGATCGCGTTTCTGGTGCGCGATGGATCCAGCCGGCTGGGCTCACTAGCGCTCACGCTCGACTTCGATTCTCGCTCGGATCCGGTGTTGCCGCGCGCGGGCCGGCACCTGGTCATGTCGGTGGAAGCGGCCACGCCTGCTTGCGCCTCTCAGTACACCTTCGTCAAGGTCACCGCGCAGGGCTCGCTCTACTTCCCCCTGTCCATTGGCCACATCTTCGGGGTGCACGGCCTGCTGGGCGGCCTGGTGGGGGACGCGCCCTATTTCGATCGCTTCTTCGTCGGCGATCTCAACCTGCTGCTGCCTCCGCGCGCCTTCGGCATCAACTTCTCGACCCAGCCTTCGCGCGACTTTCTCGGCACCAACGTGGCCGACCATCGCTACGACAAGCTGGCTGGCCGTCTGCTCTTGGAATACGCCGTGCCCCTGTGGCGACGCCACGGCCTCTTCTACCGGGGCGACGCTTTTGCAGCCTTGGGCATCTTCACCATGACCAATCCCGGCGATGTGAGCCGGCACGGCGCCAGCCTGGGCCAGCGCCTACCGGCCGATCTTACGGCGGATCTGGGTCTACGCCTGGACACATACATCGGCATCTTCACCCTTTCCGTGGCCAACGCCCTCGGCCGACTGCCCCTGTGATGAGGTCCCTGGTTCATCTCGCAGCGGTTACCACCTTGGCTCTGGCGGCGACCTCGGCCCACGCGCAAGAGCCCGAGGAGCGCAAGACTGGTTTCACCCGGCGCGATGGACGCCTGCTGGTCAGCCTGGGGCTGCAGGACCTGTTCAAGACACAGGACGCGCGACGCCTGTTGTCGGGCTTCACCAGCCGTGTGCTGGTGCGCGTGGCCGTCTTCCGCCCGGACCAACCGGAGCCGGTGGCCCAGTCCATGCGCCACACCGAAATCGTCTACGACCTTTGGGACGAGAAGTTCCGCGTGCGCCGCTTCGAGGCGGGCGGCAAGATGGAAACGCTGGTGGCCGCGAGCGCGAGCGAGGCCATTGCTCTGGCCACTGCGCTCACCGCCTTTCCCATAGTCCCGCTCGACCGTCTCGAACCGGGCGTCACATACCGGCTCAGCGTGCGCGCCGATCTCAACCCGATTTCGCAAGAACTGCTAGCCGACGTGCGGCGCTGGCTGGCGCGGCCTTCAGCGCGCAGTCGCATGGGTTCGGGGGAGAGTTTCTTCGGATCGTTTGTCAGCGTCTTCGTCAACCCCCGCATCGACGAAAGCGAGCGCCAGCTTCGCCTGGTTTCGCAATCCTGGGTGGAGCCTGCCCGATGAGACTGCCCGGGCGTTTCGAGTGGAAAGTCCTGGGGTCCATGCTGGCCGTGGCCGCGCTAGCGGTAGCCTTGTCGGCCTACGCTCTCTACTTCATGGTGCAAAGGTTCGCCGACTTCTCGCTGGAGCACGACGCCCAGATGGCGGGATCTTCCGCGCGTGCCGCCGACGTATTTCGCTCCTATTTCGCGGATCGCAAGGACGAGTTTCGCCGTCGCGCGCACGAGATCGCGGCGGCGGCGCCGGCGCACATGGCCGAGCTGGCGCCCACCGAAGGCCTGCTGCGCGCCCAGCTCTTGCTGGGCACCGAGGTGGTGGAAACCTGGGAGGCGCCAGCCGAGACGCTGAACCGCTCGCGCGAGGCGCCCCCGATCCTGGTGGCTTTGCCAGCGGCCCAGGGCGAGGCCCCCCGCGCGCTGGAGTTGGTGTTCGGAATCCCGGCGCAGATGTACCAGGACTTCCTGGCTCTGCGCGCGGCCATCGAGAAAGAACAGCAAATCGATCGCGTGTTTGGCCTGCTTGTCCCGCGCTTTCTGCGCCAGTACTTGATTCTGGTTCTGGCCATCCTGGCCGTGGCGCCGCTGGGCGGCTGGCTGGTCGCGCGGCGGGTAACCAGGCGGGTTGCGCGCCTGCACACGGCCGCGCGGGCGGTGGGAGCCGGCGATCTGTCGGTGCGAGTGGCCCCCAAGGGAAAGGACGAGCTCGACGAACTGGGGCGCGCCTTCGATCGCATGGTGGCCGAGTTGGCGCAGGCGCGCTCACGCCTGGAATACCTGCAGAAGGTGTCGGCCTGGCAAGAAGTGGCGCGGCGCCTGGCGCACGAGATCAAGAACCCACTGATGCCCATCCAACTCGCCGTGCAGGAGATCGCCTCGAAGTACCCTGGCGACGATCCCTCGTACCGGCGTCTGTTGGATACGGCCACCGAGATCCTGCGCGAAGAAATCACCGGGCTGCGCCGTCTGGTCGAGGATTTCTCGGCCTTTGCCAAGCTGCCCAAGGTGGAACCGACACCGCTCGATCTGGTACCGCTGGTCGAAGAGATCGTCCGCCTGCAGCCCGAGTGGCAGTCATTCGTCAAGGTCGAAACCAGCGGATCGGTATCTGCACCCTGTGACAAAGTGCTTTTCCGTCGCGTGATCGCCAATCTTGTCGAGAATGCCTTGCAGGCAGCCAGCCGGGCCGGGCGCGAGCCCCAAGTGGTCATCCGCGTCGAGCGACGGCCGGACCGCGAACGGGCCGCGATCTTGGTCGACGACAATGGTCCCGGGGTTCCCGCGGCCGACCGACAGCGGGTGTTCGATCCCTATGTCACCTTCCGACCGGGCGGCACTGGCCTGGGCCTGGCCATCGTGCGCAAGATCGTGATCGACCACGGTGGCGACGTGTCGGTAGGCGACGCGCCAGCGCCTCTGGCTGGCGCGCGTTTCGTCGTCGAGTTGCCCTGCTAGAGCTCACCCGGCCGGCTGCTCTGCCGACGCATGGGAAAGCAGCAGATAGATGCGATCCTTGATCGCCAGCTTCTGCTTTTTAAGCCGAGCGCGCTCCGCCTCCTCCTTGGCGGTCAGGAAGAGCTGACGATCCATGACCTCGAGCTTGGCTTCCAGGTCCCGGTGTTGCTTCCGCAGTGCCTCCAAATCCTCGGCCGATCCCATGTCGTTCCTGCGGGTGGCGTTCTCCAGCATGCGGCCCCCTTGCCGGTCAATGCCGGCGAAGACTTTTAGTGTAGGTCCAAGCAATGCCACGGTCAAAAGCTGAAACTTGGAATTCTGAGTGGCGGGGTGCGGTGTGGGTGACGGCACGCCGGTGCGCTATGGTCGCCCTTATGCAACGACGAACACTGGGGCAGCTGGAGGTATCAGACATGTGCGGTCCCTTCACCAATGGATAGAACCATGCACGCCAGGCTGATCTGGAAAGAAAACCTGCAGTTCGCCGCCGAGGCGGATGGCCACACTGTGCTCATGGACGCCAAACCGCCAGTCGGCCAGGGCAAGGCCCAGACCCCGAAGCAGCTTCTGCTCGCCGCCCTGTGTGGCTGCACCGCCATGGACGTGGCCTCGCTCATGCGCAAGCAGCGCCAGGACATGAAGCGCTTCGAAGTCACGGCCGAGGCCACTGTCCGTGCGGGCGTGTACCCCGCCGTGTTCACCGCCGTCGATCTGGCGTTTCGCATCGAGGGTGCTGTCGATCCGGCACTGGCCGTCGAGGCCGCGCGCCTGTCGCAAACTCGCTTCTGTGCCATCAGTGCGATGCTGAGCCGGGCCGTGCCCATCCGCTACCAAGTGTTAGTCAACGGCACGGCTGTGGGCAGCGGCGAGGCGCAGTTCGCGCCAGATTCGTAGCTATCGCGTGACGGCGCGCACACCTGGCCTGCTCGGGGAGGTGCTAACATCAAGGCCCAAGACGTGGTCGTAGCAACGCCCCTGGCTTGATAAACGGAGGTCCAAAATGCGACTTACTCTCGTTGGCGCCGATGTCGAAGAAAACCTGGGCATGGGCATGATTGCGGCAGCCGCCACAGGCACTGGCCACCGGGTGGAGGTGCTGGGCTTCAATGACAGCGCCCAGCTTCCAGACTTGGTCAACCGGATCACGTCGAGCGATCCCGACCTGGTCGGCCTGGCGGCGCAATACCAGCACCGCGGCTTGGACTTCCTGGCGCTGGCCACGGCCTTGCGCAAGGCCGGATTTCGCGGACACATCACCGCCGGGGGCCACTTCGCCACCATGGGCTGCGCAGAAGTTCTGGCAGGTCGCTACGGCGTGGACAGCGTGGTTCTCTACGACGGTGAAAGAACCATCGTCGCTCTGCTCGCGGCGCTGGCCGCCCGACAAAACCTGGCTGACGTGGCCGGTATCGCGTTCCGTGACGCCCGTGGCGCCGTGGTGCGGACCGCTGCGCGCTGCCTGCCGAACGACCTCGACGACTTGCCCATCGCGCGCCGCTATCGGCCGCACGCGCGCCACATGCGCATCCCCTTTGTTCCGGTGAGCGGAAGCCGCGGCTGCTGGGCTTCCTGCAGTTTCTGTTCGATCACCAGCGTGCTGCGCGATGCCCGCGCTCATGGGGCGCACGGCAAGTTGTTGCGACTGCGCTCGCCGGAAAACGTCGCAGCCGAGCTGGCCGTGCTGGGCCGGGCGGTGGGGGGCAGCGCAATCTTTTGCTTCCACGACGAAAACTTCCTGCTGCCCCGGCCCGCCGACAGTTTGGCGCGCGTCGGGGCCATCAAGCGCTATCTCGACGAGGCGGGCATGGAGCGCTCGGCTTTCGTGGGTAAGTGCCGGCCCGATACCGTCACGCCTGATCTCGCGCGCCACTTGGCCGAGTTGGGCGTGATTCGTCTCTACGTCGGTGTGGAAAACGCCTCGCAGCGCGGGGCCGACCACCTGAATCGGCGGGTGTCGGTCGCCTCCATGGGGCAAGCCCTGGAGGCCTGCAGCGAGGCCGGCATTGTCCCCTGCTACAACCTGCTGATCTTCGAGCCCGAGACGAGGCTGGACGACGTCGCCGAGAACATCGCTTTCATGCGCCGCTTCGCCGAGCATCCGGTGAACTTCTGTCGGGCCGAGCCCTACCTGGGCACCCCCCTGCACCGCCAGCTGGCCCAGACCGGCAGCCTGTCAGGCAGCTTCCTGGGTTGGGACTACCGATTGGCCGACGATCGCGCGGAGCTGCTCTTCCGAATTTCTTCGGCGGCTTTCCGCGAACGCAATTTTGCCAGCGACGGCGTGGCCAATCGCTACATGGGGCTCAACTACTCCTGCGGCGTGCTCGACTGGTTCTACCGGGTCGGCGACATTCGCAAGGAACGCCTGCGTGAACGCGCCCGCGAACTCACCAAGAACATCTCGCACGACACCGCCGAGCTACTCGAACAAGCGCTCGACTTGGCCAGCCAGTTGGATCCGCACGACGACGATCGTATCGCGCGCGAGACGGCCCATCTCGGCCTGCGCGTGGCGGCCTCGGACCGTGTGTGGCACGCGGCCCTGGATGCCATGATGTCCGATCTGCGCGCCTTCGCGGCCGTGGGACGTCGGCGCGAGACAGTTCGGCGACGGCCGGCAGGACAGGTTGTCCGTGCGGCCCAGGGAGCAGCCTTTGCCGGCTGGCTGGCCTTGTGGGCACCTGGCTGCAACAGCGGCGGATTGGGACTTCCCCACGACGGCGGACACCGCGACGCCACCGCGGACTACATGATCGCGGACATGCTTCCCCCGGCCGACGGGAATACCGTCTACGACCCGCTGCCCTCGCCCGACGCGAGTATTGTCTACGACCCGCTGCCCTCGCCCGACGCGAGCTTCTACCAACAACCGGACACGACCATCATTGCCGACCCAGTGCCACCACCGGACGGGAGCATCGTCTACGACCCGCCGCCACCGCCGGACACGGGTGTTGTCTACGACCCGCCGCCACCGGATGCTGGTCGACGCGACTTCGGACCCGTCGTGGATCCGCTGGTGCAGGACGCCGGCCGCCGCGACGCCAGTTCAGACTACTTGGTTGCGGACACACTTCCACCGGACGCGAGCCGTGGCCCGGACGGCATCGGCCCGCTGCCACCGCCCGACGCGGGCCGGCCCGATGCCGGCCCAGACTACATGATTGCGGACATGCTTCCCCGAAGCGACGCCGGCGTGCAGAAGGTCGACGCTCCCTGGCCAGTCTCGGATCCGCCGGTGGCTCCCATCGGCGCCCTGTCGTCAAATCGCGGGGCACCTGGGGCCACTGAGGGTGGGGGCCACTGGGCTGACACCACACCCCGTCGCTCGCCGCGCGCGCGCGAGCTGCCCCTGTGCCTGCCGCCCGAGATTCGCGTCGCGGGCGAGTGGGTGGACGGCGTCGTGCAGGTTAGTCTGACCGGCGCCGAGGAGCCGCTCAGCGTGCGCTGGCAAAGCGACGGCGAAATCGTCGGCGCGGATCGCCAGGTGATTTGGGCGCCGTCATCCGACGACGATCAGCTCAATGTGGCTGTGCGCAGCCGTGATGGAGTGGCCGTCGGCGAACTGCGCCTGAGTCAGGTTCGCGGCCGGCGCGGATAGCGCTGATGAAGCTCCAGCCGCTGTCCGCACAATCGCGTTTTCGTCCTGCCGTTTACGGCGTGATCCACGCGCTGGTCGATGCCGCGTGCGTGACGGCCGTGGTGCGCGCTTCGCATGGCTCGACCGTGGGAGACTTGGGCGCCTTCTGGACCGTGGCCGGGTACGATTGGCTCGCCTTTGGTCTGCAGTTTCCTCTGGGCCTGCTGGTGGATCGGCTGCGCCTGGCGCGACTATCCATGATCGTTGGCGCAGCCATCGCTGCCCTCGTCTTGGCCCCAGGGCCAATTCCCTCGCTGGCGACCATGATCGCGGCAGGTGTGGGCAATGCCCTGTTTCACCTGGGCGCTGGCGGCTTGGTCTTGCGTTCCTCCGGCGGGCGAGCCGCACCGGCCGGGGTGTTCGTGGCGCCGGGAGCGCTCGGCCTGGGCCTTGGCCTGTGGATGGGGCGCACGGGCCGGGGCTCGACCTTTCCCATCTACGTCGCCCTGGCCTTTGCGGTCATCGCGCTCATCACCCTGGACAAGCCCGCTGCCGAGGGACAGAGCACGCCGAGCCAGTCAGGGGCCGCTCCAACATGGCCAGCAGTTTTTCCCTGGTTCGTCCTCTTGCTGCTTCTGCTCGCGTCGGTCGCGGTCCGTTCCTTTGTTGGCTTCGGCGCGTGCTTCCAGTGCCCCGGAGGTTTGGCGGTGGTGATAGGGTTGCCGGCAGCGGGCTTCCTGGGAAAGCTGGTGGGTGGCATGGTGGCCGACCGCCTCGGTTGGCTGCGCGCGAGCATCGGGGCGCTGTTGTTGTCCTTGCCGCTCATCGCTTTCTCAGGAGGCTCACTCGTCTTGGCGCTGCCTGGAGTGCTGCTTTTTCAGAGCACCATGGCCGTGACCTTGGTTGCTGTGTACGCGCTCATGCCCCGCTGGCCAGCGACCGCGTTTGGCCTGCCCTGCTTGGCGCTGATCGCCGGGGCGTTCCCGACTTTTGTTCCCGAGGGAAAGCAGCTCTTCGGCCGCTGGACATTCGCGCTTCTCATCGCTCTTTCGGCTGCGGTTCTCGCAGTGGCGCTGCGCCGGCTCAGCCGTCGCGGCCTGGCCCGGAATTGAAACGTTACGGGACGCCGAACAGTCGGCGCGACAGCATCCCGAGGCTGAAGCTGGCGGCATTCGCGCACAACGCCCACAACCACGCGCGCTTGCGCTTGAAGGCAAAGCGGAAGTAGGCAGCCTCAGCCAACCAGGCGAACAGCTCGGCGGCAACGACCTTGGTGGTGTAGCTGCCG
Source organism: Myxococcales bacterium (assembly GCA_003158735.1). Classification (GTDB taxonomy): domain Bacteria; phylum Myxococcota_A; class Polyangia; order Fen-1088; family Fen-1088; genus Fen-1137. The sequence continues at coordinate 15,445 of PMLB01000099.1, read as the reverse complement.
GGAACCGCGCGATGGAAGAATCCGAACCACACGATTGGGTGAGTGATCGCGCTCGCCCCGAACGCCGCCCAGACTGAGCAGCGCATGCTGCGCATGTAGATGGGCACCTCGACGATCTGGGTGAACAGAAAGGCCTGCAGCCACGCGCCCATCTCGTCGGATTCTCGCGCAGAGAGCCAGCTAGCGCCGGGGCCTGCGCCGCGCGAGCATCATGGCCGCGGCGAACAAACCTGCGGCCAACCAGGGACCGATGGTGCGCGCCAAGCGGCCGCCGATCGAGCAGCCCGAGCTGTCCTTGGTCTGGTCGCTGCCAGCGTCCTTCCAGCTGCCATTTGGGACGCAGCTCACGCAGGCATATGTGTACGTGGGTGGACTCGCACCGGAGTCACGATCCCAGTTGGCCTTGTCGATCCCCGTGCAGGTGGTGTTCTGGCAAGTGCCTGGGCCGTTGTTGGTGCAAGGGCTGCCAACCGGCAGATCGCCGCCAGCACTGGCGTGACACGCCCAAACCTCGGGCGGTGGCACGTCGGCGCGGGCCGTTCCTACCAAACAAACGCTGAATAGGAAGGCCAAGGTCAGACATCGCTGGGTCATGCGTCACCTCGCTGCAGGAACCAAGATACGATTCAATGCTGGCAGAGGGATCTGGGGCTGTCTAGCTGCATTCGGCAAGCCCTGCGGGGAGAGGTGACCGCCATCACCTTCGCGGCACGGGGCCTGCGCACGCCGTCTTGTCGCTTGCATGCCCGTCGAGTTCAGCTTGACCCATGGCCGGTAGTCGCGGCATATCTTGGCCTCCCAAAGGCCCGATGCCGCATCCAAGGCCCCAAGGCTAGTCGCTGAAGACGAAGGAAGAACTGCTAACTCATCAAGATCATTGCCGGAGAGATGGCCGAGTGGTCGAAGGCGCCTGATTCGAAATCAGGTGTACCGAAAGGTACCGTGGGTTCGACTCCCACTCTCTCCTCTGAAAATCAAATATGGACCGCTCCCCCGGGAGAGATGACCGAGTGGCCGAAGGTGCATGATTGGAAATCATGTGTACCGCAAGGTACCGAGGGTTCGAATCCCTCTCTCTCCTCCGCAGTGAATTCGCCCACAGCCCCTTCCCTTGCCCGCGAGCTCCGCACTCTGGGCGGGCTGGCAGCCCCGTTCGTTGCCGCGCAGGTGGGCATGATGACCCTGGGTGTGGTCGAGGCTGCGATTGCCGGCCGCGCCGGCACGGGCGTGCTGGCGGCGGTATCATTGGGCAACGCCTGGACCCACGGCACCGGGTTGGCCGCGATGGGCGTGGTGCTGGGCGCTGATCCCATCATCAGCCAAGGCTACGGCGCGGGCGACACGCGGGGCGTGGCCCTGACTTTCCAGCGCAGCATCATCCTGTCGCTGCTTCTTGGCGCCATCGTCGGTGCGGCCTGGCTGTTCACCGCCCCGGTTCTGCGGCTCGCTGGACAGGATCCGAAGCTGGTGGCTGATGGGGCTCGCTTCGTGGCGGTGCAAGCCCCCACGGCGTTCGGGCTGCTGCTCTTCACTGTGAACCGGCAATACCTGGCCGGCCGCGGGCTGGTGTCGCCGGCTTTCTGGGTCACGGTCGCGGTGAACCTCATCAATCTGGTGGTGACCTGGTGGCTGGTGTTCGGGGGCGCTGGTTTGCCGGCGCTCGGTGTGCTGGGCGCTGGACTGGGAGGCGCGGTCGCGCGCTTGTTGATGCCTGGCCTGCTGCTTGCGGTGACCTTCTTCTGGGGGCTGCACCGAGCTGCGTGGGTTCCCTGGGGCCGCGAGGTTCTGGCTCCGGCGCCCATGGCACACATCCTGCGCCTGGGCCTGCCCATCGGGCTGCAGTTCGGCCTCGAGGTGTGGGCGTTCCAGTTGACGACGCTGCTGGCAGGCCGCCTGGGCCTGGTGCCTCTTGGGGCGCACACCATCGTGCTCAACTTGGCCTCGTTCAGCTTCATGTTCCCGCTCGGTATCTCCATGGCGGCCAGCGTGCGCGTGGGCAACCTGGTGGGGGCCGGCGACCTGCGCGCGGCCCGTCGCAGCGCTCTGCTGGCCCTGGCCCTGGGCGCAGGCGTGATGAGTCTTTTCGCTTTCACTTTCTACTTCTTGCGCTGGCATCTGCCCGCGCTCTACAGCGCTGACCCTCAGGTGACCGCGGCGGCCGCTTCCATCCTTCCCATCGCCGCGGGATTCCAGATGCTCGATGGCACGCAGGTGGTGGCCAGTGGAATCCTGCGTGGTCTGGGCCGCACCCGTCCGGCAGCCGTGGCCACCTTGGTGGGCTACTACCTTCTGGCCTTGCCTCTGGGCTGGCTCCTCGGCCTACGCCACGGCCAATCGCTGGCTGGCCTGTGGTGGGGCCTGGCCACGGGCCTGGCGGTGGTGGCCATCGCGCTCGTGACGTGGATTCTGCGACCCGGGACCTTTGCGGTGGCGCGCACGACCACGTGACGGACAGACTGCGAATGGGCACCCTCCCGTCCGCCTGGTTTCTGGCGAAGAATCCACGGAGGAGTAAAATATTTGCTCTGCGGCGTATCTCGGCCACCCGCGGACGGACTGAAAGGAACAAATATGACTAGATTCACTCAACGTTCTGTCGTCCTCGTGCTCTCTTGCGCTCCATTTCTTCTGGTGGGTTGCGGCACGAGCAGCACCATCAAAGATGATGCAGCTCCCAAAGATGATGCCGCTCCGAGATCTGCGGACGGCCCTGCGACTACGATAGACCTCCTTGCTGTCCCTATGCCCGATGCCATCGTTATCGTTGATGTTGCCCCTTTGCTGCCGCCGGACGGGTCTGTCGGTGGCCAAGCCGACGCAGCCGATGCTGGTGCTGTTGCTGATGCCCTCGCTTCCGCTGACGACTCAGGCGCTGCGCCGGATTCGTTGCCGGTTGCTTGTGGATTCCACGGCGGCAGCGTTCTCTCCGACCTGACGCTGACCAAAGCGTGCAGCCCGTACAGCATCTCGCAGTCTATCGAGGTCAACGGCGGCGCCGTCCTGACCATCGAGCCAGGTGTCACGCTGAGCTTCGACGGTGACGTTGTTATTCAGATCGGCAACACCAATCTGGGCAAGCTGGTCGCGGTCGGAACTGCGCAGGACCCGATCACCTTCACCTCGGCCGAGACGCCACCCTTGGCCGGGGACTGGGCAGGCATACGCCTGGTCGACGGCACCGCGGCGGGGACCAAGATCGCGTACGCCAGGTTGGACTATTGTGGAGCGGATCGCAGTGCCTGCATAGTCGGCGACGGCGTGCCGCCCAACGCCGTGACAATCGATCACGTCACTATCGACCACGTGGGGCTGGACTCCGATGGCATCTTGCAGTGGGACTTTGCCTCGAACTTCGTCATCACAAACTCGACCTTCAGCAATATCCCCGATGGCCAGTATGCCATCTCGGTCCAGGCGTCCTCGTTTGCGGGCATTGGTGCGAACAACACCTTCAATGGTGGCGCCATGATCGAGATTGCGGGGGGGACCATCAGCTCGACGACGTCTTGGGGCGATCCGGGAACGGCCATCGCGGTCACTGGCGCCGTGTGGATCGAGGGATCGGACAGCCCGGTCCTGACGCTCGGCGCTGGCATGACACTCATGTTCGCCGCAACAAGTCCCCCCTTGCCCTTCAGCGTTGGCTATGGAGCCCCTGGCAGTCTCGTGATTGCGGGCACTCCTGCCACTGGCAAACGCGTAGTTCTCACGTCACTTGCGGCCTCGCCGGATCAAGGTGACTGGGTCGGCGTCGAAGTGTGGGCTGACGGCGCGGCCCATATCAGCTATGCCGACATCTCCTATGCTGGCAGCGACTCCCTTGGTGGAGGCGACCTCATTCTCGAAAACGGCAACTCCACCTCCCAGATTGTGGTGGACCACTCTTCCTTCACATACAGCAGGGGCTATGGCATCTACCTGGACTGCGCGGCTCCCGCCGTCATCACGCCTCTGGCCACGGTGACGCTCAACGCTGGCATCACCTACGAATTCAACGAGAGCGACATAGGGAACTCAGGCGATCCGGCCGACAACGTGGGGCCCGGCCTCAAGGGCCCCGACTGTTCAATTCACCACCACCACTAGTTCCGCTTTCGACTAAAGCGAGGGGGCCTCAGTTGTGGCGGCCGCCCTCTAGCTCCTGAATTCGCTTCTGTACGTCAGCCCGGTTGGGCGCATTGGGGGCATTGCGCAGATAGCTCTTGTAGAAGTCAACCGCCTCCTTGTCATGGCCCATCTTGCGATGGCACTGGGCGATGTTGAAGAGGAACACTGGATCAGGCACCGCCATGTAGGCGGCTTCGAATTCGTTCAGGGCCTCCTGATAGTGGCCGAGCTCGTGGTGGCGGTTGCCTTGGTTGAAGTGTTCCTTGGCGCTGGCAACAGCCTCCGGGCTGGGTTTCGTCTCCCCCGAAGCCGAGCGTTGTTCGTGCCGGACCGTGACCGGACGCGGGTTCTTCTTCTCGGCGAATTCCGCCAGAGCGGGTGAGTGAAGCAGGGCTTGCACCGCTTTGCCGGCCATGATGAGGGGGAAGTCCCCCTCGCGGTGGAACTCATCGCGGGTCACCGCCATGGCCACCGCGGTACCATCGCTTTCGGCCGTCAGAGTCACATGTCCGCGCAGGAAGAAGATCCCCGCCGACACGCGCATCTCCAGGCGGACGTCGATGTCGGACGTGCCATCCCGGCCGTGCAGCACGGTGAGGCCACCATGGCCCAGCTCGGCCTGCACCGCAGCCCTCATCCGTTCGTTGAGCCTGGGGTCGGTGTCCCCCTCGGCCACGAACGCCATGTCCTCCAGCACGCGCGCACGCAGGGTTCGCACGGCGGCCGATACTTCAGGCATGGGCGCCGCGCCCGGCGGGCTGCCCGAAGAGAACAAGCTGCTGCACCCGAGGGCCGCGATGGCTAAGGCGAGAAACACAGACCGGGTCACGGGGCTAGTATCCGATGGTCGCGACTCGCCTTCAACCTTGTCGAGCGCTGGGGCTTGCAAACCCCGTCACAGAAACGCCAACCACTCCGGATGAGTCTCGGAAATACCCTTGACCACTGCCGTAAGAGCCGCCTGCAACTTGCGCGTGATGGGGCCTGGCTCGCCGGCGCCGATGGAGATCTTGTCGATCTCGCGCACCGGCGTGACCTCGCAGGCCGTGCCGGTGAAGAAGACCTCGCTGGCCGCGTACAGCATGTCGCGCGTGAAGGCCTGCTCCACGACCTCGATCCCGTTCTCGCGCGCCAGCGTGATGACCGCGTCGCGTGTGATGCCGTCGAGGATGGGCATGGACAGCGGCGGGGTATACAGGCGGCCGCGGTGGACCATGAATATGTTTTCGCCCGTACCTTCGGCCACCGCCCCGGCGGCGTCCAGCATGATGGCTTCGTCGTACCCCAGGCTCACCACCTCGCGCTTGGCCAGCACGGAATTCACGTACTGACCGGAGATCTTGGCTTTGCTCATGGTGTGGTTGAGATGACCCCGCGTGTAGGTGGAGAGATGGGCGCGGATACCCCTTGTGAGAGCCTCGGCGCCCAGATAGGCGCCCCAGGGGAAGGCAATGACGATCAGCTCAACCGGACTATCGCGCGAGCCGAGCCCCAGCGCACCGGCGCCCAGATAGGCCAGCGGCCTGATATAGGCCTCTTCCAGCTTGTTGGCGCGCAGAGTTTCGAGGCAGGCGGCCTCGATCTGATCACGCGAATAGGAAACCGCCATATCGCAAATCTTGGCCGAGGTGACCAGCCGATCCACGTGCTCGCGCAGGCGAAAGACCGCGCTACGGCCATCGTTGCGCTTGTAGCAACGGATGCCTTCAAAAACCGCCACGCCGTAGTGGAGCGTGAAGGCAGTCACGTGGGTGGTCGCCTGTGCGAAAGGCAACAACTTCCCGTTCATCCAGGCGAACTCGGACTTGATCATGTGACTCCTCTCAGGCGCCGGATTTCTTCCTCGATGTCAGCCAGGCCAGGACTCATGCCCAAGGCCGCCTCGAATTCACGAATGGCATCATCGGGCAGCCCGGTTTCCGCATAGAAGCGACCGAGCGAGATGCGCACCCAGGGATTGCCGGGCTCGGTCTCCACCGCCCGGCGCAGCTCGGCCAGACCCGCGGCCATCGCGTGCGTGTCAGCAGGCGCCTGGCGATAGAGCGCCCAACCCAGGGCGCTGCGATAGCTCGCCTGCATGGGCGCCAGTGTGGTGGCCTGGCGAAAGGCCTCGGCCGCCTGCGGGTAGCGACGGCCGCGCAGGTGCGACACACCGGTGAAGTACACGCGCTCGGCTGCGGTGGCCGCGGATTCCGATGCACGGGCCGCCTGCGCATCGGATCCCGCAGGCAACGGAGTGCTCTCCAATTCAATCAGGTAGTCGCGCCGCGAACCACTGTCGCGCAGAACCTGGAATGCCTGTTCCAGACGCTCGAAGATATGTTGGGCCACGTCGCGCACGTCCTCCCCGCGCAGGCGGAAGAGATCGGGATGGAAGTCTCGCGCCAGGGCATCGTAGGCGTCCGCGATCTCGGCGGGCGTGGCTTCCCGCTCGACGCCCAACACCTCGAAGTGACTCTGCACGCGCATCACCTCCAGCAGAGCGACCAGCTCTTCACGGCTGCGCTCGCCGGTCAGCACGCTGGCGCTGCCCAGATCCACCGGCCGGGGCGTACGGCGGAGTTCGTCCGCCTCCCCACGCGGGGGCGCCTGGGTGGGCGTGATCATCCCAGCCTCGGACATAGCCACCAAGAGCAGGCGTGCGCGGTCGATGGGAATGGGCGATGAGGCCAGGGCCGCCTCCAACTTGACCGTGCCGTCCAGGCCGTCGATGAAGCGTCGCTCGTTGGCCTCGGCGGTGATGTCCTGCAAACGTCGGCGCGGGTCAGGATTGGGCGTCAGGTATTTCCCTGAGAAGGGCTGCAACACGCTGTAGATGCGCTCGGCATCGTAGTGACGTCGGATGCCCTCCAGGATCAGGGCCGCCGGGGTCCGTTCCAACCGCATGGGCGCATCTTGGCGAGACATCCCTTTCTTGAACATGAACTCGCCGCTGGTCCACGAGAAGATCTCGAGCAACTTCGATTCCATCTGCAGCATGAGAGCGCGCGACAGGTTGTAGGGCGAGAGCACGCCCATCGCCACCAGGACCTGTCCCTGATGCTGGTGCGTCTCTTTCATGCGACGCAGGGAATCCTCCAACGTCTCCTCAGAAATGAGACGCTGTTCCAGCAGGATCTGACCCAGGCACTCGGACAGCATGTTGGAACGAACCGAGACCGGGTAGCCATCTTCGAAACTGACGATCTTCTTGGTCTCGCCGCGGGAAAGCAGAAGGGCGCCTGACAAGCGGCCGGAATACGCCCGCTGCACGATGCGGGCGAAGGGCTGGCGGGCCAGGGTTCCGTGCATCTCCGCCTCGCCCTCGACGAAGTGCTTGGCCGTGGTTTCCACGGCGCGCTTCTCGCGTTTCTGTTCTGAGTCGGCAGCCGCTGCGCCTGGGTAGTTGGCTACAGCGGGCGCCTCGGGCGGTTCGCTGGGCGGCACGGTCTCGAGCAGACGCGCCAGCAGTCGATCCGTGTCGAGCGGCGTGGACAGGTACTCGGCCGGGGCAAAGCGGCGCTGCGCTTCGGCCTGATGGCTGGCCCCGCGGTGGGTGCTGGCGACGAAGAAAATCGGGATGCGGGCGGTAGCGGGATTCCGGCGCACTTCGTCGGCCAGCGCGAAGCCACTGCCATCGGAAAGGGTGGTGTCCAGGATGAGGGCGTCGGGCGGCCTCACGGCCATTGTCCGCCGGGCCCAGGTCAGCTCGGCCTCGGTCGAGAGCAAGTAGTTCGCTTCCCCGAGCGTCTCGTTAATGCGACGAGCCAGCACGGGATCGCTCTCGACTACCAGGACGTAGGAAGGCATGGGCAGGGATTGTATACCGCCCTTTTCCCTGATGCGCCTTTTGGCGTGCGATGGTAGACGATGCCCCGGAGGATCCTCGTGAGTCGTGGCCAAATGAAAGCGAAGAACGACCTGGCCTGCTTGATTCTGGCGGCCGGCAAGGGCACCCGCATGTATTCGGCGCGGGCCAAGATGTTGCACCCGATCTTGGGCGTGCCCTTGGTTTCATATCCAGTCGAGCGGGCGCTGGAGCTGCGTGCCTCGCCCATCGTAGCCGTGCTCGGCCACCAGCGCGCCGAGGTGGAGGAGGCGCTCGTCGCTCGTCACGGTCAAGGCACAGTGACCGTGGTCGAGCAGACCGAACAAAAGGGAACCGGGCATGCCGTCCGCCTCGGGCTTGCGCCCCTGCGCGGGTGGGAGGGAACGGTTCTCATTCTTTACGGCGACGTGCCCCTGCTGAGCCGCGAGACCTTGACTGCCTTGGTGAAGAAATCGCGCAAAGGGGGCAGCCTGGCCATTTTGACCGCCGAGCTGTCCGACCCGCATGGCTACGGCCGCGTGATTCGCGACGGCCAGGGCCGTGCCGTCGGAGTCGTCGAGGAGAAGGATGCCAGTGACGAACAGCGCCGCATCCGCGAAGTCAATGCCGGTATCTACGCCGCGCCAGCAGCCTTCCTCCGCCAGGCCACCGGGCGACTGTCGCCACGCAACGCCCAGGGCGAGCTTTATCTGACCGACATCATTGCCAAGGCCGCGACGGGTATCGGTGTTGCTTCGGTCAGCGTGAGCGCCGAGGAGATGGCCGGGATCAACGATCGGCAGCAACTGATCGCGGTCGAGAAAATCCTGTGCCGGCGCATCGTCGGGGGCTGGATGAAGCACGCCACCTTCCGCGATCCCGAGGCGGTGCTGGTCGAAGCCAGCGTCACCATCGACGCGGACGCCGAGATCGGCCGCAATGTGGTACTGCGCGGCCGCACCAAAATTGGCGTCGGCGCGCGCATCGACGACGGCTGCATCGTGAACGACACCGAGGTCGGCGCAGGCGCCGTGCTCCTGCCCTACACGGTGACCAGCCAGTCCATTGTTGGGCCGGGCGCCAAGGTGGGACCCTTTGCCCATCTGCGGCCGGGCACCGAGCTGGGGCCTGACGTACACGTGGGCAACTACGTGGAAACCAAGAAGACCCGCCTGGGCCGCGGCAGCAAGGCCAACCACCTCACCTACCTGGGCGACACCATCGTGGGCGAAGGGGTCAACGTGGGCGCGGGCACCATCACGTGCAACTACAACGGCTACGAAAAGCGCCAGACCATCATCGAGGATGGCGCCTTCATCGGATCCGACACGCAACTAGTCGCGCCGGTGCGCGTGGGCAAGCGCGCGGTGGTAGCCGCCGGTGCCACCATCACCGAGGACATCCGCGACGGAGCACTGGCCATCACGCGCGTTCCGCTCAAGCAGGTCGACGGCTACGCGGATAAAGTGGCGCAGCGCTATGCCGAAAAGGCCGCAGCCAAACGCTGACATTGACAGCCGCCGCTTCGCAGCCACAATCGCGCTGAGGTTCCATGCCCACTTCCGTGAAAGACTTCTTCGACCGACGCGTCCCGGATGCCCTGAGCCGTCACCCCGAAAAGGCCAAGGAAGTGGCCGCGACTTTTTTGTTTACTATCACTGGTGCCGACGGCGGAACCTGGACCGCTGACCTCATCCGCTCGCCGCCCATCTGCCAACCCGGATGCATCGGCCAACCTCAGTGCACCATTGAAATCACCGACGAAGACTTCCGCAGCATGATCGACGGCGGGACCCAGGCCGCCATGCAGATTTTTCTGGGCGGCAGGCTGAAGATCGGCGGCGATTCCATGCTCATCTCGCGCCTGCTACGGCTTCTGCAACTCGGAGGCGCGCCGGCGATCTAGCCGCAACCGGCGTTGCGCGGCACGGCCCATCGTTCTCTCTTGCAGCCAGAACGGAAGTCGTGGCGGAAGAGCCGGGCCACGTTGTCAGCCTCGGCCGCTCTTTGGCTGGCGCGCGCCGGCGGAAGCAAGGGTTTTCACCTGTACACCTCCCGCCGGTGGCCGAGCTTGAGCACCAGCACGACGTGTGTCTTGCGGATGCGATTTGGGGAAAGCAAAAGGGCGCTTCTTTCGCCTATGCTCCTTTGCGCGCTACTTGGGCGGGACCAGCCCGGGCGGTTGAGCACAGGTGCCGACAACCATTGTGTTTCGGATACAAGTCTGGTTCGACTTGCAATCGGAAAGAGTGGCACAACGGCCGCTGAGAAGCGCGCAATGGCCAGAACCGACCTTGGTGCGCCTGTCCCAGCGCACGCCCTCGCACTTCATCCCTTCAGGACATGGTCTCGCGCCCCCTGGCGAGCCCCATTCTGCGCACGTGTCTCCCGGGTTTTCCGGTGGGGCAATCTCAGGAGGGGGGAATTTTTGATACGTCGAGCAGGCTGCGCAAATCGACAGTGCGACCAGGAGCACGCCGATATTCGTCATGTCAAACAGGTTAACACTGCCCGCGGCCTACCGACATCCTGGAGCTGGCGCCTGGTCAGCGATAGAGTGGCATTCGATTTCGATGTTGTGCTTCATTCCCCTGGCCATAGGGTTGCTTGCCATGACCGGGTCAGCCGGCTTGTCCGATCGCGGAGTCTTTCCAGAATTGGACGCGCGCGTGGCGATTGCGCTGCCGGCGTGGGTGCCTGCCGCCGACCTGCACGTGGTGGTGGATCGCCCGCGCCAACTGCTCACGGTGTTGGCGGGCCGCGATCCGGTGAAGACTTATCCCATGGACCCAAAGTGTGCGGAGCCCACGCTCGACTGCATGGGCTTGCGGCCGGCGGATCGGGACGAGTTGTCGCGCCTGCCGGCAGGTCGTTTGCCGATGAGCGAAGCGGCTGTGCGCGACAGCGATGGCGATGGAATCCCCGACGCAGTGGATACTTTGTTGGGCGCGAAGAAGGCCGTTCTGCTCGCCTCGCGGTACGTGGAAACCAGTCCGAAGCTCGCCTATCCTGGCGGCGATGTTCCGACCAGCGAAGGCGTGTGCACTGACGTGGTGGTGCGCGCTCTGCGCAACGCGGGCATCGACCTGCAGAAAGAGATCTTCGAGGACGCGGGCCGCGCGCCAACTGCCTATCCCGCAATCGTCACGCGCAACCCCAACATCGATCACCGTCGCGTGCGCAACTTGATGGTCTACTTCGGCCGTCACTGGCGACGGGTGGAACGGCTGCAGGATCTGTTGCCGGGTGACGTTGCGATGCTGGACACCTTCCCCAGCCGCAAGGGAGTCGAGCACATCGGCATCGTGTCCGACCGACTGGGCAAGAGCGAATGGCCGCTCATCATCAATGCCTGGACCGTGGGCTACCAGACGAGCGAAATGGACCTGCTTGGCTTCGTGCCCATGCCGGTTGCCTTTCGCGCGCCGGCTGCAGCTGCTGCGACGCCAGCCGAATCGTCTTCGTTTCGCGTTCCGGCTGAGACCCGCCAGCTGGTGACCGTGGTGACATCGGACTGGGGCGCGGGCCGTGCGCGACTGGCCTGGTGGCAGCGGCACAGCGACGGGCATTGGGTGCGGCAAGGCGGGCCAGTTGAGGCAGTCGTCGGCAGCGCGGGTTTGGGCTGGGGCCGCGGCATTCACCCGCCTGAATTGGGCAAGACAATGGGTGGTCCTGAAAAACGCGAGGGCGACAACCGCGCGCCGGCTGGCGTGTTCCGCCTGAGCCAGGCCACCGGGTACGCCAAGGTGCCGGCGGTAGCCCGAATCGAGTATCGTCGCGCTTCGGCCGCGCTCCGCTGCGTCGACGATCCGGCCTCACCTTTGTACAACCAACTGGCCGAGGCCCCTGCCCACGGGAAGACCGCGTGGGCTTCCGATGAGCCGATGCTTCGCACTGACGGAATGTATGCCTTGGCCATCGTGGTCGACCACAACCGCGATCCAGTCCAGCCCGGCGCCGGCAGTTGTATCTTCATCCATCCCTGGGTGACGGCCGGTGTGCTGTCACCCGGCTGCACCATGTTGGCTCGTGCCCCGGTCGAGCGCCTGCTACGCTGGCTGGATCCCGCTGCCCATCCCTTGTTGGTGCAACTGCCACGCGCCGTTTTTCGTGCTGTGGGCGGGCACTGGGCCCTGCCGCCCGACGACGGACGATAGATCCGGCTGAAAAGTGGCTCGGACGCCGCTTGTCGCGCGTCCTGTGTGAACCCGATGCCTGGGTATATGGATAGTTTGGATGTGTAGGTCGATGTAGTCCACAGAACATCCATATATCGGACATTTGTTGCGGATGCGATTTGGTGAAAGCAAAAGGGCGCTTCTTTCGCCTATGACCAACGAGTTCACACCGTCGAGGACGACCTATGGCGAAACCGTTTTGTTGTGCTTGCTCGAATCGTATTCCTCCTCGTTCTTCCACATCACCAGGGTGATCGTGGCGATCTTTCTGGCCAGCGAGACCTGGGCGAGATTGGGTTTGGTGCCCGCTGCCAACCAGCGCTGCTAGGCGGCATTGAGCGGTTCGTCGGGATGCTGGGCGATCACCGTGGTGGCAGCGCCCTTGAAGATCGCTTTGAGATGATGATTGTGGGTCAGGTTGAGTCCGCGGGTCTGCTGTACCTGGGCGCGCTGCCACTGCCCGTTCAGTTGCCTTTCCCGCGACAGCAGAGCCACGCCCCAACGCCGGAAACATGAATTCGGCGCCCACATCGAAGCCGTGTTTCGGGAGACAGGCCCATCTGGCCTTGCGAGACCGCCGGCGGAATGAAGGGGTTTCCCCTCCTTCTCGGGCCCTGCTTGGTCAGGCCTTGTCCCATCGAATTGATCGCCGTCAGCCTCCATTCTGATTGAACCGGCCGGCCCGCTCGAACTGGCTGCATACGAAACTACCCACATTCACACGCGATTGAATGTGGCACAAGAAATGCTCTATCTATGGATACGCGGGACCGCCCGCCACGCCACCTCATTCATTATGGGAGGGTTCCATCATGTCACATCATGGATCACACTTTTCTTCTCAAATGCATCAGCCGCACGGATCCTCGACAGCCCCAGCCGCGCGACACATTGATGTGAGGACTGCTTCCGATGCGGATATTGCCAAGCTGGCGTACGCAAAATACGAGGCTCGCGGCCGCGCCCATGGCCTTGACAAGCAGGATTGGGCAGCAGCACGCCACGAACTGGTCGGCTGATGAACACTCGAGGTAGTTGTTGCCGGCGGTGGCCCCCATCGGCGGTTCCCCCGCGTTTGCGGGCATGGTTCCGCGGTAGCTGTCGCGGGGATGGTCGTGCGCCGCAAAGATTCGGTGCCAAGTCCAACCAGCAGGAAGTTTCCTCGGGATTCATCGGGTGATCCCTGGTTGGGGATCCACTTCACTACACACGGAGGCAATCATGTTCTTGATGTTATCGGCGATTCTCATGGTCGGCATTGGGCTCTGTGATTTTGCGCCCCGCAACTCCTTCTCACCACACCGCATTGGTAGACGGCGGCGAGGGCTGCAATCGCTTGCCTTTGCCATCGCACTTGGGCTGGTGTCCATTCCGACGAGCGCCTTGGCCAGCGCGCCCGGCGAGAATAGCGCGCAGATTCAGCGGACTCACCCCGTAGCCACGGCCTCGGTCGCGACCGAAGCCCGCATGCCGCAGGGTCAGGACTACGCCTCTCGTGAGGCGAGTGCCAAAGGTCTGGAAAAGTTCGAGGGTGGCAGCACCACTGTCATCTGGGTGGCGGGTGGCAGCACGCTGGTGGTCGTCCTGATCGTGGTGCTCATTCTCGTGATAATCTAACTCAGTGGGGACGCGCAGATACGACCGAGTGCGGAAGCACCTTGTCCTGGCGGCTGTCGTTGCGCTGGCTGGCTGCTACCACGGCACGGCGCAGGCGGTCTTGCCCAGCGACCTTACCCGCGATCGTGGCTGGGTGCTGGTGGAAGGCGTTCACTTGATCCGGCAGACCAGCGAGCGCGACTGTGGGGCGGCGGCGCTCGCAATGATGTTGCAACGCTGGTCGGTGCCATCGTCGGCGGACGAGATTTGGCACAACGTTCCCATCGAAGCCGGTCACGGCATCAGCCTCGGTGTGTTGCGCGATTTCGCCCGGCAAAAAGGGCTAGGCGCGTTCGTGATCAAGGGCGAGCTGGCCGACCTGATCAACGAAGTGGGGCTGAATCGCCCGGTCCTGGTCGGGTTGGTGCAACACTATGGCGATCGAGCGCTGTTCCACTACGAGGTGGTGGCCGGCATCAACCAGTCCACCCGTCGCGTGTTGCTGCTGGACCCCGCGCACGGGCTGCGCGAGGACGGCTTTGACGGCTTTGCTGCCGAGTGGGACGCGGCCGGCAGAGCAACCCTGGTCATCGTTCCGTCATGAGCAACGGAGCGGTGACAGGGCGAAGGGATCGTGTCGGAGTGGCCGTTGCGCTGACAATGGTTCTGTCGCAAGCAGCATGCAGCACCACCTACCAACCGCAGCCGACCGGTCGGGTGGGAGTGGTCATCCACCGTGCCGCGCCTATGTATGTGAAGGACGGCCGTGAGGTGCCGATCGGCCCACTCGGTGGGGATCTGGCGAGTCTGATGGCGGATACACCAGCCGCTGCCATGCATGCACGCAAATCTCACACCCAGCTCGCCATCGGTGTTCCGACCTACCTGACCGGCGTGGCCGGCGTGATCGTCGGGATCGCGGTGCTGTCCGGTCCCGTCGGCTGGGTCGTGATTGGTATTGGGGCTCTGGCGGCGGGGACGGGGTTGGGTTTCATGGGGTCGGGGGTCACGCATGCCGTCGACGCGGTGAACATCCACAACGACGGCCCCCGACAGCCATCCAGCGCTACTGCCTTGATTCCGCCGGCCCGCCCCGGCGCGCATTAGCTGTCCCCTTCGAATTGAAGGAGGCTATGCTTCATTTACATTGAGCCTACCGGTGATCGTGGCCGCTTTCGTGGCCCGCGAACTTCTGAGCGCCGCTGGTTTACAGCGCGACTCCGCAGCGGCCGGCGCGGCTGTCGCCATAATTGCGCTTGTTTCCAAGGATGCGCGATCGCCGGGGAGAGCTGAAGCCTGCGGCGAAAAATGCCGAGATCCATCACGAGCACGATCGCGGCGTGGCAGGGGTGAAAGATGGGCTCTCGCGCCGGGCATGGTCGGGCCTCCATTTGGACATGCCCGGCGCACGAATCCCCAAGGGCCTCTGACGAAGATTCACTCCCGAAGATCGGCATCGTCGGGCTCGTCGTTCGTCGTCTACCGGCCCGGCCGGAGGAACCGGTGCTGGCGCCTGTACCTCCAGCTTCTTGAGCGCGTACAGTGTTCGCTTCTTCTTTGCAGGCCACACACATGCGAGCCTCCCCCTGATCTGCTTGGGCCGTTGCGGTGCCGCGCCCGAGGTCATCTTAGGTCCACTAGAAAAGACAAGCCAGAAGAGGTTGTCTTGTGCTCTCGTGCTCAACGCAGCTTACGCTTAGTGCAGACACGCCAACCACCCCAGGTGAACTTTGTCGAAGCAAGAACCGAAACCAACGAAGAATTTTGACCGTCGCTT
>PMLB01000305.1 GCA_003158735.1 Myxococcales bacterium | reverse complement strand
GCACGCAATCCCGTCGCAGGCGGCTACCAGAACCCGCCCCATCGGGCTGTCGGCTGGGAACACAGTGATACCCTTCAGTCCGGCCGCATGGGCGCGTTTGAACAAGCCGAGCACGCCTTCAAGTGCATAGGCATCATGGAAGTATGGCGTCCACGGGAAAGTCACGGCTTTCGAGAATGGCACCCATCGGCGGTCAGCTGGGTTTCGCGCGGGGTGGAAGTTTTGCGTTTGCCGCCTCGGGTTTCTACGATAACGCCGGTCCAATGGATGGCGCGTCTATCGGTAGCCCCTACTTCGGCGACGCAAGCCATTCCACCTTGGCACCGACGGCCCGCAAGCGGCTGCGCACGTCAGCCACGAACTGATCGCTTGTGGCCAAAGCCCCAAGGCGAGGTACAACGAGAATCGTGTCTGGAGGCAACCGCAACCAGGCAAGCCTATCCTTGCCAGTCCCCGCGTTCGCGAGGTTCGCGAGTGTTTCGAGGAGCGGCGGGCGTGACTTGGGCATCGCCTTGACCAAGTGTTTGGCGTTTCGTTGCAAGGGCAAGAGGGCCGGGCTGGCTCGCAATGAGTGAAGCTCAGCGCTGGTGAGCACGAGCCCGATCTGGAACGAGCCCGGGGCGCGTAGCGCCTCGGCGACCTTGTCCAGTTCTGCCCGACCTTCCACCGCGAGAAAGACGGCGTAGCCAAGCGGCCAGGCCAGGAAACGAGCACGCCGCTCTCCCTCGTCATTCCCCGGAGTGCCATCCAGTGACACGCATTGCCGCTTGGCAGCGCAGCGATAGACCGCGCGAACTTGCACATCGCCTTCGCGCGATGGCCAACTCCCGGCCGCCAGACTCGCCGCTGCGCTAAACGCGGGCATCGTCTGTGCGATCAACTCGTGGACGACCGAGCGCTCTTCGCCGTCGTCTAAGGAAACGAAAAGAGGGTTCTTTTTCTTGTCCACGGCAGCAGCGAGCTTGGCCAACGAGTCGGCCAACAATTGACGCCTGGCCTCGGGCATGGCGTTGAGCACCAGCATCGCCACTGAGGGCGTAGTGCGTTCGCGCGATACGGGCTTCTGCCCTGTCGCTATCTCCAGTTTCAGCGCTTGCGGCGTGCGCCCATACGCGGACGGACGAATCGCCAGCAGCAGACATCCCAGGACGACCAGCCATCGCCAGCCACGGCGCGCGCTCATTGGCCGGCTACCGCCTGCGCGCGCTCACCTCCGACCCGCTCGGCGTTACCCCGCTGGCCACGCAATCCGTTCCGATGGTGAGATGCAGATCCCCGTTGAAGTTGTTGTTGGCGTTGCAACTGGTCGTGGCGGTGTTGCTTTCGAGCTTGATTTTGCAGTTTTGCGGGCTGCCGGAGTCGGATCGCGCGGTCCAGTTGCCACCGAAGTCGCCAAACTGCGAGGCCAGCGCATCAGTGCGCAAGACGGTGTAGTGAAGACCGTTCTCAGGCGAGGGCAGAACATCCCAGGGCCAATCGTCGCCGCCCACGTCGTAGTCGCTCCCATTGACGGTGCAGTTGCCCGTGACCTTATCGGCGGCCACGTCCAACGTGCAGGTTTCCCTATTGGACTGCAAGACCCAATGACCGCCAATGACGACGGGAAAGCTGCCCGTGTTTGCGGCGGCAGGCGTGTTCTGAACAGAAATCAAGCGCGTCGTCGGGAATTCGTTATAGTAATCGGAGTGTTTCCACGTGGCGGAGGGGCCCTGGGCGTCGTAGGTGAGCTGAGAGCTACTCGTGGTGAGCGAGAACCCGTCTTTCGAGACGACCAAGGTCCCGCGCACGATTCCCGTGCCGAGACTGGACGCAAAGAGATCCCAAGTGCCCGAAAGATCCTTGTCGCAGCCGGAGCCTCCAGCTGTTCCTGTGTCGGGGACGGCTCCGGAGGAGCCCCCTAATCCAGTATCCAGCTTCACGTTCGAGCCGCCGGTCCCGCTACCCGTACCAGTGCCGATTGATCCTGTCACGCCACCCGTCCCGAGCGCACCACCCGCGCCTGCGTCGGCGCTCCTGCCACCACAACCGGCGACCCAAAGCACAAGCATAGTAGTCCTAAAGAAGGATGGGATTCGATGCATGCGCGTGCTCCTCAGCATTTGAAGAACCAGCAGATGGCGCAAACGCCCATCATCGCGAGACAGCATATCCCAACCGCGCTGCGCATGCGAAGATTGCGCAACCCAGGGATTGACCGGCGTGTTTCCATCTTCCGTGCCACCTGGAACTGGCGTTCAGACTGCTTGTTCATCGTGTGCGGTCCAGCCTGCGCTGCGGTCCGCACCGCCTCACGTATCGATTTCATTCTGAGGTGCGCGATCGTGATCCTGTAGGCAAGCCTTCTACGGGCATTCCGTCGGCGCGCCGGCATCGGGATGGCGCGTCCGCTTCATCGGGCGTGGGTCGTACGGGGCGAACGGTTGACGTGATGAGCGCCGTTCGTTGAGGGCCAACAACTCGGCGGGCGGATAGGCCACATCGCTGCCTGCTGGGAATGCTTCGTGCACAATGGACAGGATGGTGGCGCGTGCCATGGCGCCGTAGTCTGTGGTCGAATCCGATTCCTCGGAGCACTCGTCCCAGATGGTGAAAAGAAGTTCCCGGCGCTGGGCTGCAGACAAATCTGTGCGGGCGGCAAGCTGTCTGACCTTCGTGGATAGGGCAAAAAGTTCCTGCTTCTGCCGCTCGCCCTGGTACCGCCTGGCCATGCACAGACGTTGTTCGCGGGTATTCTCTGCCATTGCGCGTTTGACGGAGGCGTAGGGATCCTGGCCTGCACGTTTCATGATCTGGTCGCTGAGATCGAATCGCCCCCCCACACCCAACCCCACCATATGCACGTCTGAGATGTCCTTCGGATCATGGAAACGGATGCTGCCGTCCTCGGCCACGTTGGCGGTCACGCGCGTACCTCTTTGATTCCCCTTCGGCAGTTCGCGCACCCCGGTTTGGCTCTTCGCCATGGGTGGAGCGAGAGGATCCCGCGCTTTCTCGTCAGGCATAGGGAATTTCATCGGCCCGGTCAGGTTTGGACGCGCGGGTTGGAAGGTGGCCAGGGGATTGGCCAGGCTTGGCGACGCAGCACCTGGTACTTGAAGAGATCCATCGGTCTTGGGCATCGGGACTTCCGCGGCCTCTGCCGCGGCTTTCACCGTGTCGCCATGAACAACCGCGACTCTTGCTCGCGACGGCGGCGATGCCAGCGATGGTCCCAGCGCGGGCGGCGACGCCGCAGCGGAGGCTGGAGGAGAAGCCGGAGCCGGAACAGTTGCCGGGGCCACCTCGAAGACGATCTCCACTGGCTCGGAAAGAGGCGTGGGCTTCGGCGCCTCTTTCGAGAAAAGCATCCATGCCAGCGCCCCGTGGACCAGCAAGGATCCCGCAAGCGCCCAGCGCACTCGCGCACCGGGCCAGCGTGTGCCCGATGCTTCCACATGCGCCGCGTGTAGCGAGGGACGCCACCTCATGAGGACCCATTTGTACCACGAAGCGACTCAAGTCACTCACGCAGCTGCCTTGAGGCGCACCTCCGCGACGCTCGTCAGAAGTCGGACGGAAAGAGTCTTCCGGCCCGAGGAGCGGGCGGACGCAGCAAAGAGATCGCGCTGCGACCCCGATGTCCGGGCAAGCCGACCGCGCGCGCCTCAGGGACAGGTTACAATGGTGGCACTTTGTCCATGCGCCGTTCTGCACTTCTCATCGAATGTTCATGCCCATCCCGCGCCCGGCCAGGGCATTGGACTGGGCGCGCGTCGAGAAGCCGGCCTCGAAGATGGCGCCGACCAAATCCTCATCGCTGGGGTTGCCCATGCTGGCCAGTTGCCCCGAGGTCTGCAAGGTGCGGCGGATGGCCTCGCGGTCGATGCCGCCGCCGTCGTCCTCGAAGGTGAGGTACACAAAATCGGCCTCCTGGGCCGCGCGGATGGTGATGCGGCCGTGCGCCGGCTTACCCCGCTCGGCGCGCACGGGGCGGCGGCGACGACCGCTCGATCTTCATCTCGCCGTAGGAGGCTCGGTAGACGAGCGACACCAGGTGCCCGTCCCTATCGATGACCATTTCTCCCGACATCTTTCCGAGGGGCGTCTGATCCACGAAGTCATAGGTGTGCTCGCCGTGTGCGCCGTCGGTCTTGCGCGTGATCTCGTAGCTCACGTCTTTCACACCGGGCTTCATGCTGCCAAAGGGAGCCAGAGACACGAGCACGCCCCGAACCACGGCCGTGGCGCCGGGCCGGAGCTGGAAGGCGCGTTCGGCGAGCGGCAACAGCGTCGCGGCGTTGAAGTGGTCGAACACGTCGTCCGCGCCCATGGGGATCTCGTCGGTGACGGGTTTTCCGCTGAGGTTGCCGGTGAAGTGCGCTTGCCCCCCGGAGGCGGTGGCGGTGCCGTGGCGCTTTCCGTCCTCGTCGAGCGTGAGCTCGCTGGCGTGGCCCGAGGGATCGAGCTCCAAGCGCAGCGTCGCCAGCTTCGGGCCTGGTGGGCGCCCGGCGGATTGCGCGACGATGGTACGGCGGCCGCCCTGGTGAACCTCGACCGCCAGGCGCGTGGCGCCCGTGGGTGTGCCGTCGAAGCTCTCGTCGAACGTGGCGCTCCAGGCGACCTGGCCGCCGGTGAGCGCGAGCGCCGGCGCCGACTGGAACCAATCAAGGCCGCCTGTGGCCGATGCGGGCGGCCCGGCGCGATCCTTGGCGAGCTGATCGAGCGCCGCTGCGAGTTTGGCGGCGGGGAGCCACTGGCCGCGCAAGACCACCCCGCGCGTGCGCGCGGCATTGTGCACGTCGGCCAAGGGATTGCCGTCGACGAGGATCAGGTCGGCGCGCAGCCCGGGCGCGACCCGACCGAATTCGCGCTCGGCGTGCAGGAACTCGGCGGCATCAGCGGTACCGGCGCGTAGCGCCTCGAAGGGTGTGAGCCCCGCCTCGACGAACAACGCCAGCTCCTCGTGTATCGAGAACCCGGCGATGACGAACGGGTTCGACGTGTCGGTGCCGAGAAGCAGGCGCGCGCCGGCCTCGTGCAGCGCCCGGGTCAGGCGCTTGTTGAAGGCGGCACGCGCACGCTCAGCCGCGAAGTCCTCGGCGGTCATGCCTTGCGCGCGGAAGCTCTTCTTGGGATCCCAGGTGGCGAGCTGCACAGGCGACAAGTACTTCACGCCGGGCAGGCGAAGCAACGCTTCGTGATGCTCGAGCGCCGCGAAGTGCTCGGTCATGATCTGCGTGACGCAATTCCAGACGCCGGCGGCTTTGCTGCGGCGAACGACGTCAGCGAGCTTGGTGTCGTCGACATGGGCGAGAACCACGCGGCTGTTCGCCCCGAATTCCGGTTTATCAAGCGCCGGTGAATCCTTCTATTGCATGGCCATGAGGTAGCCGGTCAAGTGCTCGATCGATTCCTGGC
>PMLB01000254.1 GCA_003158735.1 Myxococcales bacterium | reverse complement strand
GTGGCGGGGCGCTCGCGGAGGGCGGTGCCTTCTGCCAGCGCTGCGGTGCTCCCGTGGGGCTGCCGTCCGTGACGGACTCGGCCCTGCTCTGCGCTGGATGTGGCAATCAGAACCCGATGGGGACCAACTTCTGCCACGCCTGCGGCCGCCGTCTCGGCCACACCACTCCCATGAGCGCCGACGCCTCGGCGGCCCTGGCCGCGGCGGTGGCAGCCCGTCCCTCGGTCGCGGCGGCTCGCCAGGCTGGCGGGCCGCGGCTGGTAGCCGTGCGACGCGATGGCAGTGATGGCGAGTCGTACCCTCTCGCTGGCGAGCAGGTGGACCTTGGACGCAGTGAAGGCGATCTCCACTTCGACGATCCGCATCTCGCCCCACGCCATGCCCGCATCACCCTGCGCGCCGGCCAACACGTGATCACGCCCCTTGAGAACCGCAACGGCGTCTACCGACGTATCAGCCAACCAGTGGAACTGGCGGACGGCAACCTGATTCTGGTCGGAAAGCAGGTCCTGCGCTTTGAGTTCCTGTCCGACGTCGAGAAGACCCTGCGTCCTGCCGTCGAGCACGGCGTGGTCCTGTTCGGCACGCCGCTCAAGGCGCCCTGGGGACGGCTGCGCCAGCTCACCTCGGCAGGAACCAGCCGCGACATGTTCCACCTCACCCGCAGTGACCTCGTGCTGGGCCGCGAACAAGGCGATATCGTTTTCTCCGACGATGAATTCATGTCGCGCCGCCACGCCCTGCTTCAGTTTCGCAATGGCAGCGCACTCCTATCCGACCTGGGCAGCTCGAACGGCAGCTTCGTCCGCCTCACCGGCCAGCACGCCCTAACTCCCGGAGAAATGATTCGGCTCGGCGATGAACTCTTGCGCTTCGAGATAAGTTGAGGCGAAGCTTGTAGACGAAAGCGAGAAACGTCACGACGAGTCAGAGCCCCCACATGGCAAGCCCTTCTGAAATCAAGATCACGGTCTGTGGCAAGACAGACGTGGGCCAGTTGCGTGAGCACAACGAGGACAACTTCCTCGTGGTGGACTTTGCTCACGTGGAAAAGCCCTCACCCGAGATCTCTCTCGACTTTTCGCTGGACGAGAAGGGGGCTCTGTTCCTGGTATGCGACGGCATGGGTGGTGCCGCCGCGGGTGAGGTCGCCTCCACCATGGCCGTCGAATCCATCTCGTCGATGGTCGGTAGCGGTGGACCGCTGACGCGCGAACGTCTTGCGCGTCGCCTGCGCCGCGCGATCGAAGCGGCCAACGACAGTATCTTCGTCCAATCGCGCGACAACCAGAACGAGCGCGGAATGGGCACGACCTGCACGGCGGTTGGACTGGTCGACGCCACATTGCTGATCGGACAGATCGGCGATTCGCGCTGCTACGTCCTGCGCGGCAGTCGCCTGAGCCAAGCAACCAAAGACCAATCCCTGGCCTGGCAGCTCATCGAAGCTGGAGCCATGACCCTGGAAGAGGCCAAAGGCTTCGAGCATGCGAACATCATCCTGCAGGCGCTGGGCGTCCAGGAAAAGGTGGAGGTCGTGCTCTCGCAAGTCTCGCTCCATCGCGGCGACGTGATCCTGGTTTGCTCGGACGGGTTGCACGGCCCGGTCAGCGACGACGAAATCAAGCAGATACTGCTTGATGAGCCCGACGTGAAAAAGGCCTGTGATCGGCTCATCGCGTGCGCCAACGCGCACGATGGCCCCGACAACATCACGGTGGTGCTTGCCCGATTTGAGGGTGTTGGGCTGCCTGAGCCGGACACCGAGGATGCGGTGGCGTTTCTGGGGTACGACCCGGGTCAGGATCCGGAAGACCCTGAGCCGGAAAAACCCCCGTTTTCGCCCGAGCAGGTGACCGGCGAAATGGTCCCCGGAGAAGAACTGCGAGCCACCGCGTCCGACGTATCTGTGGCCAAGGAACCCGCTGCCAACAGCAGCCCTGCCGGGGAACCAGCCACGACAACCATTGCCCCCGCGCAGCCCATCCCAGAGGCTCGCTCCGTGCTTGCCTTTGTTCTGGTCACCCTGCTGGCGGCACTGGCCGGAGCCCTGTTTCTGGTCTATCAGCGGACCGCGATACCGGATCGCAGTTTCGAGAGGCCTAGCCTCATCTCGCACGGCAGGCTGGCATCCCCGTCAGCCGCACCACCCGCGGCTGCCCGTCCCCAGATGCTCGCGGCGCCCAACCGCCCGGCTGACGCCGGGAGAGAGCCATAGGTGCGGGAACCCATGGCGACCAGACTGTGCCCCCAGTGCAACACC
This sequence comes from Myxococcales bacterium, assembly GCA_003158735.1. Lineage (GTDB taxonomy): Bacteria > Myxococcota_A > Polyangia > Fen-1088 > Fen-1088 > Fen-1137. The sequence goes on along the minus strand of PMLB01000254.1, from coordinate 6,750 downwards.
GCCGCCGAGCCAGCCGCTCGCTTTTGTGGCGTTTGCGGTGCGCCCATACCGGTGGCGGCACCGGGTGCTTCTGGGAACTTCGAACGGGCGCTGGACCGAGCCCTCCAGTCCGCCCTGGCCCATCCCAGCGGGGTCCGCGCGATGAGCCCCGCTACCGGCGGGCGCGTGATGAGCCCCGCCGCTGGCGTTCCTGTGACCCCGGCCAGTTCTGGCCGATCCGGACCCGCTGCTCCGCGGACGCTCACTCCCGCGCCGATTGCAGCTGGTCCCCGGCCGGCGTCCCTGGACAGCCTGGTGGGTCGGACCCTCAACAACCGCTATCAGGTCGAACGCAAGATCGGCGAAGGAGGATTCGGCGCGGTCTTCGAGGGCAAGCAACTCGCCACTGGGCGGCCGGTGGCGCTCAAGATCCTGCATCCCCACAGCGTGGCCGACGCCACCGTGGTGGCCCGCTTCCGGCGCGAAGCCGAGGCCTGCTCGCAACTGCGCAACCCGCACACCGTCACCATCTACGATTTCGACCAGACCGAGGACGGAGTCCTCTACCTAGCCATGGAGTTGGTCCGGGGCGAAAGCCTGCAGGAGATCCAGCACCGGGACGGCGTCATCGAAGCGAGTCGTGCTCTTTGCATCTTGGACCAGGTCGCGGAAGCCCTGGGCGAGGCGCACGACAAGGGCATTGTTCATCGTGACATGAAGCCAGAGAACATCATGGTCGAGCGGCGTGGCGGCGCGGACTACGTCAAGGTGTTGGACTTCGGCATCGCCAAGATCCTGTCCGGTGAGGGAAGCAAGATCATTCCCGCGCTGACGGCTATCGGGCAAACGGTGGGAACCCTGGAATTCATGTCGCCCGAACAGCTGCGCGGCAAGGCGCTCGACGGGCGCTCGGATATCTACGCACTGGGCATGGTCGCCTACGAGATGCTCACCGGGCAGCTTCCCTTCAAAGGCGCGAAGAGCACCACGGAAGTCATCCAATTCCACCTGCAGGAAGCAGCCCCTCCCCCGTCGAGTCTGCGTCCCGACCTGGCCATCCCAGCGGCCGTGGACGAGGTGGTTCTGAAAATGGTGGCCAAGGGTTGCGATGACCGTCACGAAAGCGCGGCGGCGCTTCGCCAACACATAGCCGACGTCCTCGCGACCCTGGATGCCGCTCCCGTGCGTCGGGAAGCGAAGCGCGTGATTGCGGTGGTGGGGGCGATCTTAGTGGTCGTTGGTACTGCCATCTACTTGCTGTCGCGATAGCTACCTGACAACGCTGAAGAAACGAGAGAAGCGAATGGACTTGAACCATTCGGCCACGCCCTCGGGTGACCAGCCGCCGAATGCGGGATCACGCGACCACCACACGATGAGCGCCCGGCCCTTGACGTTGTCGTAGGGCACGAAGCCCCAGACACGAGAATCGCGCGAGTTGTCGCGGTTGTCGCCCATGACAAACACGCTGCGTGGGGGCACCACGCGGGGTCCCCAGCCCTGTGGGGGCTGGTTGGGGTCCTGGTAGACCTTGTGGGTCTTACTGCCAAGGCTCTCGATCCACAGCTCGCAATCGCGCGCCTCCTCGGGGCTGCGACCTTCGTTATAGCGACATTCGCCGGCGACATGCTCGCGCAGCATGGGTTGACCGTTGATGAAGACCTGGTTGTGGCGAAGCTCGACCGAATCACCGGGCAGCCCCACTACGCGCTTGATGAAGTCCGTGGAAGGGTCGGGCGGGTACCGGAAAACGATGATGTCGCCCCGCTGCGGATCGCTGAATTCCACCACCTTCTTGTTGGTAAACGGGATCCCGATGCCGTAGGCAAACTTGGACACGAAAATGTGGTCCCCGATCTCCAGGGTCGGGATCATCGACCCCGAGGGGATCTGGAAGGCTTCCACCACGAAGGCGCGCAGGAGCAGAGCCACCGCCAGGGCCACCCCGATCGACTCAGCGTACTCACGCGCGGTCGACTTGCGCGCAAAGGCCAGGTGCTTGTCCATGCGCTCGTCGAGGGCCGAGATGGCCTCGCGCATGCGCTCGAAGTCGTCGCCTCTGGCGGCTGACTCAACCTCGGACACGGCCAACTCGATCTCGGCGGCCACCGTCTGCGGGATGCGATAGCTCCTCCGCTTGAGGATGCGTCGTGACTCTCTGACCAGATGCTTGCCCTCGTCGCGAGCCCGATTCCAGTACCTGTGCGTCCGCCACGCGGTCCATAACTTAGTCATCATGTTCATTCGACCTTGAGGATGGCCAGGAAGGCCTCTTGCGGGATTTCCACGTTTCCGACCTGCTTCATCCGCTTCTTACCTTCCTTCTGCTTTTCCAACAACTTGCGCTTGCGGGTAATGTCGCCGCCGTAGCACTTCGCGGTCACGTTCTTGCGCAAGGCCTTCACCACCGTCTTGGCAATCACGCGCGAGCCCAGGGCAGCCTGGATGGCTACCTCGAACTGCTGCATCGGGATAAGCTCCTTCATCTTGATGCACAGGTCGCGGCCCTTGATGTACGAGGTCTCCCGGTGGATCACCGCTGACAGCGAATCCACCCGGTCGCCGTTGACCAGGAGGTCCAGGCGCACCAGGTCGGCCGGCTGATAGCCCTTGGGCTCGTAGTCGAGTGAGGCGTAGCCGCGCGACACCGACTTCATGCGGTCGTAAAAGCCGAACACCACCTCGGTGAGCGGCAAGTCGTAGCGAATGATCACGCGCTTTTCGCCGGCGTAGCTGAGGCTGGTCTGGGTGCCCCGCCGCTCCTGACACAGCTTGAGCAGTCCGCCCACGAATTCAGGGGGCGTGTGGATGACGGCCGCGATCATTGGCTCTTCGATGTGATCGATGTCACCTTCCGACGGGAACTTGGCCGGGTTGTCCAGATCGACGACATCCCCGTTGCGCAGCACGATCCGGAAACGTACGGTGGGCGCGGTGGTCACCAGATCCAAGTTGTACTCGCGCTCCAGCCGCTCCTGCACGATCTCCATGTGAAGCAGGCCGAGGAAGCCACAGCGGAAGCCGAATCCCAGGGCCGCCGAAACCTCGGGCTCGCGGCTGAACGAGGCGTCGTTCAGCCGCAACTTGTCGAGGGCGTCGCGCAGATCCTCGTAGCGGGCCGGATCGGTCGGGAAGATGCCGGCGAAGACCATGGGTTTGGCGGGTTGAAAGCCGGGCAGAGGCGATTCGCAGGGCCGGCTCGCCTCGGTGATGGTGTCGCCCACGCGCGCATCGGCCACTTCTTTGATCGCGGCGGTGATGAATCCCACCTCGCCGGGACCAAGCTCGGCCACGTCAGTGGCAAAAGGGGCAAACACACCCAAGCTGACGATCTCGTAGTCGCGTCCCGCGGCCCAGAGGCGGATCTTCTGCTTTTGCCGGAGGGTACCGTCCACCACGCGCACCAGCAGCACCACGCCTCGGTAGCTGTCGTACCAACTATCGAGTAGCAACACCTTGAGCGGCTTGGTCAACGAGCCCTCGGGCGGAGGAATCCGCGCCACCACGGCTTCCAAGATTTCCGGGATGCCACGCCCGTCCTTGGCCGAAGCCAGGATGGCGCCCGACGCATCGATGCCGATGACTTCTTCGATCTGGCGCTTGGCTCCTTCGGGATCGGCCGAGGGCAGGTCGATCTTGTTGATGACCGGCACGATCGCGAGATTGTGCTCGGTCGCCAGGTAGACATTGGCCAGGGTCTGGGCCTCCACCCCCTGCGAAGCATCCACCACCAGCAGGGCGCCCTCGCACGCAGCCAGGGAGCGCGACACCTCGTAGTGGAAATCCACGTGGCCCGGCGTATCGATGAGGTTCAGCTCATAGGTCTGGCCGTCGGCGGCCTTGTAGCTGAGACGCACTGTGGCCGCTTTGATGGTGATGCCCCGCTCGCGCTCCAGCTCCATGCTGTCGAGAAACTGCGCTTTCTGCTCGCGCGCGGTCAGGGCGCCAGTCGCATCCAGCAAGCGATCCGCGAGGGTCGACTTTCCGTGATCGATATGCGCGATGACAGAGAAATTGCGTATCTGTTGAATTGGGGTCGGCACGGACGGCTACCGGCGAACGACGTCGAGGGAAAGTTGCCCGGGAAGATGACTCTTTTCCCGGTCGAGAACCAGGTCGATTCCCTGGCGGATGTATTCCGCGACCGGCACCTTGGTTTTTTGGTGCAGGAGTTTGAGAACTTCGTACTGCTCCGGGGTGAGGTACACGGTTGTCGAAACCTTTTTCCGTGCCATGACGGGACCATGCATGACCATACGCCAACAGTCAATCGCTTACCGCGACACGACATCCATAACCAATGGTACTTGCTGCCACATTTGTTTGGGCCTAGCCTTGCCCGCATGTTGGTTTGTCATACGTCGTCACCCGGGCGGGGTCCGTCCCGCAAGTTTTCTTGCCTTCTGTTGGCCTGCTGCACTGTGGTTCTCGGAATCTCGGGCTGTGGTGGCAGTACCACCGCGGCCTCGCCTGGAACCGCCACCAGCGGGCTGAAAGTGAGCCAGACCGATTTCGGCGCTCAGTTCGATCGCTCGCGCTGCGACGACAAGGGAAAGCAAGTCGTCACCGCCGACACCGATGGCGACGGCAAGCCTGATGTCATCAAGCTCTTCACGGTGGTCGACCAGGGTGGACAGAAGGTGCAGCAGCTGTCCTGCCGCCAGGTCGATCTGAACCACGACGGAAAGATGGACATCATCTACAGCTACGGTCCGGGCGGAATGCTCATGACCGAGGATTTCGATCTGGACTTCGACGGCAAGTTCGACGAGCGCGTCTACTATCAGGAAGGCAAGAAGGTGCGCATGGAGCGCGACATGAACGGCGATGGAAAGCCCGACTACGTGGAATTCTACGAAGGCGGGAAGCTGGTTCGGATCGAGCGCGACAGCAACGGGGACGGCAAGCCTGACGAATGGCAGTACTACGAGAATGGCCGTCTCGACCGCATCGGGACGGACACGACCGGATCAGGCCGGGCCGACAAGTGGGAACGCAATCCTGAAACGGCCGAGGCGGCCCCGGAAGCACCCGCGGCGGCCGGCGCGGCTCCTGCGGCCAAAGGCACCGCTCCAGCAAGCCCCGCTCCTGCGAGTGGCGCCGCGGCTGGCAGTGATTCGGCGGCAACGGGGGCCAAGAAGAAGTAACCCCCCCCCGGGGCGACGCGAGAAGCTTTCCTGGTGCCTATGGAAAGACGCAGCGACGGACCTCGGCTCGCGCTTGAGGCCACGGCCTTGATCAACATCGACGTGTTGGGCCCGGCCATCTACTCGCGCATCGTCAACGCGAGCCAACGGGGCATGCAGCTGGTCATGCCCGATTCCCGACCAGTGGGAACCCGAATCCGGGTCACCGTCAGAATCGAGGAGCCCCAGAGCGAGATCACGGTGGCTGGAATCATCGTGCATACCGCCACCATGGAAAACATCGACCCGCGCCTCTCGGCACGCATCGGAATTTTTCTCACCGAAACCGGCGACGACTGGCGCGCCCTGTGCGACAGCTTGGCGCGACTTGCGCCGAAGAAGCACAAGTAGCGAAGACCAGCAGCTGACCCACGCCGACCCAGTCGTGGATTGGGCCGGAGCCCGGTCGAATTTCAAAGCGCCGAGGCCCATCGCTCCTGCCGCGCCAACCGCGGCGGTCCCGAGAAAATCGCGGCGTTTACTTCAACGGGTTTTCGACCTAAACACGTCTAGGATCTGACTCGCCGCTTGGAATGCCGATGTTGCGTCGGTGAACCCGCTCATCTGCATCTCGTAGTACATCGCGCCTACGTGAGCATAGACGGTGTGGACAGTCAGTGCGGATTTCCCAATGGCGTCAGAAGCATTGTAGTTCGGGATGGGCAAGGAAACACCGGCAGTGCTCTTCCGAGTGTTGAACATCGCGGTGGTCTTTGCATCGGTACCGAAATACATGGCCCAGATCACGGCGAGTTCCTGGTTGCTGCTGACCAGGCTTTCGTACAAGCTGACCGTGCACCCTGAGTCGGTATAGAGGTCAGCGCCGCCGTCCATGAAGCTGAACAAGTCAGCCGGAGTGCCTTCCGCTAGAATCTGAAAGGCCTGCGAATCGCTCGGGTCCAGTTGCCACCCGGGCACGTCGTTCGGGTCGAACTTGTATTGAGCACCAAGCGCCGCCGGGGTGATCGGGCGAGGGCCGCTGCCGGCATCCGCGGTAGGCTCCACACACACGCACGCCGCGAAAGTGCCCACCGAAGTGCATGTCTGTGCGCCCTGCTGCCCGGTAGCACACGCGCAGGCGACGCTGACCCCCGGAACGCAGCCCCCCGGCTCGGCGCTGGTGGCCGTGGCCGGCTGGCCGCCAGTTCCACCGCCACCGGCAGGGCCGCCACTGCCGCCCGCACCGGTTCCGGCAGGGCCGCCACTGCCGCCCACGGCCGCAGAGGCGTCTGGCGGGCTGGTGGCGCCGCCATCGCCCCCGGCATCCGCCGTGGGCGCCGAGCACACGCACGCCGCGAACGTGTTCGACGATGTGCATGTTTGTGTACCTTGGTGGCCGGCGGGGCACGCGCACGCGACGCTCGCGCCAGGAACGCACGCGGCGCTTTGACTCCCGCCGGTGCCGCCGGTGTCCCCAGCATCGTAGATGGTCAAGGTCCGCAGCCCGTTCCCTTCGCACGAACACGCCACCAGAAGACCCGAAAGCACAAAACGCAGTCTGGCTACCATGCGGACCATGGTCGCTCCATTCGGGATTTGTCGCAAACAGCTCCGGGGACACGGGCGCACGTCACAGGAATGGTGG
>PMLB01000347.1 GCA_003158735.1 Myxococcales bacterium | reverse complement strand
GCCGAACTGGAACGCACCGAGATCGAGCGCGCCCGCGCTCTTTCGGACGACGGCCTTCAGAGGATGGACGTACTCGAACGCCGGCATGAGCGCAAACCCCGATCCCACGCCCGGATCGACGCCCTTGCCGATCGCCGGCGATCCGCTCTGCAGGTGGTAGTCGTAGCTCGCCGCCGCGACGAAGAGCGGATCCTGTCCGACGAGGTTCGCGGCCGGGAGCGCTCCGCTCGACAGCGGAGTGCCCGTTCCGACGAAGATGTTGTCGACGATCCCACTCGTGTCCGTACCGGCGGGGAACCCGATGAACGTCGANNATCGTGTTGCCAATGACGTACGCGAGCCCGCCGTTCGGCATGTCGATCTGGATGCTCGTCGTCGTGTTCCCCTCGGAGCCGATGCGGTTGTACAGGATGTAGTTTGCATAGGCGCGCGTCTTGACGAGGTGGGCGGTCTCGACATTGTGACTCCAGCTGTACTGGAGCGTGAACTTGCCGAAGTGGTTCAGGTACATGTTGTGCGTGCATCCGCCCTGGTTGCAGCCGTCGCCGAGCCCGTTGTGGTCGAACTCCGAGTACTCGATCAGGACCTCGCCCGTGCCGTCCGTCGGCGGGCCTCCGAGAATGCCGTCCTGATTGTCGTGGAAATAGCAGTTGCGGATCGTCAGGTTCGCCGCCTCGATCCGGATGCCCGCCCCGTTCCAGTCCGGGACCGCCGCGCCCATGAACTCGATGTTCTCGATCGTCACCTTGTCGCTGTNNCGGATCGTCAGGTTGTCCTTGCCCGCCCCGACGTTGCAGGCGTCGCTCGTGTACGTCCCGGCGTCGATCTCGACGGTGTCGCCCGCCGCCGCGGCCGCGAACGCCGCACACGGTTTCGCGTACGTCTTGCCGGACCCGACCTGCAGCGTCGCCCCGAAGGCGACGGACGGCGTGAAGGTCAGAGCGATCAGCACGGCCCGAAGGCTCCGCCTGTTGGATTGATTGGTCATGGGCACGTACAGGATCTGGACCTCCCTATCCCCTCTCCGTCCTCAATCCCTGCCGCACTTTCTTGATCCGCTCGTAGTCCTCGTCGTCGTGAAGCAGAGTGGCTGAAGCTTCGATAGCTTGCGCGGCGATCAGGCAGTCCACGCTGCTGCGCACAGTAAGCCCGCGACGGCGACAGTCGAAGAATATGCGAGCTGCCTCCCAGTGCAGCGCCGCCGGGTCGACGGGCAGCGCGAGCCGCTGGGTCGACAGGTTTCCGCGCAGCAGGCGCCATTCCCGCTCATCGCGGGCACCCTGCAGGATCTCTTGGCCACACAGGAACGGGATGGCGTAGGGGACACTGTTGGCGTCCAGGTTGGCCAGCATCTCGACCGCCGGAGTGGACTTTCCTCGCAGATAGTCGACGAGGACCGAGGTGTCGACAAAGATCATCGCGTCCCGGCCCGCGCGGCCTTGTAGTCATATCCGGGCGCCAGCTTCACCTTTCCGCGCAGCTCGGCCAGTGTCCGCCGCCGCTTGGTTTCGACCAGGGCCCGCAAAGCTTCGTGAACCAGGGCGCGCCGGGTCCCGATGCCGGTCAGCCGGGTAGCCTCATCGACCAGATCGGCATCCAGCACGATGTTGGTTCGTAGTTCACGGGTGGAGGTTCGCATGTGTATCATCATACACATAAGCAGACACGTTTGCCACCCGGCGGGGAACAGATCGCGCCACTCATGCCGCTCGGCGCCCGGCATGCCTTGCCTGGGACCTTGGATGCCCAGAAGCGATCTCACGCAAGCGCGATGGATCACGGGCCAGCAGGCGCAGCAGGTTGCTCATAGGAACGCTAACCGCTTGTTTGCCAGACTCGTACTTCTGAAAGGCTCGCGGCCCGCCGCCGAGCACCTCGCCGGCGCGGCGCTGGCTGAGGCGCAGCTTCTCCCGCACCTGCGCCACTTCGTCGGGGCCCAGAACCTGGTCGACGTCGGCCTTGAGTTGCTGGAAAGCCCGATCGCGGGCCAGCAGCGGCTTGCCCGCGAAAATGGCCTCGCCACATTGCGTGCACCACCAGGCCAGTGTCCTACAGGACCGCTCCTGGCCCTTGTAGACCAGTATGTCCGCTCGCCGTTCGTACTGCATCGTGCCCCCACACTCCGGACAGGGCTGTGTCTTGGGTCGAGACATCTTCCTCTTTTCCACGACGAAAGGATGGCACCTTAAAGGTGCCGGTGCAAAGGACAAGGCCAGCGGGTAGAGTGCACTGGGGACACGGCACGCACGGATCTACACGGCGACCGCCACGGCCGGGCCATAGTCATTTTGAATAGGGTTTTTGAGGGTCGGAGAACCCTGAAGGGCCGAATCGGCACGGTCCTGGCGGCGTCCGCGCGGCCCGCCGTGGCGGGTTTTGCCGGCAGGCGCTTGGTTTTCCTCGCGCTCAGCAGCGGCGATGTCGGACCGACGACAAGAGACGCGTGGTCCGATGCGCGTAGGTCCTACTGCTTGATTTCGAACTCCACTACGGCGGATGGACCGTCATAGACAAGGCGCCAGGCCTGCAAGAAATCGCGCCCCAGCAACCCGAAGTGCTGCTGCTGGCTGACAACGGGCGACGGCACCCCGATGACGTCAGTCGGGTAGTCATACTGATGGGACTTCTCCCCGCTTGAGACGCGGAGTTGAAGGACCAGTCGGAAAACGGGGTACTCTTCAGCCTTCTGGGACACGCCGACAATCTGCTCGAATCGAATCGGAGTGAGGTTGAGTTCATCGGCGAGCGACCTGTCAATCGCAGTCTTCTGCGCTCCCGTGTCGATCATGAAGGTCGCAGACACCTTGGGCACTTTCTTGTGCTCGGCAACAAGTCGCTCCGCCTGAACCAACGGAGGCAAAAGGATGGCATCCACGAGCGGGCCGTGCCGAAGCAAGTCCCCGGGCGGCCCCTTGCGACAGCGGCAGAGGTAGCTCACGCGTGCGCGAGTCCGAACGCAGAAGCCGCGTTGAGAGGCGTCGGTGCTGTCTCCACTACCTGCGCCACCACGAATCCACCGGTCGGTCCGAACGCCGCGATAGCAGCCGTGAANNAGGACCGTCTTCTCAAGTCGCGACATGGCACTCCTTCATCTGCATTTCTTTTGTAGCACATCCAGCCGGCACGAGAAATGGTGGAAGATGGCGCAGCGGTCGTGGCAGCGCTTGCCGCTCTGGGTGATGCCGAGCATCGCCTCGCCGCCCAGGCGCATGCGGCTGCCGAGCGAGCCGAGGTCGAGCCCGGCGACGATCAAATTTTCGGCAAAGGCGCCTGCCTGCAGATCGAGACGACCGGCCTGCTTGAAGCTTCCAAGATCCGGACACAGTCGGCAACCGCGACAATCTTCACAACCTACGAAACACCTACGTTCACCGTATCACCGGGTCCGCTTTCTGCGTTTCTGAATATGTCTCAGGCACCACACTCGCGATTTTCGCCCCGCGGCCCAACTTGCCGCTATGAGGAACCATCTGTTGTAAGGTTAGGGCCATGCCACACCCGGGCGTGAAGAAGATCTTGGATTCTCTCAACCGCGACGTACTGAATCAGCTGGCCCTTACCGTGGACATTCCGCATCCGGGGGAGGGCGGCCGAGCTCGGGAGAACGTCCTTGCAGGCTATCTTCGCCGACTCCTGCCAAAGGAGTTCGCGGTTGACACGGGCTTCGTTTTTGATGCCGGCGGCAAGATGAGCAAGCAGATCGACATCGTAATCTATCGGGCCGACTACTTTCCGGTTTTCGAAATCGGCGGAATAAAGCACTACATTGTCGAATCTGTGGCGGCGGTAATCGAAAACAAGGCATCTATTGCCAGCCAAGAAAAGCTGTCCAGTGCACTAGAGAATATCAAGTCAGTCAAGCAGCTCGACCGAACGGGCTCTGGAAAGAACTACGTTCTCATTGGCAGGAACCAGGGTGGTCCGGTTAATCCGTGGGATTTCTGTCATCAGATCTTCGGCGCCATCGCAACCGAGAATTCTTTGGCGAGTGATGGCCTCAGGGATGGTCTGCTGAAATTCCTTCGTGAGAATGACCGGAAATGGTGGCCCAATACTTACGTCGACGTTAGAGGGCTGACCGCCTGCTTCCTCAAGAGGGATCCCAAGACGACCACGAAAGTTTCAGATACCATGGACGCCGAATACCTGGCTTTCACGAATCCGGCAGCTCCGGACGCGCCCCCTCCGCTTCTGGAGCTTACGGAGCGACTTCTTGATTTTCTCAGAGTCGCCCAAATCGTGGACTATTCGCCATCGGCATACCTTGGCGGAGGAGACATCAGGACCCGTGGAGACTGGAAGATATGAATCGGCCGGAGGTGGCCGGGTGGATCCATGGCCTGGGCCATAGTCATTTTGAATGGGTTTTTCGATGGTCGGAGAACCCTCACGGGCCGAATCGGCACGGTCCCGGCGGCGTCCGCGCGGCCCGGCGGGGCGGGTTTTGACGATCACGGCGAAACTCGCCCGCAGTCCTCGGGATCGCCGCGCAGCCTGCGTAGGCCGTGCGGCAGGGCGGGCAAGATCGCTTGCAGGTTCTCGACTGCCGCGCGCTCGGAGCCGGGCACGGACAGGATCAGGGTCTGGCCGCGCACGCCCGAGCAGGCGCGCGAGAGCATGGCCAGCTTGGTGTGGGCCAGCGAGGCGGCGCGCATGGCCTCATCGAAGCCTGGGGTGGGACGTTCGATCACGTCGCGCACGGCCTCAGGGGTGATGTCGCGCGGGGAAAGCCCGGTTCCGCCCACCGCGACGACGAGATCGATGCCGTGGCCGTCGGCGTAGTGGCGCAGGCGCTCGGCCAGCGGGCCGCGCTCGTCGGGTAGGATTTCGGTGCGGTAGATGTGCGCGGGCAAGGACTCGCGCAGCAGAGCGGCCACCGCAGGGCCAGCGGTGTCTTGCGTGACGCCGGCGGCGCAGCGGTCGCTCAGGGTCAGCACCACGGCCTGGAGAACTGAGCGCAGAACCGTCTCTTCGATCTCGACGGGATCGCCGACTGCCACAGCGCCGCCCGCCAGCACGCGGGCAAACAGGCCCACGCGCGGCATGATGCAATCGCCGGTCTGGCGGAAGATGGAGCAGCGGTCGTGGCAGCGCTTGCCGATCTGGGTGATGCTCAGGATCGCCTCGCCGCCAAGGCGCACGCGGCTGCCGAGTCCGAGCGAGCCGAGGTCGAGCCCGGCGACGATCAGGTTCTCGGCAAAGGCGCCTGCCTGCACATCGAGGCGACCGGCCTGCTTGAAGGACTCGATATCGCCATGGCCGAGGATGCTGCCCTGACGATGGCCGGGCCCACTGTGCGCGTCGCCCTCGATGCCGTGAT
>PMLB01000401.1 GCA_003158735.1 Myxococcales bacterium | reverse complement strand
TCCATCTCGACGCCGGTGGCGGCGCGGGCGCGCGCCATGGTTTCGATGAGCACGCGATCGCCGACGATGGTCGCGTGGACCTCGACCACGTCGAGGGGCAAAGGATGGCACAGGGGAATAAGGTTCGCGGTCTGCTTGGCACCCTGAATGCCGGCCAGGCGTGCAGTTTCGAGCACGTTGCCCTTGGACAGCGCTCCCGTGCGCCGCAGCCGCGCAGCGAGGGCGCGGCCCAGGATGACCACGGCCTCGGCGCGCGCCATGCGCGCAGTCGGCAGCTTGGCGGTCACATCCACCATGCGGGCGCGGCCGGCTTTGTCGAGGTGAGAGAGGAGCGGTTCTTTCATGTCACACGCAAAATGACCGGTCGCGATTCGAGGAATAGGGCCGGAATTTCACCACAGAGAGCACGGAGTTCACAGAGACGGAACGGAAGGAAGGGCTCGGATCCGGATCCGAAACCCTTTCCTTCCGGCCTCTGTGGCCCCTGTGCTCTCTGTGGTGAGACTCCGGATCGCACCGTTGGCCGCAAAGTGCCCGCAGAATCGTGGTTAGCACCTATGACCCCGCCCCTCTCCCAGAGGGAGAGGGAGATGAAAGTGCTCGTCCTCGAATCACGACCGGCCATTTAGCCTCCTACCGAGGACATAGGCATGGGGATGCAGAAGCAGCCAGAGGGGCGTTTGCACGCGAGAGCGACGTGCAGGGCGGCGGCGATGCGCTGGTCGGCGGAGGCATCAGAGTCGCGCAAGAGACCGAGAATGCCGATGTGGTCGCGGCGACCGAGGCAGCCGAGCAAGCGACCATCGGCGGTGAGGCGCAGGCGGCGGCACCCGAAACAGAAGGGCTGGCTGTTGGCAGAGATGAAACCGACCGTGCCTTGCTTGCCGTCGCGGGTGGTCACGCTGAAGCGCCGGCTCGACGAGGCCGGCTCGTGGGCAATCGGCGCAAGATCGAAGGTGCGGGCCAGACGTTCGCGCAGCTCGGCGGATGTCATGAACCAGGCCTGGTAGTCCCGAGGGCGCAGGCCTGAGGGCATGAGCTCGATGAAACGTTGCTCGCAGCCGCGTTCGAGGGCGCGGGCGACGAGAGCCTCCGCCTCGTGGTCGTTCACCCCGCGCATGACCACGGTGTTGATGCGCACGGGAACAAGGCCGGCCGCGAGCGCGGCGTCGATGCCGGCGAGGCTGTGCGCAAGCACGCCACCCTGAGCGGCGCGCGTGAAGGTTTCCGGGTCGAGGGAATCGAGACTGACGTTGACACGGTGGAGTCCGGCCTGGCGCAACGGCCGCGCGAGCGCCGCCAGGCGCTGGCCGTTGGTGGTCAGCGCGAGGTCGGGCACGCCAAGGGGCGCGAGTGCCGCCACCAGGTCCACGATGTCGCTACGGCCAAGAGGCTCGCCGCCGGTGAGGCGGACCTTGGCGACGCCGGCCGCGGCCTGGGCCACGCGGACAAAGCGTGCAATATCATCGGCACGCAGGCGATCACGGGCGCGCGCACGCTCCTCCTTGTACGGACGACAGTACACGCAGCGGAGCGCGCAGCGATCGGTGACCGAGATGCGCAGGACGAGGGGAGCCGGCACGGTCGTCATGGCCACACCCGCCAGGGGCGAAAATCGACCAGCGCGCCCTGATCCAGGCCGCGCGCGTCGGCGGGCACGATGACGGCGCCGTCCGCGCGAGCGCCGGCTGCAAGATCGGCCGAGCTTTGGCTGCTCACCGGCGTGACCTCGGGCCCCGATGTGTTCCACGCCAGCGTGGCCAGCACGTAGCGCTGGTAGCCGGGCGGGTTGGCGATCGCCTCGAGCAGGCGCGCGCGCACCAGTGGGCGACAGTCCGCCTCGGGCCAACCGGCCATACGGCGCAAGGCCGGCAACACGAATTCGTGCAGGGTGGTGGCCGCGCTCAGGGGATTGCCGGGCAGGCCGAAGACCAGGCGAGAGTCAGGCGCTGTGGCGAAGAGGAATGGCTTGCCCGGCTTCATGGCCACGCCGTGAACGTGGGGGCTTGCGCCGACCGCGGTGATGGCCGCCGGAACGAAATCGTACGCGCCCACGGACACGCCGCCGCTCAGCACGACGGCGTCTGCGCTCGCGAGTCCTTGCCTTAGCGCCGCTGTCACGGCATCGAGATCGTCGGAAACCCGGCAGGCAGACGCTACAGAAATTCCCGCTGCGCGGAAAGCCGCCGTCAGCATGGGGCCATTGGCATCGCGCTCCTGGTGCGCGCCCACTTCAGCCTCCGGGGGCACAAGTTCACGCCCGGTGGCGATGATCGCGACGCGCGGCCGGCGAAATGCGCGCAGGCTCGTGCGCCCAGTGGCGGCGGCGATGGCGATTTGCAGGCTACCGAGCACCGAGCCCGCGGCAACGAGCTCGCCGCCGGCCCGCGCGTTCTCCCCCTGGCGCAGAATGTTTGCGCCCGCCGGCTCGGCCCTGACGAATGTGACTTCACCGGCGCCCGCCGAGCGCGTGTCTTCGACCTGGACCACAGTGTCGGCGCCGGGTGGGAGGTTGGCGCCGGTGAAAATGCGTGCGCAGGTTCCGTCGGTTACGACCGGCGCCGCGGGTGAGCCGGCCGCCACTTCACCGACGATCGGAAGAGTGACGGGCATCCGTAGCAAGTCCGCAGCGCGGACCGCGAACCCGTCCTTCGCCGAGCGGTTGGCAGGAGGCATGTCGCGATCCGCAAGCACGGGCACGGCCAACACGTAACCAAGAGCCTCGTCGGCGGAGATCTCGGTCGCAGGCAAGCACGTCGTGTGCGCTAGGATGGACGACCAAGCCTGTTGTGGTGTGAGCAAGATGGACTCTACTTCTTGCAGATCACCTCGAAAATGGTCACCGGACTGGGGCTGCCCGGCATCGTGGCCTCAAGTTTGTGAACGAACTCCTTTTCGCTCTTCTTAATGAAGCTGAATCGCATGCGAACCTCCTGAGAATGGATTGCTCGATTCCGGCGCAAAATCCGCGCGGGAATCGCAGTGGGCCGGCTTCTGTCTGGTTCGATTCCCCGCTTGGCAAGAACGTTTCGCAATAGATGGAGATAGAAGCCCGAGAAGCTCTACCACCCGCGGCTCGCTCGCGTGCCTGACGATCCACCACCCGGAAGTACGGCCAGCCGTGCCGGCTCAACAGTTGGGGTGCCGCACGGTCACGATTGACATCCTCTGGGCATCGAAGCCAGGTAGCAGGCTTCAGGTCGTTCGCTGAAAGGTAGGGATACCCATGATTTGCATCTTTGGAGCTTCGGGAAATACCGGCGGCGCCGCTGCGGCCTTCCTGCTCAAGAAGGGAAAGCAAGTTCGCGTAGTCGGCCGGCAGCGAGAGAAACTGGCCCCCTTGGCCAAGGCTGGTGCGGAGAGCTGCGTCGGCGATATCGAGAGCTCGGGTTTCGTTCGCGAGGCTCTTTCGGGAGCCGAAGCCGCCTACCTCCTGATTCCGCCAAACATGGCGACCAACGATTTTCGCGCGTATCAAACTCGCGTGATCGACGCTTTGGCGGGCGGCATAGAAGCGACTGGGGTACGCCACGTCGCGCTCCTGAGCAGCCTAGGCGCGCACCACACCCAAGGCACCGGACCCATTGTCGCGCTCCACGACTTCGAGGAACGGCTGAAAAGGGTAGCCGGGCTCAACGCGCTCTTCCTACGTGCGGGCTTTTTCATGGAGAACGTGCTCATGGGCTTGGGCTCGGTCAGGGCGCAAGGGATCTACAGCGGCTTCATGCCGGCCGAGGCCGCGGTGCCGATGATCGCCCCCGCCGACATCGGTAGCTACGCCGGCGGCAGGCTCGAACGCCTAGACTTTTCCGGCAAGAGCGTCGTCCACCTGATTGGCCCCAAGGCCATCACGCAGACCGAACTCGTCGGCATTCTCGGACAAGCCATCGGCAAGCCGGTTCGCTACGTCCAGGTGTCGTTGGGAGATGTCGAACAGGGACTCAGGCAAGCCGGCCTCAGTCCCTCGCTGGTCTCGGCGTTCATGGAAATGTACCGGGGCGCGGGCCAAGGACTGATCGCTCCCGAGGCTGGTGGTTCGGTGGTGCCCATGCCGACGACTTTCGAGACCTTCGCCAAAGAAGTGTTCGCGCCCGCCTATCGATCGTAGGGGCAATTTTGATGCGCGTCCTGGCGGCGCTGTTCGTCGCGCGGCGAGGCTAGTCGAAGGGCCTACTTCAGCCCGTCCAGCAACCGCGGATCTTGGTGCAGTCGTTGCTTGGGTGTTGCGCCAATCGGTGACACTTTGCCCGAGAATGAGCGGCAACAGCGAGTGGCCGTCCGCCGTCGGCGGCGGCGGTTGCGCCGATCATATCGTCCACTGCCTGCTTCCCCGACGGGCCGAACTCCGAGCTCGAGTGGATGCCGTTGCAGATCGCGACTCATTGACTGCGACTCTTCGGCGGGATTGGAGGCGCACGCCGGAGAGCCGGCATCGTAATACAGAACGCGAACCAGGACGGCGCTGGCAGGCGGAACAGGCACTGTGACCGAGCTGCCGGACGTGCTCCATTCACGAGGTATGAGGTCTGCATCCGTGTCGAATGGGTCGGATCTTGTTTCGCCGATTCCGCCTTTCGCCTTGACTGGGGATGCGGTGCGGACGAAAAGAGAGCAAGACCAACGCAGCTGCGCATGAAAGGAGCAGCTTTCTCATGAACAAGAGGCTTGGAGTAGTTCTGGTTTGTGGACTCGGTGTCGGTTTCACCGGCTGCGGTAGCGACACGGGAGGGAGCCCCGGTGCCAAGCCCGACGGTGCGGCCGATGCTGGGGCAGATGTGCCAGTCGACAGCGGTGCGGGCGTCGCGGTCGACGTCGCTATCATGCCCCCCCCGGTCCTTGACCCGAATGGGATCTACGATGGCAAGACCGTCGCGGAGTGGGGCGCCGAGTGGCTGAAGTGGATCTACGAGCGCCCCGGCCCGGAATCGCTCGCGTTCAACACCCCCGGCGCGACCTGTGAGATGGGGCAATCGACGGCAATGGGAGACGGCGGCACAGATGCCCCGCCCTTCTTCCTCGGGATCTGGGACATGAACAATGACGTAGGCGGGACCTTCACCCAAGCCTGTGTGGTCCCCACAGGCCGCACGATTCTCTTTGACGCATCTGCCATCTGGGCCGATAGCATCCCCGGATGTACCCAGGGATCCGAGCAGGACTGTCGGAATGTAGGCCTCTCGTGGCTTCGCTCGGTGACCGGGCTCGAGCTTGAGATCGATGGCAAGTCGTACGGATCCCAGGTGGCCGACTTCGCTCCCTATCTCACGGGATGCGCCCACGCCTCCGCTGCAATTCCCAACACACCCGATAACCCCATGGTGGCATTCTATGGCTGCACATCGACCCAATCGGTCCTGCAGTATGATGCATGGGTGGCAGGGTATTGGATCATGCTAGCGCCACTCGCTCCTGGTTCGCACACCATCCACACCAGGGTACAAGGACTTGCCGACGATCCCTGGCCTGCTTACCTCTACGATGTCACGTACAACCTCACCGTCGCGGACACCAGTTTACTCGGAACAACCGATGGCGGGGCGCCCGTCGATGCGAACCATGCGGCGAGCTTCTGTACCGGTCCCGCCTCGGGTGCATTGATCGACGACATGAGCGGCTCGAACATCAGCTTGGCGCCGCCGTCATGTGGAAGCCCGGGCGGCTGGACGGCATCCGCTGCTGCACCCGGAGTGACATTCTCTGGTGCGCCCGGAGTACTTGCCACCCCGGCCGGCGACACATCGATCGTGTCCAACTGCGGGAGTCTGTGTCAGTCGCTCTACAGCCCGCTGCCTGCGGGTTTGCCCAGTACGATGGCTTCGCCGGATGCCGGCCCGGTCGACTCGGGGACGGCCGACGGAGGGGAATCGAGCCCACAAGCCATGTGCGTTGCCGGCCAGACCGGCCCGGAGCAGTATTATTGGAGCGGCATGACCTTGACCTTTGCCTACTCGGGCACGCCGCCGAGCCGAACCGGCCCAACGAAGGTCCCCTCACCGTCGCTCGGGTTCACCACCGACCCGCCACCTGCGCTGATCGATGCCAGCCAGTATGCCGGCATCGAGCTCTGGCTGTGGGTGTCTCCAGACACCGCCACGGCAATGAGCACTGCCTTCGTCGTCCAACTGGTCGACAAGAACCAGCTTCCAGGCGGCGGGGTGTGCAATCCAAACGCCATCAGCGGAACAAAGCCCTGCTCGAGGGCCAGCGCCGGCATTGCGTCGAGCACCTCCGCCAAGTCACAAAGCACTGGGGCGCTCTTTGCCGCTGACGGCAGCAAGCTGACCTCGCTCGCGCCCGGCTGGCAGCTCGTGCGCGCTCCCTGGAGCAGCTTCGTCTCGAACCCGTCTTACGGTGGAGGTAACGAGCAGTCAGTCGACCCAAGGACGCTGGCCTTCGCTGGGTTCGTCGTTGAGCAGGACAACGCGAGCGGCCCCGCGATCCCGTTCGACTTCTGCGTCTATGGACTGAGGTTTTACAAGTAGTCGCACTACTTGATGGCTCATTGTCCGCGTTCCGGGTTGCCGCCCACTACACCGA
>PMLB01000343.1 GCA_003158735.1 Myxococcales bacterium | reverse complement strand
GCGAGCCCGTGATAGCCGCAGAAGGTCGCGACCGGAGGTGGCTACGGGGACGCGGCCACGCACCCTGGGTTGGAAGCGGGACAGGTCTGGCAGGTCATCGTCAGGAGCGTGCCCGCTGGTGCGACCACTCCCGTGGGCCGCAAGGCCGATATCTTCTGCGCATTCGTGCAGGTGGCGTCATAGGAGAAGTACCAGCAAGGCCGTGAGTCTTCGCTCACGGAGTCGAGTTGGGGACTGGCCGGGTCGAGCAGGTTCCCCTGGCTATCCTTGCACTCGGGCATGGGCGCTTCCGCGTAGCCACTCTCAAGACAAGCACCCATGCCCGGCACGTCGCACGGAGTGCGGTCGACAGCCTCACAGTGGGGCTGAAGCCCTGGAGTGTTCGGGGCCGCGTCTGTCAACGCATAGGGGACGCAGTCAGCGTTGCCCGTCATCGCCTGAACCAGATCGCTGCCTGTCTGGGTCATGGCGTTGGTGAAATCCGAGTTGCAGATGCTGAACACTTGCCCCTTGTCGCCGAAAGCATCGACAAACTTCTTCAAGCGAAGACCGCCATAGGCCTTGTAGATATTCCCATCAGCGGACGTCTGCGACGGAATCGAGCAAATGGGCATGTAGTCCCACAGATTCCCCTGCGATGCCGGAAGCGAGGTGGCATCCTTGTCAATCCGGTAGTTGGGGTTGGTTTGAAGGTCGGCCGGGAGGTTCGTGTCGTTCGGGCCCGGGGGCCAGCCGATGATGCCAGACACGAAGATCTTCTGCTGGGCTTGGGTTCCCTTGGTAAAGTTGTTGATGTCGTTGATGACGTCCTGAACATCGATGAGCGGCAGATAGGTGTAGTCTACGTTGCTGGGGTCGTTCGGGTTGCCGCTGGGGTTAAGCAGTCTCTTCTCCTTGGCCGTGCAGTCGGCGAAGCTGTGTGTGAAAGGCGCCGCGCCGGTGTAGCCGACCGCCGGGTCATAGTTCGGAATTGGCTGCCCGCCACAGAGGTGGCCGCGCGCCGCACATCGCAGGCTGGTAGTGTCGCCCACGTCTCTCTTGCCCGGCGTTTGCATGTTGAACATGTCATCGTTCTGGCTGTTCACGTTGCTGGCAGAGCAGTCATCCTCATCGGTGATGAGAACGATGGCGAGTTTGGCGTTGTCACGCAGGAAGCCCCTATTCGCGTCGTTGATCCCGGTTTGGGGAATGAGAGCCACGCGAGTCGCTTGCAGTTGGTGCTCCTGTCCACAGCCGCGGACGCCCACCGCCTTGGCGAGGCAAGAGAAGACATCTTGAAGTTGCAGATTGTTGGCCGTGGAGTAGTTCCGAATGCGCCCAGTGCCGTTGGGATCCTGGATATCTTCAATCCAACGTTGACCAATATTGAGGCCGCAACCAGAGGTTATCAGAGGCTGGTTCGGATCTGTCGCCGCTGCACTGCCGTCCGCGACCGACGCGGTCATGTCATTGGGATCGTTGCCCCACAAAAGGCCCCTGTCGCCCAACCCATTGCCACAGTTGCCGCCCATGGCGCCATTGCCAGCTCCCATATTGCTACTGACCACGCCGATATGCACGTCAGGCAAGCCGCCGTGAAGCTTCTCCAATGCCGCGATCATCTTGGGAAAGTTGTTGGCCAGTGCCTGCTGTTTGGGGTCCATTGAAGGGGAATTGTCGATCATGAACAAGATGTCGACTGCCCTCTCTGGGCTGGACACGAAGGTGAACGTCGTTGTTGCTGGGGTGGTGCCAGTCGACCCCCCACTGTCCGGAGAAGAACTCAGAGGAGCCGCGTCAGCGGCAGGACCTACGTCAGGGGCAAGACTTATTCCTGCGTCAGGGAAAAGACCTGCGTCAGGAAAAAGACCTGCGTCAGGGGCAAGAGTTAATCCTGCCGTTGGATCGGACATGCATGCGGGCGACAGTGCGGCGAGCACCAGCGCAACCAGTGAACCTTGAGTGGAGCGAGTGTTGTTTGTCATGACCCTTCTAGTCCCCGCACACTGATCGACCTTACAGCCGACAATTACAAAACCCCGAAGCTGCAACCAAGACCAAGGTGAACTTCAATGCGCGGTAGATCCGCGAGTCTTGGCGCTGACCCCTGCACCTCGTCGCGGATGTGCTGTGCAACTGGCCACAGTAGAGTGCGCAGCTCGGCCCAATAGAGCCAATTGCTCCTGCTCCTGTGGGCCAGGCGAAACCCAGCCGTAGCTCCCCACGACGCGGCCAGGTCAGTGCGGTTCTGTTGAAATCCGTTGCCCGCGACCAAGAGAAGTCCAAAGACAGGCCCAGCTCCTGCATCCAGAATCCAAGTGCCTCGGTTCAGGGGCGCACGCAGGTCCAGCGCCAAAACCGGGCGCCACCAGCGCGCTTTTCCCTGACCCACACTCGTCTCGCGCGGGAGCGGGAACGAGAGATCCGTCGCCAGACCGAACCGGCCGACCA
This sequence comes from Myxococcales bacterium, assembly GCA_003158735.1. Classification (GTDB taxonomy): domain Bacteria; phylum Myxococcota_A; class Polyangia; order Fen-1088; family Fen-1088; genus Fen-1137. The sequence continues at coordinate 4,764 of PMLB01000343.1, read as the reverse complement.
GGTTTCTCCACGCGGCCTCAACCGACAGAACTCCGCCCGGCCCCTGGCCGTCGATGGAAGCGAACGCGGCTGCGCCCGGCAAGAACCGAGATGGCACTGGCTGGGCCGTCTCGGTGACAGTCGATCCCGGATGCAGGCTGCTCGGATCAATGGCGAGTGCGGGGACCGACTCGGCCTGCTCCAGGGGATCGGCTGGCATGTTGTCGAGCCAGGCGGCGATGACCAAGGCTGCGGCCTGGGCGCGCGAGTGACAATCGGCCTCGGCGGGCAAGATCCGACTGGCGGCTGGCTCGCCCTCGCCCGCCAGCTCCACCACCATCTGCCCTGCCTGGACGCGAATATGGGCGGCGCCGCTCGTCCCCCCCGGGCTGTTCCCAGAAAGCAGGCCCGTCAGGCGCGACACAACCTCGGGCGCCGACGGGCAATCCGAATCACTGGTGATCACAGGGACCGCCCAGGCAGGCGTCGCTGCCATGCACAGGGCGCCGAGCCCCACCGCGCAGGCTCGCTTCATCGTGAAGCCGCCAACAAACGCGCTGCCTCGGACGCGAACCGGCCCGTGGGATAAAGTTGCAAGTAGATCTGCAAGTCGGCACGGGCGCCCGCATGATCCCCGGTATGCGTGCGGGTCGCGGCGCGGCCCCACAGGGCGCGCTCCTGCCAAACCGGGCTCCCCTTGCCGTGAGCCAGCGCTTGGTCGAAATCCGCCCCAGCCTCGCTCCAGCGCTGCGCCCGCGCGCGCAGCTCGCCGCGCACCACGTAGCGTTCGGCGCTGCGCGGGGTGTTGTCGAGAGACATGCGATCCAGACGAAGCAGAGCCTCATCACGACGGCCCAGGGCCAGCAGCGCCTCGACCTCCAGCACAGAGCGCTCACTGCTGAGAGGGCTCTGCGGAAACAAGGATGCATGCCTGGTCAGGATGTCGAGCGCGCCAGATGGATCGTGGTCATTGCGTAGCCTGCGCAGCGCCTGGCCAAGCATGGCCTGGCCGTCCAGCGGAGTCGCAGTCGCCGGCGCTGCGGCGGGAGCGAGATGCGACGCGCGGTCAGCCCGTGCCACTTGCCTGTCGAGGGCAGGCGCCAGCATGGCCAAACGAGAATCCGCCACAGGCGCAGCAACCGGCTCGGAAGAAGGCCGGGGTGAGCCGGGATCGGCCCCTTGTCCCGACGCGACTGCTGACAGCTGTGACCGCGGACTTTGCGGCGCCTCGCCAAGCGTGGCCTGCAAGTTCGGGTAAGCTGCCATGCCCGTCTGGAACGGAGCCGCCCTCACCGGCGCGACATGAGACGCGCGATCAGCCCGAGGGCTAGCAGTAGCCGGCGCCGGCCTGGCCGAACCCGCAACCGGCACGACGTCCGGCGGCGACTGGGAGGGCGCGGCCGCAGTTGGAGGCGCCAGCGTCGACGGAGCGACTCCTCGCACCGGGCGCGGCCGCGCCTTGCTGGCTGCCGGATCGCTGCCGATCCGCGGTCTCGCTTCACGCGGCCAAGGGATAAGCCCGAAGTGGCCGGCCGCTGCAAACACCACACCGCCAGCCAGCAGCAGGCCCAAGGCTGCCAGCACCGTGGACCAGCGGAATCCTGCCGCCGGACGGTGGCTAGGAAGCAACGCCGCTTGCAGTCGATGTCTGATCCGCTCACGCTCTCCTGCGGTCAGCTCTTCCAGCGGCTCAGCAGCACGCACGAAAGACGCGAGCGGCCCCAGTTGCCGGTCCTTGGCTGACTCGGTCATTGTGCTTTCAATCCTCATTTGATGTCTTCTTGCCGTCGGGCGACAGCTCATCGAGAAGCCGAGCCCGCGCGCGGTGCACCCTCACCCAGACGGCGTTGGGCTTGATTCCCAGCAGGCTCGCCACTTCCTGGGCTGGACGGCCGTCGATATCGAACATGATGACAGGCGTGCGGTACTTCTCGGGCAGACGATCCAGGGCCGCGTACAGCAGCGCGCACTGCTGGCGGCGCTCCATTTCTTCAAGTGGCGTCGGGCTACTGGGCGCCAGCGCGGTCGCGTTGTCGCGAAAAGCGAGACCGAGAAAGCCGTGAAGCCGCCGGCGAAAACGGCGTTTGCGCACGATCAGTTCGGTGATGCGAAACAGCCAGGTCGAGATCTTGGCGTCGCCGCGGAACTCGTTTTTCCGTCGCAAGGCGACCAAGAACACGTCGTGCACCAGATCTTCCACCTCGGCGCCTGGCCCGGCCAGGCGGCGCACCCAGCGCTCGACCGACGGCTCGTAGGTTTCGTAGAGCTGGTCAAGCGAGTCCAACAGGCGCTTCTCGACGCAGGCGGCAGGTGTTGCTGCTGGGTCATCGTCGGAGAGTGGGTTATGAGCCATCAAACCAAGCCTCTGGTGCCGTGAGGACCCACGACCTTACAGCAAAATCCTATCACCAGACCGGTCGGTCGAAGACAACCGCGGCGGTCAGGGTCTCGGGGCCGTGGCTGATGCCAACCTCGGCCCCGACTGGGACCGCCGAGGCCAGCAGGGCCAGGGCCACTGCCGCCTGGCCCGGGAGACGGCCGATGCTGGTTACGCGTCCCGCCGCAAGATTTGTTTCAAAGGCAATCCCATCGCCGGCAGCGGGCATCCCGTCGCCGCACAGGCGCAACCCGGCCAGGCGCCGCCGAACCAGCCCTCTGTCGCGCGCGCGCACGATGGTTTCCTGGCCAAGGTAGCAACCCTTCTTGTGATCCAGGGCAGCGGCCAAACCCACCTCCATGGGAAGGACGTCGCCGGTGATCTCAGCGCCCAAGCGTGGCTCGCCCGCCTCGATGCGCAGGGCCTCGGCGACCTCAGGCGCCAGGGTCGGCACGCCGGCCAGGTCCAGGGTTGCGGCCAGTGCGGCGCAGGCCGTTGCTGCGCCGAAGGCCCACAGCCCGTCGCTGCCCAGGTCGTGGCTGCGAACCAGCCACAGCAACCCAAAGGGGCTGTCAGCGTCCGCGTGCGACCACAGCGGCTGGGTCACAAAGTCCTCGGGCACGGGAACGCCGGCCGCGCGCAAAGCCTGCGCCGCACGCGGCCCGCAGAGCACTTTCACAGCGATCTCCGGCTCCACCGCCACGGCGAAGTCATCCATGACCGCATAGCGCGCCAGGCTGGTGGCAAGCCCCTGCCCCGCTGTCGCGGCCACCACCAGGCGAACCTCGTCGGGCCTGACGCATACACGCAGGTCACCCAAGACATGGCCCTTGCTGTCGAGAAGCAGAGAATGACAGCCAGCCCCGACGCCGGTCGCCTGGACGCTGCCCGTGGTGAGCCTGTGCAAAAAACCGATTCGGTCAGCGCCGGTGCAGCGCAGGATCGCGAGCCCTCCCAGGTCGACCTGCGCGACATCCTCTCTCAGGCAGGACGGGTCTTGGGTTTCAGGGGGACACATCACGCAGGATTCAATTATGGACCGCCTTCTTGACTGTCCACGTATGGTTTGCGGTAGCATGCGCCTCCGCCCAGGTCAAACCCGTAGACCTCTCCCACCCGGTCACCGACATGAAAACATTTCGTTTCTCCGGTTCCGCAGTTGTCGCTTGTCTGTGGGCAAGCACCAGCCTTCTTTTCATCGGCGTCGCCCAGGCCAAGGCCTACAAGCTCGATGAACTGATCGAAATGGCCAGAAAGGGAAACCCGGGCCTGGCGGCCAACGCACAGGTCACTGCGGGGGTCGAAGCGCAAGCGCTGGAAGCGCACCGGAACTACTTGCCCACGGGCGACTTGTCGTCAATGGTGGCGCCGGTGCCGAGAGTCCAATGTTATTCCAACTCGGACGGCAGCGACCCCTGCGCGAAGACGAATTTCACGTTCAAGCCCAGCGAGACTTTCGCTGCCATCACCGACCTGCGCGGCGTATTCACGCGCACCGAGCTCAAGATAGTCCAGCCCATCTATACCTTCGGCAAGATCTCCGCCGGGATCAACGCGGCCGAACTGGGCGTGGATGCCTCACGCAGCAAGGCATCGGGTCAAGTGGCCGACGTAGAACTCAACGTCCGCAGGGCCTACTGGGCCGCCAAGCTGGCGCGCGAGATGCTGAGCATGCTCGACGAGGGACTGGAGTATCTCAACGACGCCCAGAAAAAGATCGACGAGGAACTGGCCGAAGGCACGGGTAACGCTTCGGTAACCGACCGCCTGCGTTTGCGCACCATGCGCGCAGACATCGAAGCGCGCTCGCTGGAAGCGCAGCGCGGAGCCGATCTGGCCAAGGCTGGGCTGCGCGCCCTCATCGGCCCCGGCGCACCGACCGATCTCGATGTCGACGATGCCCCGCTGGAGACGCAAACGGTGCCCGCGCGCGAGCTCGCCTCGTACAATGATCTGGCGCACGCCTATCGCCCCGAGGTCAAGGCGCTTGACCAGATGGTGTCAGCCAAGCGCGCCCTGGCTGACCTGGAATGGCGCCGCCAGTATCCTGACCTGGTCTTGCTGGGCACCGCCACGTACGCCTATGCCAGCTCGATCGATCACCCAAGCAACGCCTTTGCCAACAACCCCTACAACACCTCGGGTGTGGGTATCGCGGCCGCGTTCCGCATGCCGCTCGATCTCTTCGTGAAGAACGCACACGCCCAGCGTCTGCGCGCGGAGTTCCGGGAAGCCGAATTGCGCCGCGACGATGCCCTGGGCGGAATCAACTTCGAAGTGGAGAAGGCTTACACCGAAATGAAGGAAGCCGAGCGGCGGCTCACGACTGTGCAAAAGGGCGAGAAAGCCGCGCGGCAATGGATCGCGGCCATCATGCAGAACATTTCCGTGGGACTGGCCGAGACCAA